>JAGWOX010000047.1 GCA_028877145.1 Acidobacteriota bacterium | reverse complement strand
CCAGCGCGCCATTGAAATCGATCCCGGGTACGCGCGCGCGCACGCCGGTGTCGCCTATTGCCATTGCTACCTTTATATGTATTGGGAAGCGACGGACGCGAATCTGCGCGAAGCGGAAATCGCCAGCCGGCGCTCGTTGGAACTCGATCCGCAACTCGCCGAAGGACACGTGGCGCGCGGACTAGCCGTTTCGCTCAGCAAGCAGTTTGACGAAGCTCGCATAGAATTTGAGACGGCAATCCGGCTCGATCCCAAACTTTTCGAAGCGTATTACTTTTACGCGCGTGCCTGCTTCCAGGAAGGAAAGAACGAGGAAGCGGCGCGGCTGTTTGAAAAAGCGTCGGAAGTCAACCCGGACGACTATCAGTCTGCGGCGTTGATGGGAATGGTTCTCAGTGCGCTCGGACGCCAATCCGAAAGCGAGCATGCGTTCCGCCGCGGCGTGGCAGCCGCCGAGAAGCACATCGAGCTGCACCCCGACGACGCCCGCAGCCTTTACCTTGGCGCTATTTGCTGGTCTCGGCTGGGCGACCACAAGAAGGCGCTCGATTGGGCGCGCGCGGCGCTGGGCATCGACCCGGAGGATTGCGGCGTCCTCTATAACGTCGCGTGCCTTTACTCGCTCGAAGGCCGCATCGACGAGGCGATCGATTGCCTCGAAAAAGCGATGTGGCACGGCCACTGGTATCGGCGCTGGGCCGCCAAGGACCCAGACCTCAACAACGTCCGCAGCCATCCCCGCTTCCAGAAGCTGATGAAGGACGAATAGGCGCGGCTTCGCGCGTGGATGTGATTCCAGCACCACTCATTTGACGTCAGCTGCATCTCTGCGACGAACTCCAAGGCCAGTTCTGCCCCAATAGCACACGCTCCAGCCTGTGCCAGTGTCCAAATCAACACGCGGACAAGCGCGATAGGGGGAGAGCCTGTCATTTCCTCAGGCACAGCCTGAAGGCTGTGCTACGGGAGCGGGCACCGGATCAGGCGGTGGTGGGGGTTTCGCGGGGGTGCTGCCAGAGGCGGGGGCGCTTTTTCGGGTCGAGGATTTTTTTGCGGAGGCGGATGGATTGCGGCGTTACTTCGACGTATTCGTCCTCGGCGATGAATTCGATGGCGCCTTCGAGCGTGATGATGCGCGGCGGGATCAGGCGAATGGCTTCGTCGGCGGTGGACGCGCGCATGTTCGTCTGCTTCTTTTCCTTTGTGATGTTGACGTCGATATCGGCATCGCGTGAATTTTCGCCGACGATCATTCCCTGGTAAACCTCGACGCCCGGGCCGATGAACAGCTCTCCGCGCTCCTGCAGGTTCCACAAGGCGAAGGCGGTGGATTTGCCAACACGATCGGCGACGAGCGCGCCGGTGGTGCGCGAAGCCAGTTCGCCAGCGTAGTCGATCCAGCCGTCGAAAATCGTGTGCAGCAGCGCCGTGCCGCGCGTATCGGTGAGAAGCTGGCCGCGCAATCCGATGAGGCCGCGCGAGGGAATGCGGAATTCGAGGCGAGCGCGTCCGGAGCCGTGATTGATCATCTTCGCCAGCTCGCCGCGGCGGCTGCCGAGCATCTCCATCACCACGCCCACGAACGATTCCGGGCAATCGACGGTCACCCGCTCGACCGGCTCGAGGCGGCGGCCGCTTTCCTCGTGCACCACGATTTCGGGCTTGCCGACCATCAATTCGTAGCCTTCGCGGCGCATCGTTTCGAGCAGGATGGCGAGCTGCAATTCGCCGCGGCCGAGCACGCGGAAGGAGTCGGTTGTGTCGGTCTCTTCGACGCGAATCGAGACGTTGGTGAGCAGCTCTTTCCGGAGGCGGTCGCGCAGGTCGCGCGAAGTCACCAGGCTGCCTTCGCGGCCGGCGAACGGCGACGTGTTCACGGTGAAGATCATGGCGAGCGTGGGCTCGTCGATGACGAGCGGCTCGCACGGGGCGGGCGTTTCGAGATTGGTGATCGTCTCGCCGATCTGGATGCCCTCGACGCCGGCGATGGCGACGATATCGCCACATTCGGCCACGGAAGCTTCGTCGCGCTCGAGGCCGCGGAAGGTGAAGAGTTTTGTGATGACCGTCGGCACGACTTCGCCGGAAAGCTTCGCGATGCCCACCTGCGCGCCGCGCTCGAGCGAGCCGTTGAAGACGCGGCCGATGGCGATGCGGCCCAGATAATCGCTGTAATCGAGATTCGTCACCTGGATCTGCAGCGTGGCCGTGGGATCGCCCGCGGGTGCCGGGATCGCGCTCAGGATGGCGTCGAAGAGCGGCGCGAGCGTTGTCGAATCATCGCCCGGCGCGCGATGCGCCACGCCGGTTTTCGCGTTTGTATAGAAGACGGGGAATTCGAGCTGGTCCTCGGTGGCGTCGAGGTCGATGAAGAGATCGTAGATTTCGTCGAGCACTTCTTTCGGCCGAGCGTCGGCGCGGTCGATCTTGTTGAGCACGACGATGGGAGGGAGCTTCGCCTGCAAGGCTTTTTGGAGAACGTAGCGCGTTTGCGGCAGCGGGCCTTCGCTCGCGTCGACGAGAAGGAGCACGCCGTCGACCATGCGCAGCGCGCGCTCGACTTCCCCGCCGAAATCGCTGTGGCCGGGAGTATCGACGATGTTGATTTTCACGTCTTCCCAGAAGACGGCGGTGTTCTTGGCGAGAATCGTGATGCCGCGCTCGCGCTCCAGGTCGTTCGAGTCCATGACGCGCTCGACCACCGCCTGGCGCGCGCGGAATGCGCCGCTCTGGCGGAGCATGGCATCCACGAGCGTCGTTTTGCCGTGGTCCACATGGGCCACGATGGCGATGTTGCGAATCGGCTGCGTCATACCTCTATCGTTTCCTCGTCAAGGGCTACGGACACACACCTCGCAGCCCCTCCGCAAATCTGGTTGGTCAAATCGCTGGAGTTGAGCGGCAAGCGAATTCTTATCTTAGCATGCCAGCGCCTGCCGCGCAGGCCGCCCGGCAATCCCTGTGCTGGTAGAAGCATGCCCACCCAGAGCGGTGAGGGGACCGAGCCGGAGGGGGATTTCCCCCACCAGCCTTTTGGAGTCGAGCGAAAAATCACACACCTGGTTCACAGCTCGCGTGCCCGGGATCTAGCCAATGCCGCAATGCATTTATTTTCAATGGGATACGGAGCATCATTTCCCGGAGTAAATCCCGACTCTGGCATCCGAGATGCCTTTATGGACAGCGGTTCACAAACTTGGGAGGCGGGCGCTTGGAGTCCAGCTTACTGGTTCTTGGGATCAGCCACCACACGGCACCGGTTGAAATTCGGGAACGGTTCTCGGTCAGCGAAAGCCGCCTTTATCCCTCTCTCCATCATCTCGCCGAATCCCCGGGCATCGAAGAAGCGGTTCTGCTTTCCACCTGCAATCGGACAGAATTCATTCTGTGGTGCTCGGATATCGACGCCGCGTCGGCCTCGGTGCAGCGACTGCTGGCCGGCGAATTCGGCCTCGACACGTCGGCTTACGGACATTTCTACCGCCTCACCGGCGGCAAGGCGCTGCTGCATCTGTTCCGTGTGGCGGCGAGCCTCGATTCGCTCGTTGTCGGTGAGCCGCAAATCGTCGCGCAAGTGAAAGCTGCGTGGACAAAGGCGCGGCAGGCGGGGACTACCGGCCGCTTCCTCGATCGCCTCTTCCAAAAGGCACTGAGCGTTTCAAAACATGTTCGCAATGAGACAGCGATCGGGGAAGCGCCGGTTTCGATTCCCTACGCCGCCGTGGCGCTGGCGCGGCGGCTGTTCAGTTCGCTCGAAAATCGCAAGGTGATGTTGATCGGCTCGGGCAAAATGAGTGAGCTTTCGGCGCGCTATCTGATGTCGGCGGGCGTGGGCAAGGTGTGGGTGGCGAATCGCACGCTCGAACATGCCGAAACACTGGCGCGGGAACTCGGAGGCACCGCGATCCGGTTCGAGGACCGGTGGCCGTATCTGGCCGAGGCCGATATCGTCCTCAGTTCCACCGGTTGCCCGCATATCATCCTGGGCCGCGAGGACGGTGAGCGCATTCGCCGCATGCGCGAGGGCCGGCCCTTGTTCCTGATCGACATCGCGGTGCCGCGCGACATCGATCCCTCCGTGCGCGATCTTTCCGGCTTCTTCCTATACGACATCGACGATCTGCAGCAGGTGGTTTCGACGAACATCGATGGGCGGCTCGCCGCCGCGGCCGATGCCGAAAAAATGGTCGAGCGGGAAGCGAAATCATTCGGGAAGGAACTCGACGCCGAGCGCGTGGTGCCGACTATCGTCGCGTTACGCGCGCATCTCGAAGAGATTCGCCAGACCGAACTTGCCCGATTCCGCAGCCAGTCTCCGGCCACGGACGACGCGGCGGCCGCGGCGCTCGATGCGCTCACGGCGCGGATTATGGATCGCGTAGCCGGTGAATTGGCACGCGAATTGAAACAGACACGACAGCGGCCGGAGCAGGACGAACTCACCGCCGCTGTGCGGCATCTGTTCCGGCTGGCGCAGCCGAAACCGTCTACTCTCCCTGACATCGAACCCCAACCCGCCACAGCCGGGGTCGAATAATCGCAACTACCGTAGTGTAAATGTGCCGCCCTGAAGGGCGGCGCTACACAACCCGCAACCGGCCCGTGAATCAAAAGGCGCACAGGCAGGAATGCCTGTGCTACATGTGCTATATTCCGATTTTCGAGACACGTTGCGCGGAAAGAAAAACGAAAAGATTCCCTACCCTATGCTTGACGTGAAATTCCTGTTGCCCTCGTTTACCGACGCGGACGCCGTGCGGCTGGCGAAGGAATTGTACGGGCTGCACGCCACGGCGCGACCGTTGCCCAGCGAGCGGGATCGGAATTTTCTGCTGACTGCCGAATCCGGCGAACAATTCGTGTTGAAAATTTCGAATGCTGCCGACAGCGAGCCGGTGCTCGACATGCAGAATCGCGCGCTCGAACATCTGGCCACAGCCGCGCCGGGACTCGCGCTGCCACGCCTGCGGCGGACTTCCAACGGCGAAGCGATGCCCCGCATCAGTGCCAGCGACGGGGCGGCGCACTTCGTGCGGTTGGTGAACTACATTCCCGGCAATGTGCTTGCGGATTGCTCGCCACACACGCCGGAACTATTGCGCAGCCTGGGAGAGGCGCTCGGAACGATCGACCGGGCGCTCGAGCATTTTGAACATCCTGCGGCTAAACGCGAGTTGAAATGGGACCTCGAACGCGCTGGGTGGATACGCGAATACCTGCGCCACATCGGCGATCCCGATCGCCGCGTGATGGTCGAGCGCATTCTCGACCGGTTCGAGCACGAGGTCGCGCCGGCGCTTGGCGCGCTGCGCCACAGCGTCATTTACAACGACGCTAACGATTACAACGTCGTTGTGGGGCCGGGCGATGCTTGGTCGCGGCGCGTCATGGGGGTGATCGATTTTGGCGACATGCTGCGCACGGCCACCGTTACGGAACTCGCCGTGGGTTGCGCTTACGCGATGCTCTCGAAGCCCGATCCCGTGGCCGCCGCCGCGCACATTGTCGGCGGCTATCACGACACATTTCCGCTGACGGAAGACGAGCTGCGCATTCTGTTTCCGCTCATCGAGACGCGGCTCGCCGTCAGCGTCACCAATTCGGCCTATCAGCGTGCCGCCGAGCCTTCGAACGAATATCTCACGATCAGCGAAGCGCCAGCGTGGCGGCTGCTCGAACAGCTTTCCTCGATTCATCCGCGGCTGGCTCACTACACATTTCGCCACGCGTGCGGCCTACCCGCCTGCCCTGCGAGCGCGCGCATCGCGGCGTGGCTCGACGAGAATCCCGAGGCGCTGGGGAAGATCGTCGAACCGGACCCGCGCGTTGCGCGCAGCCTGGTTTTCGATCTCGGCGTCGGCAGCCTCGAAACCGGCATGTTCTCCGCGTCGGGCGACGTCGCGGACGCCACCGAAGCGCTTTTCGCGCGCATGAAAGCCGCGGGAGCGGCGGTCGGGATCGGACGGTACAACGAGGCGCGCGCTGTTTACCGCTCGCCCGCATTTGCGCTGCCGGGCAATGACGGGCCGGAATGGCGCACGATTCACATCGGGCTCGATCTGTTCCTCGAACCGGGCGCGCCGGTATTCGCGCCGCTCGACGGCATCGTACACAGTTTTCGCAACAACGCCGCGCCGCTCGATTACGGGCCAACGATCGTCCTGCAACACACGGTGGCCGATGGCGCGCTGACGTTTTTCACTCTCTACGGGCATTTGAGCCTCGATTCGCTGGACGGGCTGGCTGAGGGCATGCGCATCCGGCGCGGCGCGCAGATCGCGAGCATCGGCAATTTCCCCGTGAACGGGAACTGGCCGCCGCATCTGCATTTCCAGATCATCGCGGACATGCTCGGCCGCGAAGGCGATTTTCCGGGCGTGGCGCCGGCCGGAGCGCGCGAAATCTGGCTGAGCATTTCGCCCGATCCCAACCTCATCGCGCGGATTCCCTCGCTTTCGGCGCCGACGCAGGAAAAGGGGGCCATGTCTCCCGCGGAAATCCTTGGCGAGCGCGCCGAGCGCATCGGGCCATCGCTCAGCATTTCGTACCGCAAGCCGCTGGAGATCGTGCGCGGGTCGATGCAGACGCTCTACGACGAATGCGGGCGGCCATATCTCGATTGCGTGAACAATGTTGCTCATGTCGGGCATTCGCATCCGCGCGTGGTGCGCGCCGGGGCGCGGCAGATGGCGGTGCTGAACACGAACACGCGCTACCTGCATCCGAATCTGGTGCGCTACGCGCGGCGGCTCGCTGAAACGCTGCCCGCGCCGTTGCGCGTCTGCTATTTCGTCTGCTCGGGCAGCGAAGCAAACGAGCTGGCATTGCGGCTCGCCCGCGCTCGCACCGGGTCGAAAGAAACGATCGTTCTCGACGTGGCCTATCACGGCAATACGACGAGCCTCATTGAAATCAGCCCGTATAAATTCGACGGACCTGGCGGCTCTGGGGCGCCGCCCCATGTGCACAAGATCCCGCTGCCGGACGATTATCGCGGTCCTTACCGCCGCGACGATCCCGAAGCCGGGGCGAAATACGCGGCGCATGTGGCCCAGGCCATTGACGAGATTCATGCACAGGGGAAGAAACCTGGCGCGTTCATTGCGGAATCGCTGCCGGGGTGCGGCGGACAAATCGTTTTGCCGCCCGGATTCCTGCGCGATGCTTATCGGCATGTGCGCGCGGCTGGTGGCGTCACGATTGCCGATGAAGTTCAGACCGGTTTCGGGCGCGTGGGCACGCATTTCTGGGGATTCGAGACGCAAGACGTGGCTCCCGATATCGTCACGATGGGGAAGCCCCTTGGCAACGGGCACCCGCTGGGCGCGGTGGTGACGACGGCGGAGATTGCGGCGGCGTTTGCGAATGGCATGGAATATTTCAATACGTTTGGCGGGAATCCGGTTTCCTGCGCGATCGGGCTCGAAGTGCTGGACGTGATTGCCGACGAACATTTGCAGGAACATGCGCGGGAGGTGGGTGCATCGCTGCTTGCTGGGCTGCGCGGGCTGGCGGAAAAGTACGACTTGATTGGCGACGTGCGCGGGCTGGGGCTTTTCGTCGGCGTCGAGCTGGTGCGCGATCGGGCTTCGCTCGAGGCGGCGGCGCGGGAAGCGGCTTACGTCGTGAATCGCATGCGGGAATGCGGGATTCTGCTTTCCACCGACGGACCGTTTCACAACGTGATCAAGATCAAGCCGCCGCTTCCCTTCTCTCGGGAGGATGGGGAGTTGGTGGTGGCTACGCTTGATCGGGTGTTCGGGGACGACACTCTTTGTACATTCCACTCGGAGACCGCTCCGTTACGCCCGAGGATCAACGAGAGATAGCTCGCCCTCACCCGTAGACTCTGTCGGTTCGCACACCAAGGAAGCGACACAGCCACCTGTAGACGGGTCTCACGGAGCACGTAACCTGGATGCCGAAGCACACTAACCCATAAAACAGGTAGGCCGTGCGGTTAACTACGCCCCCCAAAGCTAGTGGCGCAAAGACGGCGTGGTAGCTCGTGTACGCGCTTGCCACGAATAGGGCTGGATACCACAGGTGGTGCAGCCGGAGACGGAGGCTTTTGGACCCAGTTGAGTCCTCAGCCGGCTTTCGCGTTGCTCCCTCGGGCCACAACTGGAGGCGCGCGAAGTAGTCGAAGACGTTCTTGTGCGAGTCCACATAGAAGATCCCGGCCTCTCCGCCGACGCCAAGTTCTTCGCGTGCGGCGTTCAGTTCTTCGAGGGCAGGGGCAAATGCGTTCACAGAACCGGCTAGAGCTAATGTCAGCAACATTGTGACGAGTGGTGTGATCTTCCAGACACCCGCAGTTTTTAGCCCAAGGCCAAAGAGATCGACCGTCACGGCTTGACCAGAGCCGACGAAGAACCATCCCCACACTAGGCATAGGTATACGAGCAATGCAGAAAGATAAAAATGTTGCGCCCGGCTGACCGACTGGAGATTTCGGTCGGCTAGGTCGAACCTGAGTCTTTTGTGATCGTCCTCGACACTCATTCGGCCTGGATTCTAACATGCTCGGGTCGCGCAAAAACTGCTGGTCGGCGAAGCTCCGTCTCGTTGCTAGAACGCCAGGCGCACGCCTAGCTGGGCGGCGAAGGGGATGCCTACCGTGGTGCCGGGGCCGAAGAAATCGCCGAGGGCGCCGGCGGGGACGCCTAGCTGGCTGAGGCGCGAGATCGGTTGCGTTTGCGTGCAAGCTGCATTCAGGCAGAACGCCGTGGCGTTGTAGAGGTCGTTGACCGGGGTTGGAAGAGCGGAGATATCGGCGATGTAGTTGTTGCCGGGATTGTTGCGGTTGAATAGGTTGAAGAATTCGGCGAAGGGCGTCACCGTCCAACGCTCCTTGAATTTGAACGGGCGGCTGACGCGCATATCCACCTGCATGTACGGCGTGCCACGGAACTGGTCGAGCGAAGTGGTGACGCCGTTGACCACGGCCCGATTGTTTCCGGGATCGCCGTTGCCGCTGGCGTCGACGGGGGTGGCCAGCGTGAAGGGGCGCGCGCTCTCGAATTGCGCGAGCGTCGACACCTCGAATCCCGCCGGCAGATGGAAGATGCCGCCGAGGACCAGCCGGTTGCGAACGTCCTCGCCCGACGGGCCGTAATCGCCCTTGGCAAACGCGTTGAGGGGATTGCAGACGCCGTTCACGTAATCAAACAGCTCGCCGACCACGCAGCCCCACGTGGCCGCGCTGGCGAGCGTGTAGTTCACGACCAGGTTCATCCTGCGCGTCACATTGCCTTGCAAGTGAATGAACATCGCGTCGTAGCGCGAGCGGTTGTCGGAACGGAACACGGAGACATCGGGAACGTTCGCTTGCTGCGCGTCAGCGGTGGCCGGGAAGAGCGGAGAGAAGAGCGTGACGCCCGCGACATAATTGTAGGCGCGGTAGGCGTGCACGCCCTCCTCGTGCACCCAGCTTCCGCTCAAGGTCCAGTTGGGATTCCAGGCATGCTCGACGCCGATCATGGCGTGAAAGGCGTAGGGCGTTTTGTAGTTCGGGTCGATGATCGCCCCTGCACCGCCATCGGCCGAGCCCGGCAGGCAGCCCGGATCGCCCGGATTCACGCATGTTTCCGGCGGCGCGTTCACCGACTGTAGCGCGGCCACCCATCCGTTCTGCGCGAGATCGTTGTAGTAGAGGCCGGCGCCGGCGTGGATTACCGTTTCATCGTTCTTGCCGAACGCATAGGCGATGCCGAGCCGTGGGCCGAAGCCGGCGTGATAATCGTGCGGGGCGCCGTAATTTTCGAAGCCGGGCACCTGGAGCGCTTTCATCGTGAGCAGAGCGGGATTCCGGAGCTGGCTGCGGCCCGAAGCGGTGAACAGGCCCCACGTCGTGTCGTAGCGCAGGCCGTAGTTCACGGTGAGTTGCGGCGTGATGCGCCAGGTGTCCTGGAAATAGACGCCGAGGCGCTCGACGCTCTGCGCGAAGGCGCCGTCGGAAGCCGGCGTGTTGGTGCATACGGTGCCGGGCGTCACGGCGATCGTCTGGGTGGGCGTGCAGTTGAGATCGACGGCGAACTGCGCCGGATTCGACAGATACTCCACGGGATTCATGGCGAAAACGGTGAGATCTTCCGCCGCCCCTGAAAGCGCGCCGCTCAAGACGGGCTCGTGAATGAAATCGAAGCCGAAACGCGGGGCGTGATCGCCTGAGGCGTGGCTCACGTCGTAGCGAAATTCGTATTTTTGCTGGTTGCGCAGCACCGGAAACGCGGTGATCGGCGTGACGAACTGCTGGTCGCCAAACGTCTCAAAACCGGAAATCGTGCTGGCGGTTGCGCTGAAGGGAAACGCGAGGGCGTAGCCGAAATCGGAATTGCGGCGTTCGGTGAGGTGCAGGTAGCTGGCGCCGAAGGCGAACGTGGCGAGCCAGGTGGGGCTGAAAATGTATTCGTTGTTGACCGTCAGATTCCAATACGCCGAATGGTTCGCAGCGCCGGTCGAAGGCAAGGTGGCCTGCTGCACCAGGTCGTTGCGCGTCGTGTAGTTGTCCTCGGAAGCGCGCAAGAACCAGCGGGAATTCTGCGACTGGGTCCAGTCGAGGCGGACCGAGCCGAGAATGTCGCGATAGGGCACGGGAACGCTGGTGGGAACGGCGATCGAAGTGACGCCGGGAACGAGCCCCTGCCCGGCGAGCGAGTTGAGCGCGTTGAATTGCTGCGCGCTTGGCGCGCTGTAGGCGATGCTCGCGTTTTCGTGGACGTATTCGAATCCGGTGAAAAGCCACAGCTTATCCTTTACGATCGGGCCGCCGAGCGTGCCGACGTAGTTCTCGCGCGAAAATGGCTGCTTCGGATTCGGCGCCGGGTTATCGATCGGGAAGCGGGCGTTGAGCGCCGAAGCGCGGCCGTAGAACGCCAAGTCGCCGTGCCACTGGTTCGTGCCGTGCTTCGTGGTGATCGCGACCGAGCCGCCAGTAGTTCTGCCGACGTCGGCTTCTTCGTCGGAGACGCGCACGGCGAACGACTGAACGACGTCCGGCGAGAAATTCTGCAGGAATCCACCGATGTAATCGTCGGAATTGTCGACGCCGTCGACGGTGAGCACGTCATTGAGGCCGGAACTGCCGCCGAAGGAGACGGCGGTGATGCGCGCCTTGGTGGGATCGGAGGGCTCGACCGGCTCGGTGCCGGGCGCGAGATAGGCGATATTGGCGAAGCTGCGCGCGGCGAGCGGAATCACCTGCAGGTCCTGCTGCGTCACGACGGCTTGGACCACGCTGCTCGTGAGGTCGAGGGCCTGGGTGGTGATCGAGGACGCTCCACCCTGCACGGTCACGGTTTGCTCCGCGGCCGCGACGCGCATCGTTACGGTCACCGATCGCGTCGAGCTGACCTCGACCGTCACCTCCGCGCGCGCGGTGGCGAATCCGTTCGCGGTGACGGTGACTTCGTAAGTGCCCGGCAGCAGATTATCGATGCGAAAGTTGCCGTGATCATCTGCCGTCATCCGCCGGAGCGTGCCCGGCGTGTTTGCCTGCTGAACGGAGATTTTGGCCAGCGGGACGCGAGCGCCGCTCACATCCACGACCACGCCTACCAGACTTCCGCGGAATCCCTGCGCGTTTACCTGTGGAACGAAGAAACAGACGGCGGCCAATACGGCCGCAACCCACCACGGTTTTCTCACTCTGCGCCCTCTGTGACACGATCTGGACACACCCGAAATTGCCGGGGGCTGAAAATACTAAATGCGGGTCGCTACTACCACCGTCGTAGTTGGATTTGCGGGATTTACGGGCACTGGCAAAGGATTACGCGCAGAGGGCGCGGAGTTCAAAGAAAGAGGTCGCAGAGGAAATCTCTTCAGGGCGCGTCTGTCGCAGGAGCGCAGCAGCGTGCGGAGATTTGACCGGGGCGGGGTAACAAAGGCCGCAGCCAGGAGTGGCTGCGCTACTCAGCGGCTGTTGTTTTCCTCGTGGAGGCAGACGGCGGCGCCGCCGGCTATGCCGGAATCCTCGCGGTAGCGCGCGCGGACGACTGGAATCTCTCCGGAACGCGAATTGATCGACCACGAGGGCAGTTTTTCGCGAATGGCCGGCAGCCAGCCGGACATCATCTCCGCCATGCCTCCACCGAAAATGATCACGTCGGGCTCCAGCATGTCGACGATATTGCCGAGCCAGATGGCCAGATAATCGGCGGTTTCGGAGAGCAGTTCGCCAGCCAGCTTGTCGCCCTGGCGGTGGGCCTCGCCGATCACCTCGCCGGTGACGGCCTGCAGATCGCCACCCGCCAGTTCCAGGATGAGCGACGGCTCGCGCGATTCTGCCAGCCGCTCGCGAGCGCGCCCGGCGAGAGCGGGGCCGCTGGCGAGCGCCTCGATGCAGCCGCGCTTGCCGCAGCCGCAACGCCGGCCGCGATAATCGATGGTCATATGGCCACCCTCGGCGGCGGCGCCGGTGCGGCCGTGATAGATGTTGCCGTCGAGGACGATGCCGGTGCCGATGCCGGTCCCGAGCGTCGCGTAGAAAACAGAGGAAAAGCCGGCTCCGGCGCCCCACACCGCCTCGGCCAGCGCAGCGGCGTTCGAGTCGTTGTCGATGACGGCGGGGAGCGACCACGTCTCTGAAATTCGCTGGGCCAGCGGGAAGTCGCGCCAGCAGGGCAGGTTCGGCGGATTGATGATCACTCCGCGCTTGGGGTTGAGCGGGCCGGGACAGCTCACGCCGATATAGAACCGGGGTCCGTGCCGCTCGACATCCGGCAAGAGTTTATTGACCACTTCGCGAACCGCGGAGAAAGCCTCCTCGCCGGTTGCCTGGCTGGGCATGGGTACGCGGATCTTCTCGCTGATCTTGCCGTGTACGTTGACGACTCCGGCGGCGATTTTCGTGCCGCCTATATCCACACCTATAAAGACGGGCTCTGAAACGACCATGGAAAATTTCCCCCATTGGTATGATAGCGCCCAACCGGGCTGTTCGGCCATTGCCGGGACGGCACGATTTTCTGAAAACAATTCAACGGCTCAAGGCTTTCACCGCAGAGGCGCAGAGGACGCGGAGAAAACCGGGAGAGCCATTCGTGGTATGGGCATTCCTGGGTGTGAGCATTTTTCAGCCTGCGGCCAGGCACAAGGCGCACAGGCAGGAATGCCTGTGCTACGGGGGCGGCGAGGGAGGCTCAATGGTTGGACTCGGGAATCGGGATGTGATAAAAGGTGACGGTGCCTTCACATTCAGCCATATCCCCGCGGCGTGTGCCGCAACAGTCCCGCGGACGGCGCCGGGTGGCGCGGCTGCTGCGCGCGGCCGATTGCGTGATCGGCGAAGCGGGCTACGAATCGGCGACGATGTGCGCGATCGCCGAGCGCGCCGGATCTTCGGTCGGCTCGCTCTATCAGTTTTTCCCCAATAAGGATGCGGTGGTCGACGCCCTTCGCGCGCAATACGCCGAGGAATACGCCAAGTTCTGGCGCCGTTTCACCCCGCAGGCCGCCACGCTCAGCTCCGACCAACTTGCCGGCCGGCTCATCCAGTTCCCGCTGAAATTCGCGGCGCACCATCCGGCGTTTCTTCCTCTGCTCGACATTCAAACCGCGCACAGTCTGCGGCGGCGGCAGATGATTCACGACAGGATCGCCGCGGTGCTGCGGGCGCGGCAACCGAAGCTGGCCGAGGCGACGGCGCAGCGAATCGCCGCGGTGGTGCATCAGATGCTGAAAAGTTTACTGACGCTTTACGCGAGAACCGGGCCGCGGGAGAGGACGGCCATCATCGGCGAGTTCAAGACTGTGCTGAGCGGTTACCTCGAGACCCGGCTGAGCGAGTGACGAATTTCGGTGAGGGAAAGTCGGAGCGAGCCGGAAACGTTTTCGAGCACTTCTTCACCGAGGCCACACATCTGGAACGGAGCGCCACAGCAGGCGTCAACCTTTCCGTAGGGATGGGGCCGCCGCGCCCCGGTTCGGCGGCGAGAAATTCGGCGGGCGCAAGAGCAGAAGGAGACGGCCATTGAGCCAGGGAGTCGCATATCTGAAGAAATTGCGGGCAGGCGCGGGGATCGTTCTGGCGCTTGTTTTCGCCACCGGCTGCCAACGTCGCGCGGCGGCCCAGGAGCGGCGGCCCGCGCCTGTGGTTGAAGTCGTCACCGCGGTGCAGCAGGACGTGCCCGTCTACGGCGAATGGGTGGGCACGCTCGAAGGCTACGTCACCGCCCAGATTCAGCCGCACGTGAGCGGCTACCTGATCCGGCAGGATTATCGCGAAGGGTCCTTCGTTCAAAAGGACCAGGTGCTCTTCGAAATCGATCCTCGTCCGTTTCAGGCGACGCTCGACCAGGCCCGCGCGCAGCTCGCCGCCGCCCAGGCACAACTCGGCAAAACCAAGCTCGACGTGAATCGCGACATTCCCGAGGCCAAAGCCAAGGCCATTCCACAGAGCCAGCTCGACAACGACACGCAGTCCATGCTCGCCGCCCGCGCGGCCGTTCAGGCGGGCCAGGCCGCCGTCGAAAACGCCGAGCTGGATCTGGGCTATACGAAAGTGCGCTCGCTCATCGCCGGCATCGCGGGAATCGCGGAGGTGCAGGTGGGCAATCTCGTCGGGCCGCCAACTGTACTCACGGCGGTTTCGCAGGTGGACCCGATCAAAGTCTATTTCCCGGTGAACGAGCAGGAATATCTGCGCATGGCCCGCGGACGAAAAGGGCCGAATGGGTTGGGCGGATTCGGCCAATCTTTGCAACTGACGCTGGCCGACGGGAGCGTCTATCCCTACCGGGGCAGAATTCTCTTCTCCGCCCGCGAAGTGAACCAGCAGACGGGCACCATCCGGCTGGTAGGATCGTTTCCGAATCCTCGCAATCTGCTGCGGCCGGGGCAGTACGCGCGCATTCGGGCTCTCACGGAAACGGTAAAGAATGCGATGCTCGTGCCGCAGAGCGCGATGATCGAGCTGCAGGGCAGCTACCAGGTGGCGGTGGTCGGCGCGGATAACCGCGTGCACATCACGCCGGTCGAGGTGGGCCCGACGATGGGAAAGCTGTGGGTGGTGACGAGCGGTCTTACGCCGGGCGCGCGCGTGGTGAGTGAGGGGACGCAGAGCGTGCGGGACAGCGAAGTGGTGAACCCGAAAACGGCCGCCGCGCCGGCCGGAGCACGCTGACCCATGTCGAAATTTTTCATTCGCCGGCCCATTGTCGCCATCGTGATCGCCATCCTGACCGTCGTGGTCGGCGCGATCATGATTGCCCGCCTGCCCGTTTCACAATTCCCCGATATCGTGCCGCCGGAAGTCATGATCACGGCGACGTTCGTCGGCGCCGACGCGCAGACCGTCGGCCAATCGGTAGCCACGCCGGTGGAGCAGCAGCTGAATGGCGTCGACAACATGAACTACATGTATTCGGTGAACGCCACGGGTAACAGCCAGATGCGGCTGATCGTGGATTTCGGCGTCGGCACGAACCCCAATACCGATCTGATCCTCACGCAGATCCGCGAAACGCAGGCCGCGCCGCAGTTGCCCATCGACGTGACGCGCTTCGGCGTGGGCGTCCAGAAATCGCTGACGGCGCCGATGATGCTCGTGGCGCTCGATTCACCGCACGGCACCTACGACGCCAAATTTCTCGCCAATTACGCCTACATCAACCTGGCCGACCCGATGTCGCGGCTCAAGGGCATCGCCAATATTCAGGTGTTCGGATCCGGCCAGTACGCGATGCGCGTCTGGGTAAACCCCGACAAGATGGCGAAGCTGGGCATCACGGTTGCCGATGTCACCGGCGCGCTAGCGGCGCAGAACACCGTGAATCCCGCCGGCCAGATCGGCGGGCAGCCGGCACCGACGGGCCAACAATATACATACTCGGTGCGCGCGCAGGGGCGCCTGGTGACGCCGGAGCAGTTCGGGAACATCGTGGTCCGCGAAATGCCCGACGGCGGGATCGTGCGGCTGCGCGACATCGCGCGCATCGATCTGGGCACGCAAGACTATTCGGTGAGGGGCAGCCTGAACGGCCGGCCGAGCGCGATCATGGCCGTTTACCAACTGCCGGGCTCGAATGCGGTGGAGAACGCCGCCGAAGTCCGGTCGCTGATGAAGATGGAATCGTCGCGTTTTCCCACCGACATGAGCTACGCGGTATCGATCGACCAGACGCTGGCGGTGAACGAGGGAATGCGCGAGATCGTGAAGACGCTGGTGATCGCGCTGCTGCTGGTGATCCTGGTGGTGTACCTCTTCCTGCAGAGTTGGCGCGCCACGCTAATTCCGCTTCTGGCCGTGCCGGTGTCGCTGGTGGGCACGTTCGCCGTCTTTCCTTTATTCGGTTTCTCGATCAATACATTATCGATGTTCGGGCTGGTGCTGGCGATCGGGTTGGTGGTGGATGACGCGATCGTGGTGGTCGAGGCGGTACAGCGGCACATCGAGGAGGGCCAGGCGCCCAAGGAAGCGGCGCAGCGTGCGATGGAGGAGATTTCCGGGCCCGTCATCGGCATCGCGATGGTTCTCTCCTCCGTTTTCATACCGACGGCATTCATTCCGGGCATCACCGGCCGGCTGTACCAGCAGTTCGCCGTCACGATCGCGATTTCGGTGATCATCTCGGCGTTCAACGCGCTCAGCCTCAGCCCCGCGCTCGCGGCGATGCTGCTGCGCCCGGGCAAATTCGGCCGCGGCCCACTGGGGAAATTTTTCGCGTGGTTCAACCGGTTGTTCGCGCGCTCGACCAACGGCTACATCCGGGGCTCGGCGGCGCTGATCCGGAAGAGCGTGGTGGCGATCGCGATGCTGGCCCTTTTTGGCGCCGGCGCGTATTACCTCAGCCAGAAGGTGCCCACGGGATTTCTGCCCGAAGAGGACATGGGCTACACGTACGTGAACCTGCAATTGCCGGAGGCTGCCTCGCTCCAGCGGACCTATGACGTGGCGCAACAGGTCGAAAAGGTCATCCACTCAACGCCTGGCGTCCGCTACGTCACCACCGTCACCGGCTTCAGCATGCTCAGTTTCGTGCGCTCCAGCTACAGCGCGTTTTTCTTTGTCCGGCTGAATCCGTGGAGCGACCGCACGACGCAGCGAGAGCAGATTCGCGCCATCCAGTTCCGCCTGAATCAGGAGTTGAGCCGGTTGCCGCAAGGGACCGCCTTCAGCTTCGCTCCGCCATCGATTCCGGGCGTCGGCACGGCCGGTGGTTTCACATTCGTTCTCGAGGATCGAGGAGGGCACGGCATCCCGTATCTTGCGCAGAATGTCGACAAATTCCTCGCCGCGGCCCGCAAGCGGCCCGAGATCGGCCGCATCGCGACGACGCTGCTGCCGAGCGTGCCGCAGAGGTTCGCCGACGTGGACCGCGCCGCCGCTCTGAAAATGGGCGTGCCGATCGCTTCCGTTTACAACGCGCTCCAGGCGTATTTCGGCGGCATCTTCGTCAACTACTTCAACCGCTTCGGCCACCAGTGGCAGGTGTACGTGCAGGGCGATCCGGAGTTCCGCAGCAAGGACAGCGACATCAGCCATTTTTACGTGCGAAACGACTCGGGACAGATGGTGCCGCTCTCGACGTTCGTGAAAATCGAGCCGCACATGGGCCCGGAATTCGTGATGCACTACGACGGCTACGAGTCCGCGCAGATCAACGGCAGCGCGGCGCCCGGTTACAGCTCCGATCAGGCCACTGCCGCGCTCGAAGAAGTGTTTCGCCAGACGATGCCCTCCGACATGGGCTACAACTTCATGGGCATGTCGTTTCAGGAACAGCAGGCGCGGCAGGGCGTTTCGCCGGTGGAGATTTTCTCGCTGTCGCTTCTGTTCGTGTTTCTGATCCTGGCCGCGCTGTACGAGAGCTGGTCGCTGCCGTTCAGCGTCCTGCTCAGCACACCGGTGGCGATCTGCGGCGCGCTCGGCATGCTGCTGCTGCGGCGCATGTACGTGCAGGCGTTCTATCCCGCGTACATGGTCCAGATCGATAACGACGTTTTCTCGCAGATCGGCATGGTGATGCTGATTGGCCTGGCGGCGAAGAATGCCATCCTGATCGTGGAATTTGCCAAGAAACAATTCGAAGCGGGCAAGTCGCTGTCGGAAGCGGCGCTTGGCGGCGCTCGACTCCGGCTGCGGCCGATTCTGATGACCTCCTTCGCTTTCATTCTCGGAACCGTGCCGCTGTGGATGGCCTCCGGCGCGGGATCGGTGGCGCGACAGATCATGGGCACGACGGTCATCGGCGGCATGCTCGCCGCGAGCATCATCGGGATTTTCTTCATTCCGGCGATCTTCTACGTGGTGGAGCGACTTTCCGGCGCGGGCCGCGTGCTGCCTGCCACGCCGCTCGCCTCGCCGGGAACCACGGGAGAGGATGACTGAATGAGAAAACGCCTCCTCATCCCGCTTCTCGCGCTGCCCCTGGTCGCCGGGTGCATGGTGGGCCCGAATTACAAGCGGCCGGCGGTCAACGTTCCGGCCACGTATCACGGCCCGTCGCCCGCTCCGGCTGCTTCGGCGACGTCCGCCGCTTCGATCGGCAACGAGAAATGGTTCCAGGTTTTCCAGGACCCCGCACTGCAGAAGCTGATCCGCGCGGCGCTGCAAAACAATTACGATGTGCGCATCGCCTCCACGCGCGTGCTTGCGGCGCAGGCCATCGTCGGTATTACGCGCGCCAGTCAGTTCCCTTCCGCCGGCTTCGGCGCCCAACTCTTCAGCCAGCAAAACGCGAAAATCTCCAAGACATTTCCCGCCTACGAGGCGAACGCCGGCCATCTGAGCGTTTCGGCGATCTGGGACCTGGACTTCTGGGGCAAGTATCGCCGCGCGACTGAAGCGGCGCGCGCCGATCTGCTGGCCACCGATTGGGGCAGGCGCGCGGTGATTTCCTCGGTGGTGGCGAGCGTGGCGTCTTCCTATTTCGATCTGCGCGCGCTCGACGCCGAACTGGCCATCGCGAAAAGCACGCTCGCATCGCGCCAGGATTCGCTGCGGCTCACCCGCGTTCTCGCCGAGCACGGGTCGGCGTCGCAGCTCGACGTCAGCCAATCCGAACAACTCGTCTACACCGCGGCGGAGGCCATCCCGGAACTCGAGCGCCAGATCGGCCAGCAAGAGGATTTTCTCAGCACCCTGCTCGGTGAAAATCCCGGATCGATCTCCCGCGGGCTTCCGCTCGTCGAGCAGCCTGCGCCGCCTACTGTTCCCGCCGGCTTGCCGTCCGAACTGCTGGCGCGCCGGCCGGACATTCTCGCGGCCGAAAACAGCCTCATCGCGGCGAATGCCAATATCGGCGTCGCCAAGGCCGAACTGTTCCCCGACATCTCCCTCACCGGCACCGGCGGCCTCGAAAGCTATGCGCTCAATCGGATGTTCTCCAGCCAAGCGCACACGTGGTTCGCCGCGATCAACGTCACGCAGCCGATTTTCGAGGCCGGCGCAATCCGCTCGGGCATCCGATACACCGAGGCCCAACGGCAACAGATGCTGCTCACCTACGAGCAGGCGATCCTGAACGCTTTCCGCCAAGTCTCCGACTCGCTCATCGCGTATCAGAAGGATCGGGAATATCGCGCGCAGCAGGAAAAACTGACGCAGGCGGCGCGGCAGACCGACAACCTCTCGCAGATCCTCTACCACAATGGCGGCGCGAGCTACCTGCAGGTGCTGACAAGCGAAACGAACCTTTTCTCCGCCGAACTCAATCTCGTTCAGGCACAACTCAACGAGCGGCTGTCGCTGGTCCAGCTCTATCAGGCTCTTGGTGGCGGTTGGCAGCAGTAGGGACCGAGTAGCGCAGCCACTCTTGGCTGCGGCTTGTTGCAATTTCCTTATCAAACTGTATAGACGAACGAGACAAAAGGCCGCAGCCAAGAGT
>JAGWOX010000046.1 GCA_028877145.1 Acidobacteriota bacterium | reverse complement strand
CCCAGCCCATCTGCCGCCGCTCCGGCTTCCGCAACCGCACTGCACCCCTCGCTTCGCCCACTGCCACTTCCTCTGGTTGGCTCATGAACCTCTTATACCGATAAACCAAACCGAACGCACGAAAAAGTCACAGCCTCTCAGGATGACAACCAACCCTTGTTGACTCCATTGCGCGGTGCATCGGAGCTTGCAGCCTTCGTGACAGAGGGTTTCGCTCAGCGTGAAGCGGTTCATCTTGCTGGCGAAGGGCCGGGAATATGGTTAGAGCGGAGGGATCTCCTCGGCTTTTTCCTTTTCCTCGCGCTGTTTCTGCGCTTCGCCGGAGGGGAACACGCGCTCGAGCATTTGCTGCGCCACGACGCGGCCTCCGATGCCGAAGGCGATGGCCAGGCTGAGCATGATGGCGCCGAAGGCGATCGTGAAAGTGATCAGGACGGTACGCTGCGCGAGAGCGAGCTGTTCGAGAGCCATGGCGATGGTAAGCAGGACGATGATGAAGCGGACGAACCCGCTCACCAGCCGCGCCGAGGGCAGATTGGCGTTGACGGCGGCCAGCAGAGCGGCGCGCGAGAAGAAATTCGCCGCCAGCAATCCGATGAAGAGGACAATCAAGGCGACGAAGATCTGCGGCAGGAACAGGAACAGGCGCGAGATCTGCAGGTGCAGCTCGGGAATGCCCAGCGTGTCGAGACCCACCAGGATGAATGCGATCCAGACGACCCAGAAAACGAGTCGCGTGAGCAGATCGAGCGGCGGCGGCAGATCCGCCTTCTTGAGAATCTGCGTGATGCCGGATCCCTCCGAGAGCACATTCACCCGCGCCAGCGCGAACAGGCGCCGGGCAATGATTTTCAGGATGATCGCCACCAGCCAGCCGGCAAGGACAATGATCAGCATGGCGAGCAGGTGCGGCAGGAACTGCTCCAGCATGCTGTAGAACCTGCCAAGGGTCTGATTCAGGCTCTGCAGTACCAGGTTTTTCATCGCTCGCCTCCTGTTCCCGCTTCCCAGCGGTCGGTCAGATAGGATTTCCAGCGGTCGAACTCCTGGCCCAGGGCTTCGATTCTTTGGTCCATGCGGGCGGCGTCGGTCTTTTGATTTTCGAGGATGAAGGAGCCAACCCAGCCGCGGTAGAGCGGCGGCAGGGCCTGGAGGAGATGATCGCGGTTGATGACCGACCGGTGATGCGCGGCGGCAAATTCGTAGATGGTTTTCACCCAAAGCTCGTCGGGATAGTGGAAATCGCGATCGGCGAGCTGTGCGACGTTGCGGAGATGGAGCAGCGTTTGCGGCGTGAGGATCGATTCCAGGATCGGAACGAGTTGCTCCACTTGTGAACGGAACGTATCGAGCACGCCTTTCTTCCCGATACGCAGCGGCTCGAGAGCCACCTTGTACTCGAAGCCGAACAGCGGCAGCGCCTCGGAAGCGCCTTCACGCCGTTTCCAGAAATCCTGATGAAGGTCCAGGCAGCGGAAGAGCGCGCCCACCACCTGGCGGACCGTCCCGGCGACATCCTGGCCGAACTGCTTCGCGGCATGGATCTTCGGGCCGAGAAAGGATTCACCGAGGCGGAACTGATTGACGATCGCCGTCGTCGTCATCCAGATCTCGAGGCCGAACGTCGTCAGATCCTCTTCCCAAACGTTGCTTTCCAGAAAGTGGCAGGCGAGGCGGCCGGAAAGGCCCAGTTCGCTGCCGACCGGCTCGTGCACGCGGCGGCCGTACAGCGAGGCGACGACGGGCGAGATCAATCCGCGGGCGAGCAGGCCGTCGAATTTCTGGCGCTGGTACACGGGGGCGACGAAATCATATTCCTCGCGATAGACGGGCCGGATGAGGCTGTCCACCCACTCGGGAGTGATGCTCAGGGAATCGGGAGAGAAGATGGCGCAGGCCTTGGCGCGAAGCAGGTCGGCGGCGGTGAAGAGCGTGCGCAGAGCCGTCTCCTTGCCGGGGATGCCGTGGTAGGGAGCGCTGACGCGGTGGAAGGTGCGGAGTGGATTCGAGGTGAGGAGCATGCCGAAATCCTCGACCGAGGCGTTCTTGAAGATATCCGGCGTGCCGTCGGTCGATCCGCCGTCGGGATTGATGAGGACGCAACGCTCGCGATGGAAGTATTTGGTCAAGCCCACCTGGACCGCGCTGAGGACGCGCTCGATCGTGTCGCGGTTGTTGAAGGTGGGGACGCCGACGAGGATATCGACTTCACCGACCGCGGTGAGCTGGCGAAGAAAATCTTCGGAGATGGCTGAGGTTTCGGCCAACGTGCTTCCCCCTTGCCTGCGAAGTGCCGCGTGGCGGCCGCGAAGCGCTCAAAGGCGCCGCAAACGAAACCAGTAAAACTGATACGGGCCCAGAGTCAGAAGGTAAGGCAGATCGCCGATGGGCGGAAACAGGTTTCCGCCGAACATCTCGATCGGGATCGACCCTTTCCAGCGCTTCAGGTCCAGCTCGGCGGCCTGGGCCTGGCTCGAAAGATTGCTGACGACGAGCACGCGCTCGTTCCCGAACTCGCGAATGTAGGCCAGCACGCGGTGGTTCTGCGGCTTGAGAATTTCCATCGTGCCGCGGCTGAAGACGCGGCTCGACTTGCGCAGCCGGATCAACCGCTTCGTCCAGGAAAGCAGCGAGTGGTCGTAGCGGCGTTGCGATTCGACGTTGACGGCCTGATAGCCGTAGACCGGGTTGGAAATGATCGGCGAATAGAGCTGCTCCGGGTCGGCATTGGAAAAGCCGGCGTTCCAGCCGCCGTTCCACTGCATCGGGGTGCGGACGCCGTTGCGGTCGCCGAGATAAATATTGTCGCCCATGCCGATTTCGTCGCCGTAATAGAGGATGGGCGTGCCGGGCATGGACATGAGCAGGCCGTTCATCAGTTCGACGCGCCGGCGATCGCCCTCCATGAGCGGGGCGAGGCGGCGGCGGATGCCGAGATTCAGTTTCGCGCGCGTGTCGCGGGCGAACTCGTCGTACATGTAATCGCGTTCCTCGTCGGTGACCATTTCGAGCGTGAGCTCGTCGTGGTTGCGGAGGAAGATGCCCCATTGGCAGGTGGCGGGAATCTCGGGAGTCTGCTGGAAGATATCGACGATGGGTTTGCGGTCCTCGAGCCGGATGGCCATGAACATCCGGGGCATGAGCGGGAAATGGAAGGCCATGTGGCATTCGTCGCCGTCGCCGAAATACTGGCGCACGTCGCGCGGCCACTGGTTGGCTTCGGCCAGAAACATTTTTTCGGAGAAGGTCTCGTCCGCGCGGCGGCGGAGGTACTTGAGCACATCGTGCGTTTCGGGCAGGTTTTCGCACGACGTCCCTTCGCGCTCCACCAGGTAAGGAACGGCGTCGAGCCGGAGGCCGTCGACACCCATCTCGAACCAGAATTTCATCACCTCCCAGGCGGCCTCGCGCACCGCGGGATTGTCGAAATTGAGGTCGGGCTGATGGCTGAAGAAGCGGTGCCAGTAGTAGGACTTCGAGACGGGATCCCAGGCCCAGTTGGAAAGTTCGGTGTCGGTGAAGATAATGCGGGCCTGCTTGTAGCGCTCCACCGAATCGCTCCAGACGTACCAATCGCGCCGGGGATTTTCGCGCGAACTACGGGCCTGCTGGAACCAGGGGTGCTGATCGGAGGTGTGGTTGAGGACGAGTTCGGTGATCACGCGGATGCCGCGGCGGTGGGACTCGTCGAGAAACATGCGGAAATCGTCGAGGGTGCCGTAGGCGGGATGGATGTTCGTGTAATCGGAGATGTCGTAGCCGTCGTCGCGCAGCGGCGAGGGATAAAAAGGGAGCAGCCAGAGGGCGTTGACGCCGAGATCGGAGAGGTAGTCGAGCTTCAGCGTGAGGCCGCGGAATTCGCCGGCGCCGTTGCCGTCGGAATCGTAGAAACCGCGCACGTGCAGCTCGTAAATGACCGCATCCTTGTACCAGAGCCCGTCGCCGGCCATGAGTCCGCGGATTCCTTTCTTTCAAAACCTTGCGTTGTTTCCTCTACAAAAAGTAATCGAAATCGCGCTCGGTGCGCACGTGGCGCCGCACGCGGAAGATCTGCGCGGGAGCGATCGCAGGGTCGAGGTCCACGTAGTTGCGCGGACCCTGCCAGAAATAGCGGGCGCCCGTAAGCAGTTCGTGCACCTGAAAAGCCTGTTGGGCGGGAACGCCGAAGCTCTCGGGCGACAGCTCGATCCAGCCCGAGTGCCGCTGGTAGGGATTCAGATTGACCACCACGAGAACCGTCGAGCCGCCGTCTTCGCTCGTCTTCGAGTAGACGAGCAACTGATCGTTGTCGACCGGATGAAACTCCAAGCGGGCGTTGCTCTGGAGCGCGACATTCTCGCGGCGAATCCGGTTCACGCGGGCGATGAAATCGCGCAGGCTGTCGGGACGGTTGATGTCCCAATGGCGGATTTCATACTTTTCCGAATCGAGATATTCCTCGCTCGAGGGCCGCAGCGGCTTATTTTCGCACAGCTCGAACGCCGGACCGTAGATGCCGTAGCTCGCGCCGAGCGTCGCGGCAAGAACCAGGCGGGCCATGAAGGCCGGACGCCCGCCGAACTGCAGGTACTCGGTGAGAATGTCGGGCGTGTTGGGCCAGAGATTCGGGCGGAAAAATTCGCCGACGTCGGTGCGCGTGAGCTCGCGGAAATATTGCGTCAGGTCCCAATGCGTGTTGCGCCAAGCGAAATAGGTGTAGGACTGCGTGAAGCCGCGCTTGGCCAGCTCGTACATCACGTTCGGGCGCGTGAACGCCTCGGAGAGAAACAGGACGTCAGGAAATTCGCGCTTCACTTCGGCGATCAGCCATTCCCAGAAGGCGAAGGGTTTCGTGTGAGGATTATCGACGCGGAAGATGCGCACGCCGTGGCCGATCCAGAAGAGGACCACGCTCTTCAGCTCTTCCCACAGCGCGCGCCAATCGTCGGTATCGAAATTGATCGGGACGATGTCCTGGTATTTCTTCGGCGGATTTTCGGCGTATTGGACGCTGCCGTCGGGACGGATGCGAAACCATTCGGGATGCTCCTTGACCCACGGATGGTCTGGCGAACACTGGTAGGCGATATCGAGGGCGATTTCGAGGCCGTGGCCGCGGGCGGCCTCGACCAACGCGTGGAAATCCTCGAACGTGCCGAGTTCCGGGTGAATGGCCTTGTGGCCGCCTTCGCGCGAGCCGATGGCCCAGGGACTGCCAACGTCGCCGTCGTCGGGCGAAGTGACATTGTTTTTTCCCTTGCGATGGGCGCAGCCGATCGGATGGATCGGAGGGAGATACAGAATGTCGAAGCCCATGCCGGCAACGTAGGGAAGCCGGGCGACGACGTCTTGCAACGTGCCGGGGCGGCCGGGCTCGGGAGACGCGGAGCGGGGAAATATTTCGTACCAGGCGCTGAAGCGGGCCTTCTCGCGATCGACGACGACGCGCAGCTCACGTTCATAGAGAGAGCCGGTGGAGCGGTCGGCGTGCTTGGCAGCAAGCGCGGCGATGCGATTGTCGAGCGCGAGAGAAACGGCGCCGGGGAGATTGCTCTTGGAGTCGCGGCGCAGCGCCTTGGCGCATTCCGCGAGTTCGTCGACTTCAGCCCCAGAGGCGCGCACGGCAGCCTGTGCGATGAGGTCGGCGCCGACGAGGATGTCGACGGCCGTTTCCTGTCCCGCTTCGACACGCTTCTGGAGATCCCGCCGCCACGACTGGAACGGATCGATCCACGCCTGGAGCGTGTAAAGATGATGACCCTGAGCGGCAACTTGAAAGCTCGCTCGCCAGCGGTCGTTGCCTAGCTCAACCATCGGAACTTCGGTCCAGCGGGAGGCGGACTCGGGCCGGTGCAGCAGAACGGCGCAGAGAACGTCGTGGCCGTCGGCGAAGATATCGGCACTCACTTCCACTTCCTCGCCGACGACTCGCTTGATGGGAAAACGCCCGCCATCCACCTCCGGCCGCACCCTGTCGATGGCTACGCGGCTCGGTCGCCGCTCCGGTTCGTTTGGATTTTTCGAGGCGTTTTCCAGGCGCATCACGCTCCTTCGCCACCGCCGAAATCCTTGCGGCCTACGAAGCGGGAAACCCACTACGGGGCGAATCCCGGAAGAAAAGCGACGAGCGCTTCCGGGTCTTTTGCTTCGCACCGGAAACGGATGATGGAAAAAACGATTTAGATTTCGGTTCGGGCTGTTTCATCTTATCACACGAAATTCGCGTTCCTGGCCGGGGAATGGTCTTTTTTTCGCGAAAATCAGAAAGAAATACAAATTCGAGCCCGCGGCGGAGCCAGAAAATTCTCTCACCGGCGCCCGTCGGGGCCATCGAACGCATCTTCGAGGGAGCGATCGACATCCTCGATCATGGCGGAGGCGGTTTTCGGAAGGATCAGGCCGTCGTGGAGGGCCTGTTCGATGGAGCTCTTTTGGGCGGCTTTCAGGCGCGTGCGCGCGTGGCGGACTTCATTGCGGATGCGGTTTTCGTTCTTGTGCGAGGCCTCCTCCATTTCCTTCTGGGCGCTATCGAGGCGGACGTCGAGTTCGCGGCGGAGCAGCTCGTAGGCGGGTGTGGAGATCTGGTTTTGTTTCAGAAGATCGTCGAGCTGCGCCTGCGCTGAGAGAACGGCGGCGCGGCGGACGCGGGCGCGGTCATATTCGTCTTCGTGCAGGGCGGCGATGCCGAGCCAGCGGAGCAGCGGTCGAATCGTCATCCCCTGGATGACGATCGTGAAGGCGACGACGCCGAAAGTCATTGCGAGAATCTGCGCGCGGAAGGGGAAGTTGGATGGCAGGCCAAGAGCCAGGGCGAGCGAGAGCGAGCCGCGAAGTCCTCCGGCAACCAGGATGTGCTGCCAGCGCAACGGAATCCTCTCCGTGATCGCGTTCGAAACCGGCGCCAGCAGATAGACCGACAATACCCGCCCCAGCAGCACGGCCGCCACCGCCAGCAGCGCGGGCCGCCACGCGCGCGCCAAGTCGCCGATTCGCACCTGCAGGCCGATCAGCAGGAAGACGATCGAATTGATGACGAAGGAGACGTATTCCCAGAAGGACCATAGCGAGATGCGCGTGTGCGGACTCATGTCCACGCGGGCGCCGTAATTGCCGATCATCAGGCCGGTGGCTACCACCGCGATCACGCCGGAGAGATGGAGCGATTGGGCCGCGAGATAGGAGCCGTAGGCGGCGATGGTTGTCAGC
Source organism: Acidobacteriota bacterium (assembly GCA_028877145.1). Taxonomy (GTDB): domain Bacteria; phylum Acidobacteriota; class Terriglobia; order Acidiferrales; family UBA7541; genus JAKASX01. The sequence goes on along the minus strand of JAGWOX010000046.1, from coordinate 12,789 downwards.
GTGATTTCGATCTGAGGATCGTCGATGCGTTCGGTGATTTTGCTGATGATGAAGCCCAGCGCCACGCCGAGCGCGATGCCGCCCAGCACCACCACAAGAAATTCCTGAATGCCCGAGGCCACACCCAGGCCGCCCTCCGCCGTTCCTCCCACGAGAATGCCGAACAGCACGGCCGCCGTTCCGTCGTTGAACAGGCTTTCGCCCTCGACGATCACCTCGAGCCGCTTCGTCACGGCCATGCTTCGGAAAATGCCGAGCACGGAAATGGGATCGGTGGGCGCGACGATCGCGCCGTAGACCAGGGCCGCGGCGAGGGGCAGGCCGATGGCCCAATGCACGGCGAATGCGGTGATGAACGCAGCGATGAACACGCCGATGGTGGCGAACAGAAGGATGGGAACCAGATTCTCGCGGAGGTGACGCAGCTGGATTTTCAGGCTGCCTTCGAAGAGCAGCGGCGGGAGAAACACAACCAGGGCGACATCCGGCGTCAGCCAGTCGGGGCGCTGCTGGATCAACTGGTCGATGATCGGCAAGTGAATCAAGCCGAGAGCCAGGCCGCCAAGAACCAGCGCCACCGTGTAGGGAATGCGCAGGCGCGCCGTAACCACGGCAACGACCGAGGCCGCGAGCAGGAGCCACAGGAGGAATTCGACTGCGCTGAAGGTCGTCATGGTGTGTCGCGGATGAAGACGGAAACAGTTTACTTCGCTCGAGTGGGAAACAGGGAGAGCGGTGAAGAAATTCGCCGGAGGCTGGAAATCGGGTGAAAGATGCCGGTCAGAACGTACCCGCTTCCAGGAGGGCCACAGGAAAATGGCGAAATACGGACTTCAGGAGCAGCCATTTTTTGCGGTGGGTGGAGCCCGCCTTGATCGTTTCACCGGTGAAGACGTTGCGCCATTCGAGGGGCGCGTCGTCGGGAAGCACGATGCCGCTCGTGCCCCAGACTTGCTGGCCGAGTGGCATATGATTCGGCTCGACGAGCTGGGTGGTGAGGAGCGGGGCCGCGGCGAGCGCCCAGGATTTTTCCTTTCGGCGAACGAACGCGCAGACGTTTTCGGTTTTCTTGCCGGTGGGATGGAGCGGAAGGTAGTCGCCCTCGAGAAGGAGCGCGTTGTGCCGTCGGCGGAAATCGAGGGCGCGGCTCGCCAGATAGAGCTTGATGCGTCCGTCCTGCCAGTGCAGCAGCATGTGCTCGATGAGCGCCGCGCGATCGGCGTGCTCGGCGGCGGCGAGCTCGGCGAGCAGGCGCGCGCGCTTCTGGAAATCGACAGGCCGGCGATTGTCGGGATCCATCAGGCTGAATTCCCAAAGCTCGGAGCCCTGGTAGAAATCGGGGACGCCGGGGGAAGCAATTTTCAAGAGGACCTGCGAGAGGGAGTTCAGCGCGCCATGGAAGGCCATTCGCTTCTGAAAACGGCAGAAATCCTTGAGGAAGCGATTTTCCTCCGAGGCGTCGAGGATGCGCGTGATGAAGCCGGCGAGCGCCTCTTCGTGTTCGGGTTGCGGCGCCGCCCAGCTGGTGAAGAGCTTGGCCTCCCGCGCCGCCTTGTGCATGCAGAAAACCAGACGCTCGCCGAAATCGGCCACCTCGCCCGCGTCGAGCGGCCAGGCGCCGGCCATCGTCTGATACAGAAACATCTCCTCGAGCGGAACGGGGACTTCGCGGCCCTCCACTTCCTTTTTCTTCGAGCGGTTCCAGCGGCGCCAACGGAAGGCACGCTCGCCCCATTCGGTGGCGAGCTCGGAGAGGACGTCGATGCGCGCGCGAACGTCTTCGCCGCGTTTGGTGTCGTGCGTGGAGGTGGTATTGAGCGTCGCGGGACAGCGCTCGAGCCGCTCCTGATTGAACAGGTGAAAGCCGACCACATCGAGCGGCGGCTCGATGCGGAGCGGATCGCCGCCGACCTCGTTGAGAGAAATCAGGCTGTTGTGAATGTAGAAAGCAGTGTCTTCCAGGCCCTTGGCCATCACCGGGCCGCTGAACTGCTGCCACTGCATGACGAAGGCAAGCGCATCGCGGTGCTCGGCTTCGGAAGCACCGGGGAGATCGAGGACGAGCAGACGGTGAAGGAAAACGAAGGCGCTTTGCTGAAAGAGATCGGACTTGACGCGGCCGCGCGCGGCGGCGAGTGCACGCTCGAGATAGACGCGGTCCCGCGGCGAGACGGCTTCGCCCGAGGCGATGTAGGTGCGGTAGACGGGCAGGCACGCGGTGAGCGATACGAGCGCGCGCAACAGCTCCGACAGGGGCACGTCGCGCGCGTAGCGGTCGCGCGCGGCGAGACGGGCAAGGTGATGGCCAAGACGGCGCAGCTCGCCGCCGAACAGGTGCTCCATCACCACGCAGTTCCCGCGGAAACTGGTTTCGGCGAACGGCGTGGCCTCTCCGGTGAATTTCTCGTAGACGGCCTCGAGCAGATCGACGCCGTGCGCGTCGATGAGCACGCCGTTCACCGCGTTCAGGAAGTCGTAGCCGGTGGTGCCGTCGACGGGCCAATCCTCGGGCAGCTGCTCGTTGGCACCGAGAATTTTTTCGACGATGACGTAGGGACGCGGTGAACCGCGCGCGGCCGAGCGCGCGGCGCAGGCCTGCGTGAGCCGTTCGAGGTACGCGCGGGGATCGTAGAGGCCGTCGACGTGGTCGATGCGAAGCCCGGCGACGCGGTCGTCCTCGACAAGTTGGAGGATGGTGGCATGGCGAGCCGCGAAAACCTCGGGCAACTCGACTCGCAGTCCGACCAGATCGTTGATGTCGAAGAAGCGGCGGTAGTTGATCTCCTCACCGGCGATGCGCCAGAAGGCGAGGCGGAAGGGCTGGACGTCGAGCAGGCGGTCGAGGAGATCGAAGCTGGCGGGTTCGCCGCGTGAGCCGTTGAATTCGCGGATCGTGGTTTCGAGGCAACGGCGAAAATCGGCGTCATCGCGAAAGAGCTGCCACAGATGCCGCCGAATCACTTCGCCGCCGGTGCGTCGCGCGGAGATGCTCTCCGGGTCGAGGGCGTCGCGGCCGGGCAGCCGCCCGACCCGCTCGATCACGTCGAGCAGACCGAGCACGGCCGGATGGTCCTCGGGAAACGCCTCCCGCGCGTGCGCCAGGCAGGAGACGAGGATCGGCTTCGTGGTTTTCGGATCGAGCGGAAACCGCGATTCCCAGTAACGGAGCCAGAAGCCGTCCTCCTCGAGACGCAGGCTGATCTCCTGCTTTTCAAGCGCATCTCCGTAGAGGTCGCCAAGCACCGGAAGCACCAGCTTGGCCGCCGCGGGGGCCTTGTCTATCGGCGACTGCCAGTCGATATCGAAGAAACTCGCGTAGGGCGAGGAGCGGCCGTTGGCGAGGACGTCGGTCCACCAGGGATTTTCCGCGCTGGCGGCCATGTGGTTCGGAACGATGTCGAGCAGCAGGCCCATGCCGTAATCCTTCAGGCGCTGGACCAGTTCCTCGAACTCGCGGTCGGTGCCGAGTTCGGAATTGACGCGCTGGGGATCGGTGACGTCGTAGCCGTGCGAGCTGCCCTTGCGGGCGCGAAAGCGCGGCGAGGCGTAGAGGTCGCTGACGCCGAGATCGTGAAGGTAAGGGATGAGGTCGCGCGCGTCCGCAAAGCGGAAATTCAGGCTGAACTGAATGCGATATGTGGCCGATGGTGTTTTCTTCGGCGACATTACGGCACCAGCACCGACAGTTTCTTGCCCAGGCGGCGGAACTCCTCGATCCAGCTCCGCGAAAATTCGTCGCCGAGCGCGGCCTCGCTCTGGAAGCGAGGATAGAGCGACTGGAGGATGCGGTAGAAGGCGTTCTGCGCTTTCCAGAGATTGACCTCGAAGGGAAGCATGCGAACGAGCTCGACGGCCTGGTCGAGAATCTTCAGACGGTCGAGGCCGGTCGGCTCTTCCTGGAGCCAATCGGCGAGCCGCTCGACTTTGTTGCGCACAGAAAATTCGAGAGTGGCCACGTCGAGTTGGACGCGGGTTTTCTGGACCTCGTCGAGGATGCGGCGGATCTGGGAAGCGTCGAGGATTTCGGCCTCGAGCGTGCGGCGCAAGGCGGCGTTGAGCGTGAATTCGGCGGCCACCTGCAGATGGCGGGCGAGCGGAATGCCAGCGCGCGTAACGAACCGGATGAGCGAGGCGTGATTCTCGAACATCTGGCCGTAGGTGGCCTCGGCTTCGGTGAGCGTGGCGGCGAGAATCGAATCGAGGATCTTGCGCAGCTCGTCGCGAAAGAGAAGATCGAGCGTATAGACGCCGGCGCCGAAGCTGCGGTCCATCTCGCGCACCAGCTCGGCGAAGTCGCTTCGCTCGAACGTCTCGATGATTCGGCCGACCGAGCCTTCGTAGAGTTCCTCGCCCTGGAACGGGCGTACGCCGCCGTTGATATTCTGGTCGCCGAGATGGGTCACGCCGAACGTGATCTGTCCCGATTCGCGGGTGATCGACGAAGTGACTCGAGCGCGGCCGACGGCCAGACGAATCTTTCCAGCCGAGAACGATCGATAGTCTTCACGATCGACCCCGTAGCAGTAGATCGGCGTGCGAGTCCCGTAATCCTCGAAGAGCGAACTGACGGCGTAGTGGACGCCGACCTTTTCGAGGTTGACCATGGCCGGCCAGACGAATTTTTCATAGACGGCGCGGCCGCTCTTGAATCCGGGAATATTGGAGGGAACGCGGTCGAGCTTGACCAGGAAGCCGGACTCGAGATCGTCCTCGAAAAGCTCGCGATTCAGTTGAAGAACGCGGCCGGCGTATTGCAGCACCTGGACCGTTTCAATTCCGGAGACCTCGTCGAAGAACCAGCCGCAACTGGTGTACATGAGCATGGCGTGGCGCTGAAGCTCGAGCAGCTTGAGCGCGCGGATGCGCTCCTCGTCAGAAAGCGGGCGAACGGCATGGCGATCGAGGAAGGCGTCCACGTTCGCGGGCGAGCGATCGAGGATGACGCCGATGTATTCGTCGCGCGCGGCCCAGGGGTCCTTCAACAGGCTGGCGCCGCGGACCTCGAACCGCCCGGCCATCACGTCGCGCAGCCAGTCGAGCGCCTGGCGCAGCGGCTCGCGCCAGCGCTGGTGCCAGCCCGGGCGCTGGCCCGAATTGCAGCCGCAGTCGGCGCGCCAGCGTTCGATGCCATGCACGCAGCTCCAGGAGGTGTTCTCGTAGATCTGCGCCTGGTGCGTGGGCGGATGCTTGGCGAGATATTCGGCGTAGTTGGTGAGTTCGGCGAGCCCGTTGCGCTCGATGTAGTGGATGGCGTAGGCGAGCGCCATGTCGCCGTGCGACTGGTGATGGCCGTATGTCTCTCCGTCGGTGGCGATGTGGATGATCTGCGGCCAGTCGCGTGAATCGACGAAGGCGCCGAGCAACCGGTCGGCAAACGAGTCGCCGCGGTGCAATAGCCCCTCAAAGGCCACGCCGCGCGAGATTGGCCCGTCATAGAAGAAAAGGGAAATCGTCTGGCCGGTGCCGAGCACGAGCTGATAGGGACGCGAGGGATCGATGCGGCCGCCGGTGACGTCGCGCCACGCGCGCTTGCCGAACGCGCGGACGCGCCGCGCCTGATCGGGCGACAGGATCGTGAAGCGGATGCCGTGCCGGGCGAGGATCGCGAGCGTTTCCAGATCGACGGCGGTCTCGGGCAGCCACATGCCTTCGGGACGGCGGCCGAAACGGCGCTCGAAATCGCGGATGCCCCAGATGACCTGCGTTTCCTTGTCGCGCGCGTTGGCGAGCGGCAGGATCATGTGGTTGTAGACCTGAGCGATGGCGGAACCGTGGCCGGAAAATTTTTTCCGACTGACCTGATCGGCGGCGATCACCGCTTCGTAGGTTTCCGGCGCTTTCTCCTCCAGCCAACTGAGCAACGTGGGACCGAAGTTGAAGCTCATATTGGAATAGTTGTTGACGATTCGCTCGATGCGGCCTCCGCCGTCCAGAATGCGCGCGGCGGAATTGGGCGCGTAGCATTCGGCGGTGATCCGCTCGTTCCAGTCGTGATACGGGTAGGCGGAATCCTGGAGCTCGATGGCTTCCAGCCAGGGATTTTCCCGCGGCGGCTGATAGAAGTGTCCGTGGATGCAGATGTAGCGATTCACGATTGAACGGCACCCACTTTTTTATAAACGACAAACGATTTTGCGGCCAGCGTCAATGTCCGCCGCGGGCCGCTCTCGAACCGCTCGGGGGCGGCGGTGCCTGCGCCGAGCCATCGCTCATCGGCAGAATCAATTTCCTTCTCCCAAACGCCCGGTTCCGCAGGCACGGCGATGTGCGTCGCCTCGCCGCCGAAGTGGAAAGCAAGGAACGCTTCGCTCGAACCGCAGGAGCGGGAAATCACGAGTGCCCTTTCCTCTTCCTGGGCGATCGCTTGCAGCTTTTCCGCATTTCTGCCGCCGAGCGCGGGCAGGCTCCGCCGCAAGCGAATCAGTTCGCGATGGAATTGGCAAAGCGCGCTGTTCCGCGGAGCGGAGCGCAATTGCCAATCGATTTTCGAGCGGAGAAACGTGGATTCCGCCTGCGGGTCGGGCGGGGCGCCGGACCAGCCGAACGCGGCGAACTCCTCGCGGCGGCCACGACGCACGGCTTCGATCAGGTCGCGGTCGTTGTGGCTGACGAAATAGAGGAACGGCGCGGTTTCGCCGTACTCCTCGCCCATGAAGAGCAGCGGCAGGAACGGGCTGAGAAGCGTGAGGCCGGCGGCGAGTTTCAGGTGCTCGAACGAGACGAGCGTGCTCAGGCGTTCGCCGAGCATGCGATTGCCCACCTGATCGTGGTTCTGCGCGAAGACGACGAAACGGCTCGCGGGAATGTCGCTCGCTGAATTGCCGTGGCTGCGACGGCGATACGCAGAATATTGGCCCGAGAAGACGAAATTTTCGTGGAGCGCCTTGGCGAGATCGGCGACGCTGCCGAAATCGAGATAGTAGCCGTTGCGCTCGCCGGTGAGGAGGGCGTGGACGGCGTGATGGAAATCGTCGTTCCACGAGCCGTCGAGGCCCAAGCCGCCACGGTCGCGCTCGCGCACGAGGCGCGCGTCGTTGCGGTCGCTTTCGGCGAACACCTGCACGCGTCGGCCGAGTTCGGCGGCGCGCTGGTGCACGGGCGCGCCGAGTTCCTCGAGAAAGGGGCGCGCGGAGGGATCGACGATGGCGTGGACGGCGTCGAGCCGGAGCGCGTCGATATGGAAATCGGTGATCCAGACGAGCGCGTTCTCGATGAAATACCTGCGAACCTCGTCGCTCCACGGGCCGTCGAAATTGACGGCCTCGCCCCAGGGCGTGCGGTAGCGATCGGTGAAATAGGGGCCGAACTCGGAAAGGTAGTTTCCTTCCGGACCCAGGTGGTTGTAGACGACGTCGAGAGCGACGGCCATGGCGCGGCGGTGGCAGGCGTCGACGAGGCGCTTGAGAGAGCGCGGCCCGCCGTAGCTCGCCTGCACGGCGAAGGGATGGACGCCGTCGTAGCCCCAATTGCGCGTGCCAGGGAACTGGGCGAGCGGCATCAACTCGATGGCGGTGACGCCGAGGTCCCGCAGATCGTCGAGACGCTCGACGATCGCATCGAGCGTGCCTTCCGGCGTAAACGCGCCGACGTGAATTTCGTAGAGAAGATAATCCTCGAGCGGCAGACCGCGCCATCCCGCGTCGCCCCACTCGAAATTCGGGTCAACGACGGCCGATGGGCCGTGCACGCCCAGGGGCTGGAGGCGCGAAGCGGGATCGGGACGCTCGGCGCGGTCGTCCAGCCGGAAGAAATACAGGCTGCCGGGAGCGACATCCTCGGCTACCACGTGATGGTAGCCGCGGCCGGCCGCGCGCATCTCGATCCGGCGCTCGTCCGGCTCGGCGATGTGCAGCTCGACCTTCTCGGCACGGGGCGCCCAGACGAGAAATCCCGCCCGTCCGCCGCCGAGAACCGTGCAACCGAGTTGCGGCCCCGGCTCCTGGCGCATCAACCCCCTCGATTCTTTTCGATGTACTTGCGAACGCTTTGTCTGAGGCCATTGTATCGGCAGAAGGTCCCGGAGCAAGCTGCAAGAAGGAAAAAGTGAAGTATCGGGGCTTCGGCGGCGGGCCGCCGGTGCTACACTCTCGCGCTACGCGGCGATGAGGGAAGCGGGCGAGGGGCGAGGACGGCGGTGAAATGCGGTGGCGGGAATCGGGCCGTGCGGGCGCGGAAGCTGGCGCTTTTGCCGCTGATCGCGGCGACGTTTTTCATCGTTTCGGGCGGGCCGTACGGCACCGAGGACATCGTCAGCAAGACCGGCTACGGCGGGGCGCTGCTTATCCTGCTGCTGGTGCCGTTGGTGTGGAGTCTGCCGACGGCGCTGATGGTGGCCGAACTCTCGACGGCGATTCCGGAGGAGGGCGGTTTCTACGTCTGGGTGACCCGGGCGATGGGGCCGTTCTGGGGATTTCAGGAAGCGTGGTTGTCGCTGGTCGGCAGCATCTTCGACATGGCGTTGTATCCCACCCTGTTCGTCTTCTACATCTCCCATTTCTTCCCTTCGCTTGCCGCGGGGCACTGGCCCACGATCCTCGGCCTCGGAATGATTTTCGTTTGCACGTTGTGGAACATCGTCGGGACGCGGGCGGTGGGCGCGGGATCGATCGTGTTTGCGGTGGTATTGCTGGCGCCATTTGTGGTGTTGGTGGCTGTGGCGTTCGCGCACCCGGGGGCGGCAACGGCCGTGCGGTCCGCGGATCCTGCGGGCGTGGATTGGCTGGGGGCGATTCTGATCGCGATGTGGAATTTGATGGGCTGGGACAATCCTTCGACGTTCGCCGGCGAGGTGGAAAAGCCGCGGCGCACCTATCCGCGCACGATGGCCAGCGGGCTCACACTGATCGCGCTGGTCTATCTGATCCCGATTGCCGCCGTGGCGCACACGGGCATCGATCCGAACACCTGGACGACGGGCGGATGGGTGGATTTGGGGCGGCGATTCGGCGGCGAGTGGCTTGCGGCGGCGATTGCGATCGGCGGAGTGGTTTCGGCTTTTGGCACGTTCAATGGACTCATGCTCTCGCTCACGCGCCTGCCGCTCGTGATGACGGAAGACGGCTACCTGCCCGCGATTTTCGCGCGGCGAACCAAGCGAACCGACATGCCTTGGGTGGCGATTTCGGCGTGCGCGGTAGGGTGGGCGCTGGCGTTCGGGCTGGGATTCGTGGCGCTGGCGGTGATCGACGTTCTGATTTCCGGGCTGAGCGTGATTCTGGAATTCGCCGCGCTGGTGGCGTTGCGCCTGCGCGAGCCGGAGATGGAACGTCCCTTTCGCATTCCCTGGGGCCTCGGCGGGGCGATTGCCGTGTGCATTACGCCCACCGCGCTGATCGTTCTCGCGTTCGTGCGCAATGCCACGCAGCCAGCGGGGCCGCTCAATGCGCTGACGCTCGATCTGTTGCTGATCGCAGCGGGGCCGGCGGTTTATGCAGTGAGCCGGCTGCGGCGACGGCACTCGGTTGCGCGCGCGGCTGCGAACGAGGGAGCGGACGCGGTACGCTGACCCCCTAGGCCGAAACATTACGTCGGCAACCTAGGCTATCCGGTCCTGCCTTTTGACGAACCCTCGCCTTGCGCGTAACAGCTGGAGCTCCTGCTTTCGCTTGGCCACCCCCTTGACGCGGACTAGGTGACTACCGTCTCCCGTCGGCGTCCATCCCAGTGCGACATGAGAGGCGGGACTGAGAGGGGCATCTTGCGGTATTGGTACGAACGGCATTCGCTCTTGTGGGAAATGCGGGACAGGGATGTGCGGAAGACCCATTGCCGTGGAGCGAGTTACTGAAGCGGGATATGGACGGAGCCGACGATGCCGCTGGACTGGTCCAGCACGATGACCGAAAGCATTGTTGCGTTTGGGAAAGATGGCAGCGACGTAGACAGAGTTACGCCGTTTCGGAGGGCATTCTTGTAGGTTGTTGGTCCGAGATTCATGTCGATGAACTTCTCGGTCGCGTCGAGGATTTTGCCCTTGTCGTCAGCCTGGAGGAATGCAACTTCGAATTTGCCCTTCCAGGTTCCAGGGGCGCTCGAACTGAGGCCGGAGGAAGGGTTGAACTTCACTTCAGCCTGCAGTTGTGCGTTGCTTGAGGCGCGAGTCAGGCGAACTGTGATGGGCAATTGGGTTGCGTCGAGAGGGCTGGCGGCGATCTGTGAGAGCAGGGCCACTTCTGAGCCGCGTGGCTTTGGACCGCCCGCCTTTGAACCCTGCGCCTTCTCGAGAGGTTCGGGCTCGTCGCCCTGCGCGAAGTAGCCGTTGCGGGCCAGAACGGTGAGGCCGGGGCGATCGACCTTGACCTTGATCTTCCTCCACTCCCCCTTCCACCGTGTGTGGTCAGGGTAGTAGCCGAGTTCATAGCTGAATTCCGAATCCTCCACGGCGCGCCGGATCCCGGTTTCGAGGTCGTTGCGGTTGTAGTAGGCGTGTCCGCCGGTGCGCCGGGCCAAGCTCGTCATGGCCAGGTGGTAGCTGTCGTCGGGGTTCGCGAGCACGGCAGAGTTGCCTCCGTACCAATCGATGCCCCCCGCGTCATTCCCAAATCCCAAGTCCGGCCCGACCAAGCCTGCGGCGTCGACCGGGTAGATGGCAATGTCGCTTTGCGCCATCAGGCGCGCGATCTCCGCGATGTCGCCGCGCATCGCCTCGATCTGCGCTTCGTCCATTTCCCTCGGCCTTGCGTCCTCGTAGATTTGCAGGTTGTCGGCGAGCAGCAGGTCGGGAATCCCGTCCGAGACCCAGATCAGTTCCTTGCGCCCTGGCACGCCGGCCAGGTGCTGGGCGATGGCCAGGAAGGCGGACAAGGCGGTCTCGTAGTCGTGTTGCAGCGAGGAAACCCTCTCAAACCCAGTCATGTGTCCGTCGATCTCCGCTCGCCATCGAATGTCCTTCCCGGCGAGAAATTCCTCGATTGGTGTCCTTTCGGGCGGTCGTCTTTCGGCCGGTTTTTGGCTCCTCCGGCGGTCGTAGGCGTGGATGGCCGCCACCAGATCGGAGTCGTCCTGCGTGAAGTCGTGGATAATTTTCAGGGTGTCACCGAGCACGTAGATGGCGATATGGTCCTGGGGACGGATCTGGCGGAGGAAGTCGCGCACGTGATTCATCGCGTAGGCTTGCGAGGTCCAGTGCGCGTTCAGCGAGTCGAAAAGGATTATCGTCGCGCTCGGGGGCGTCGGCCCCTGTCGCGTGGGAGCATTCGTGAAGGAGTGCGGCGGGAGGCGTGGGGGAGTTGGGGCGGGGTCGTTTGTGAAGGTTGAGAAGAAGGCCATTTTCTGAGGTCGGCCACCGTCGAGGATGACGAAGTCTCGCGGCTCCAGGTTCTTGACTGGGCTGCCGTCTTTGGCTTCGACAACGACATTCACGGAGACCAGGTGGGTTTCCCGTCGGAGGATTTTTGGTTGGCGGCGTTCTTGGGCTGTCGCCGTGGCGACAGCTAGGGGGACACCCAGCACGAGGCACGCGGCTATTTGGGACAGCGCTCTGAAGTTTCGCCACAGGACCATGGCATTTGCACGACCTTGACCGCTAAACAGCCCCATTATAGCCCGGTGAACCTCGCCCGTTCACTGGCGGGCGGCGGCGGGCCACCTGCGCGGGCGTGGTGCACGGTGGCATCTCATGGTGCGGAGGCTCCGCCTGCCCCCGCGTGGCTCGACCTTTCGATCCTTTCCGACAGCGCGGTCATCGCGTCGGCCGCTTGGCTGAGAGATTCGCCGATGGGAATCGGCGACCCATCGGGGCGCGAGCCTTGCGAGATGAAGAGCAGAACGTTCGCAAAAACACCGTCCGCCATTTGCTTCTCGTTGATGTCGCGAGCTGCTTCCACCAGGCGGGTCCTATCATCCTGCATGCGCCGCAGGGCCTGCTCGCGGGTTTCCTCGCTGTCCCTCGCGGCAGAAATTTCGGATAGCGCGTACAGGGCCTGCGTTCGGGCATAGGCGCGGCGCTTCAAGAGCACGGCTACCCACTGTGGATCCCCCCACGACTCCCCGTCGTCGAACAGGCCGCCTTCACCTCGATTTTTCGGGATGCCTCTTGCGGCGATGGGTGAGGGCCGAACAGGGTGAAGTCGACTTCGTTACCGAAAGCGGCGGCTCGCCGCACGTGGCCGCCGAGCGCGCTATCGAAAAATCGCACTGACGTGTCGCCTCGTTCGGTTGTGGTGAGTACGCGCGTACCTACGACCGCAACTGCTGTCATCGCGTGGCTAGAGCGATTTTGAACGTGTAGGGTGACAAACCCCTCTGGAAGGTCTTCGGTCCAGCTCTACACTGGTAACGGGCCCTGGCTTCGCAGGGCCAGGCAAAATAAAGTGGCTGCCAACGCCCCTGCCACTGCTTGGATCCTCACGGCACACCTCCCTCTCCGGGCTTTGCCCTCTGCGGCGGCGCGCCTCGCTGACCGCCGGTCGCCCTACAGGGGCTGGCACCACACGTAATCGTAGCCTTCCCGCCAGTCGATATACGAGGTGACACCACTCTCCTTCTGCCCGTACTGGCCATTGCACAACACTTCCGGGTTGCATGATGTGTAGGTGGGTTCGTTCCAGTCGGTGATATTCCACCAGACGTAGTAGCCGTGAGGATCGCTCGGGTCGTTCTGTAATTGCATGCTTTCTATAGGGCTTTTGATGTACGGCCCGACGTAACCGCAAGAACAGTTATAGTAGTTTCCTCCGCAGGCTCCGTAGCCAGGGGCTCCGCCCATGTCCCAGATCGTCCCGTAGTATACCTGCAACACCCACTCGACGCTGCCGCAGTCATCGTGTTCCGCCACGTAGGTCTTGTCGA
>JAGWOX010000309.1 GCA_028877145.1 Acidobacteriota bacterium | reverse complement strand
GCCGCCGTGAGCGCGATGAGATCGCCCACCAGCCCGCCGGGGTGCACGCCCAAGCCCTGCTCGACCGTGAGCAGTGCGATGCCCGAGAACGCAAGACACACGCCAGCGATCTTCCCCAGCGTAAGCGTTTCCTGGCCGATGATCCGCGCGAGCAGCATCACCAGCACGGGTCCCATCGCCAGAATGATCGCCACGTGCCCCACGCTGGTGAAGTCGAGCGAAACGGTGAACCCGCCCTGGTTGATCGCCACGCCAAAAACGCCCAGCATGAAGAAGGTTCCCACGTCCTGCCAGCTGAGCCGTACCCGCCGCCGCATCAGCAAAAGCACGATCGAAGTCACCGTGCCCGCTATCACCAGCCGGAACGAGACGAGCGTCACCCGGTCCAAGTGCTCGAGCGCGATTTTCACGGCGATGTAGTTGAACGACCAGGTCATCACCATGACCGCGGCAAGCGAGCCGAGCACCCATGGGCGGACTTTCGGTCTCACCGGATTATTCGAACACCGTTCGACTTACGGTGAGACGCTCGATCAGGTCGAGTTTGGGAGTGAACCCGATGCCCGGACCGTCCGGCACGCGGATCGTGCCCTGCGGAGTGACTTCGACGGCCGGCTCGATGATGTCCTCGGACCAGTAGCGGCGGCTGGCGGAGACGTCGCCGGGCAGCCGGAAATTCGGCAGCGTGGACATGGCGATATTGTGCGCGCGGCCGATGCCCGATTCGAGCATGCCGCCGCACCAGACCGGAATCGCGTTCTGCGCCGTCAGGTCGTGAATCGCGCGCGCCCAGCGGTGGCCGCCCACCCGGCCCAGCTTCACGTTGATGATGCGGCAGGCGCCCAGTTCGATCGCCGCGCGCGCGTGGTGCAGCGCGTGGATGCACTCGTCCAGGCACACCGGCGTTTCGATTTCGCGCTGCAGCAGGGCGTGCGCGTAAATGTCGTCCCAATCGAGAGGCTGCTCGATCATCATCAGGTGGAAATGATCCAGTTGGCGCAGGAGCGGCAGGTCGTCGAGCGAATAGGCCGAATTCGCGTCCACCATCAGCCGGATCTCCGGAAACCGCGCGCGCACCGCCTCGCACGCCGCCACGTCGCGTCCCGGCGCGATCTTGATCTTGATTCGCTGATATCCCGCGGCCAGCTCCTTATCGATTTTCGCGATGAGCGCATCGTGGTCTGTCTGAATGCCGATCGAAACGCCACACGGGATTTCGCGCTGCGTCCCGCCGAGCAGCCGCCACAGCGGCACATTCTTCTGTTTCGCCTCCGCGTCCCACACCGCTGTTTCGAGCCCGGCCTTGGCCATGTTGTGCCCGCGCACGTGGCTCATCAGCGCGTCGACATCGGCCGCAGTCGCGAATTCCTTCCCTTTCACCGCCGGCCACAAGAAATCCGTCAGGATGTGGCGCGCCGTGTCGGTGGTTTCCGGGCTGTAGCCGGGCGTTTCGCCGGCCGTGACTTCGCCCCAGCCGGTTACGCCGTCGCATTCGACCGTGACAAGCAGTATGCGCCGGTGTTGCGTCTTGCCGAAACTCGTCTGGAACGGCGCGAGCAAGCTCATGTGAATCTCGCGCAACGTCATTCGGTTGATTTGCATCTTCTCAGCCCCTTGTTGTCATCCTGAGCGAAGCGAAGGATCCCGCGGCTACGTTCGCCCACACCGTCTCCCCGCAGGCGGGATGCTTCGCTTCGCACAGTATGGTCTAACTCTTCGCTCCGCCGTCTCCCGGCTCGAGGACGTAGCAGGACTCCTCGCCGTCCGTCTCGATAGCGACGACGACGTAACCCTTGCCAAACCACTTCTGAAATTCCTCGCGAATCCGGTCCTGCACGGCTCGTGCCGCGTCCGGATCGCTGACCTTCAGCTTGCCGATCGCCTTCGGCACCGCGATGCGCACCGCATCGGCCCGAATCGACGCCACCGGCGGCTCCTCGCTCAGGCAGCGCTCGGCGCGTTCCGAGCGCAGTTCCCATTCCGCCACCAGGCGGTCGGTGGGCAAACCGCCGTGGAGCGGGCTCCCGGTGACCCCGTAGCAGTTCGGCACGAATCGTCGCACCTCCGCGCCCAGCCGCATCAGGTTGAAATACGCGTTCTTGAGTTCGAGCGGGTCGAAGGTCCATTCCACCAGGTCGATGCCGCGCGCGAGCGCGTCGGCGCGCTGGAACAGCTTCAGCCCGCGGCCCACGCCGCGATTGCGCGCTTCGGGCAGAACTCCCGTCTGGTGAGAATGCAGATAGATCCGGCCCTCGTGAATGCCGGGCACCGCATAAGTGAAGCCGACCATCCGCTCGCCGTCGAACGCGCCAATCACCTGCCCGCCCGTCTCCACCGCGACCACGTAAAGGGTGATCGGCACCTCGAGTTCGGGATCGTTCCACACTTCGCGCTCGATCCTCTGACAGGCGAGGAAATCCTCGTGCGTCCGGCAATGCCTGTATGTGATTTTCACTTCCGTTTGTACGCTTTCGCTCGGTTCCACAGCCGTTCGAGTTCCTCCGGGGAAAGTCCCGCGAGCCGCCCTCCCCGCCGCGCCGCCTGCCGCTCCATCGAGCGAAAACGGTCGGCGAATTTGCGGTTCGCTTTCTTCAGCGTGATTTCCGGATCGAGTCCCAGAAAGCGCGCGATATTCGCGGCGACAAAGAGCAGGTCGCCGGCCTCCTCTTCGATGCGTGCCCGCGCTTTCCGATTCTCTCGCGGCGGAGCGGGCCGGCCGCGCCGCGCTCCGCGCCCGGCGCGCCGCAGGCCACGCGCCTCTCGCCGCAATTCGTGTGCTTCTTCCTCCAGCTTTTCGAGCACGCCTTCCAGGCTCTGCCAATCAAAGCCCACATTCGATGCGCGGCGGGTCAATTGAAACGCCTCGCTCAGCGCCGGCAGATTTTTCGGCACGCCGTCGAGCAAGGAAGCGCGCTCGGGCCGGCCTTCGGCCCGTCGTTCCTCCGCCTTGAGTTCTTCCCAGCGCTTGAGCACTTCGGCCGAATCGCGGGCGCGCGCGGCGCCGAAAACGTGGGGATGGCGGCGAATCAGCTTTTCGCGGATCGCGTCGGCAACGTCGCCGACGTCGAACCGCCCTTCCTCGCTCGCCAGTTGCGCGTGAAAGACCACCTGCAACAGCAGATCGCCAAGCTCCGAGACGATCCGCCGGTCGTCGCCCGAATCGAGCGCCTCGAGCACTTCATACGCTTCCTCGAGCAGATACGGCCGCAGCGAATCGTGCGTCTGTTCGCGATCCCACGGGCAACCACCCGGAGCGCGCAGCCGCGCCTGCACTTCCACCAGTTTTTCGAATCGACGACCAGCGCGAGCAGCGCGCCGGCGGGGAGTCTTCGGCTCGGGCATCGGCGACAGAAGCGAGAAAGCAAACTCTACGGCATGGGCAACCGGCACGCAAGCCGGGCGCGGAGCTTGCATTGAAATGGTTCTGCGAAATTGAAAAGACGCGGGCAGGACGCCGGCGCTACAAAAGGCCCGGCTTCCGCAGCGGAGACGCGCGCCGGGCCCCGCGACATCTTACCGCGGGAGGTCCCGGCAAGCGGCGCGGTGAGATATCGATCCTGGCTTCAGTCGATGCCGGCGATGCGCAATTTCACCAGCTTCTCGA
>JAGWOX010000045.1 GCA_028877145.1 Acidobacteriota bacterium | reverse complement strand
GATTTGCTGTTGTGGCCGCCTACGGGCTACTGCGGAGCACGAACGATCTGGATTATTTCTCCTTGAACCCGAACAATCGCCAGCGGGACTTGGAAAAATTGGCGGGTGAGAGCTCGGGTCTTGCGCGAAGATACAAGGTTCACGTGCATTCCGCGGCGGTTGCCTCCATTCCAGAGAACTACGACGAGAGGTTGACGGAGTTATTCCCCGGGCGATTTAGAAATATCCGGCTCTTTGTTCCCGACCCTTACGACCTGGTTCTCTCCAAGCTGAGCCGGAACCTGGAACGAGACCGGCAAGACGTCGCCTACCTCGCAAGGACACAAAATCTTGAACCGCGTGTTTTGCGGGAACGATATGAGAGCGAGCTGAAGTCCTATTTGATCGGTCCTCCAGATCGGCACAATAGAACCCTGGAGTTCTGGCTGGAGGCTTATTTCGAGAGATCGGACGGCTGATTCAGAGTGTCATCAGCCTTTCTCTCCCTTTTTTCTCGGAACAACGACGGACGAGGAACCCCTTCTCTCCGGCCATCGGACGGAGTCGGATTACTCGCCGTTCACCCGGGCCGTTCCGCTATTTCTTCTGCAGCGATTCGATGTAGTGAGCCAGGTTTGTAATCCGCATAGAGACCTGAGGAGAATTCGGCCCTCTCATCGAGCTGGATTCCAGCGAGGAGAAGAGCGGTCCCCAGATCGGCATCTGACTCGTGCCGTGCGCCGTCGGCTCTGGCACTCCGAAGCGCAGAATGCTCATCACATGTTCTATCGGGAACTTACCGTTGTTTCGTTTGGCCAGTGTGGTCAGGTCGGCCGGAGGAGTTTTCAGGGCGGAAGCGGCCGGGCCGTTTCCCTCGCCGGTTTTGCCGTGGCAGGCGGCGCAATACGCTTTGTACATCTCCGCTCCTGATGCCGGAGATGTATGCCGGATCGGTTCTTCCTTGATCTGCTTCTCCTG
Organism: Acidobacteriota bacterium; assembly: GCA_028877145.1. GTDB lineage: Bacteria > Acidobacteriota > Terriglobia > Acidiferrales > UBA7541 > JAKASX01. The sequence continues at coordinate 19,085 of JAGWOX010000045.1, read as the reverse complement.
GGCAAATGCAACGCTGGTGGCGCAAAAAAGAATCGCCGCCAGCCCTACGAACCACGCTTTGGGTGTACGCGTCATCACACGCCTCCACTTGTAGATATGGGTATCGACTGTTGTGCGAATGAGAAAGAGTGTCGAGAACTGCGGCCCACGGGACGCGCCGCACGGAGAATCGTTATCGTTCGAAAGCCTTGCCGGGGGTTGTTGGACTTGCCGGTCTTCGCGCCGTCCCTGGACGGAAGTATCCACAGTTTTGTTCCAGATTCCGTTGGGAAGCGCGATTGCAAACAGGGAAGCGAGGGCGATGACTACCGTTAACTTGATTGTAATCAGAATTCAGCCAGCGTCAATACGAAACGTCGCCCCCCTTGCCAAGCGGGAAAAATGCGGCCCCCTTCGAGCAAACCAGGCGGCGAAGTTGTAGGATGGCGGGGCACACAGCACCCGCAGAGGAGCACAAATGAAGCGAACCGGAAAGCTCGCGACGGCGTCGGCGATGGCCATCCTGCTGGCTGGCGCCATTTCCTCCGGACGCGTGGCAGCGAACGCGTCAGGGCCGAAGGGACAAATCGAAATCACAACGGGGGTCGCAAGAGTCCATCGTGCGATGGGCTTCGACGTCTCGCCACCGCTTGCGTCGCTCCGCTTGGTTCAATCATTGGCGCCGGCTCGTCCATGCGCTAGCCCCGACTGCGGCCTGTCTCCATCGGATTCGAATGGCGGACAGGCGCCGGCCCAGCCCGCGCCCGTCATCAGCGCGGCGGGCGCCGCCGTGGAACAAACCTCGGAGGGGAACCGGCCTCCACTAGCCGTCGTGGATAGCCTCGACGGCCTGGGCGCCGGATTCACCGGGCCGCAAGGCACGGCCGAATTCCGCAATCCGTCTGACAACAGCCTGGCCGTCGGCCCCGACGACATCGTGCAGATCGTCAACGCGCGATTCGCCGTTTATACGAAAAGGGGCGGGCGCTACAAAGACTCCGGAAAGGTCCTCTACGGCCCCGTGCCGACGAATGAGATCTTTCACGGCTTCGGCGGCGCATGCTCGGAGTTCGACAACGGCGACGCCGTGGTGCGCTACGATCAACTTGCCCGCCGCTGGCTTGTCGTGATGCCCGTTTTTCGACCTCTTCATCCCGCCGAAAGCCGGGAGTCGATTGTTTCTCGCCGCCATACCTCCAAAGCAACGGGCCAGCCAGCCTTGCCCGGCCATCCTTCAATTCCCGGCCCGCCCGCCGCGCCGCGCACGAACCCGCCGAAGGCGCAGGGAACCTATGCGATGTGTTATGCGGTGAGCGTCAACTCCGATCCTCTGGGTCCTTACTATCGTTACGCTTTCGAGCGAAAGAATTTCCCCGATTATCCCCGGCCGGCCGTCTGGCCGGACGGCTACTACGTCCCCACCAGCAGCGGCGATACGGTGATTCAGAAACAGGATTGCATCGCCGACCGAAAAGCGATGCTCGCTGGAAAACCCGCCACGGAGCAGTGCGTCGTCATCGACGGCGTCAACTTCCTCAACAATGCCGATATCGACGGCCGCAATCTGCCTCCTGCCGGCGCTCCGAACATCATGATGGCGGCGGGCGGCACACAATTGAAAAAGATCTTCGACAGCGACGGAATCTATTACTGGAAAGTTCACGTGGATTGGAAGACGCCGGCGAATACGAAGGTCACCGGCCCGATCGACATCCCCGTAGCTCCCTATCACTACCTCTGCGACGGCCAGTTGACTGACTGCGTGCCGCAGCCGGGAACCGGCGAGCGGCTCGACGCGCAGGGTGACAAGCTTATGCAACGGCTCGTGTACCGCCGCATCGGCGACGTGCAGTCGATCGTCGCCGCGCACTCGGTCGATACGCGGGCAGGCGGTGGTGGCGTGCGCTGGTACGAATTCCGCATCGATAAGCTGGGCGACGTGCGCCTTTACCAGCAGGGTACCTACGCGCCGGACGGCTCTTACCGCTGGATGCCCAGCATCGATATGGACCGCATGGGCGATATCGGCGTCGGCTATTCCTTCGGCGGAACGCCAAATTTCCCCGGGCAGAGATTCGCCGCGCGGAAAGCCGGCGATCCGAAGGGCGAACTCATGTTCCACGAAACGGTGCTCGCTCAGGGAGAGGCCGCGCAGACGAACACCCTACGGTGGGAGGACTACACAACTACCGCGATGGACCCAAGCGACGGCTGCACGTTCTGGTATGTGGGCGATTACCTGAAGAAGGACGCGAAGAGCTATTCCACAAAAATCGGCGCGTTCCGCGTCCCCGGCTGCAATAGCAAGAAGTAACGCAGTTCGGCCGGAGAGCTTCGTTTGCACCGCGCGGCCCAGCGGCCGCTCAGGCGGGATCTTCTTTTTTCCGCCAATAGCGCGCCAGTCCCTGCCAACTCAACTCCAATCCGCCGACTCGCTCGTAGAGCACGCATTCTTCGGGAGGCAGGATGCCGCGAAAATCGCGTATGGCCGAGAGGACAAAACCGGCCATTCGATCGACATCATCAGCCGCGCCGTCGAGCGAATCGCGCACCCGCTCTGCCCACACCCAATGCCGCCGTCGGAGCTCCGCGAAATGCCAGTCTATGCGGTCGGCAAACCCGAAATGGGTGAGGAACAACTGCGCGGGTGAACGCGCTTCAATCTGCCGCAGACTCGCGTCCCACAGCTCCAGATCAATGTCCGGCGGCGGGGTGACGGGTGAGACGAGTGGCCGATTGGCCAGGCGAAGACCGGCAGTGTCGCCGACGAAAACCGTCCCTTCGGAAGTGTCCAAATAGCTGACGTGATGCGAGGCGTGGCCGGGCGTGTAGAGGACTTCGAGCGTGCGAGTCCCCACGCGCAAGCGCTCGCCACCATTCAGAACGTGCAGGTTTGCCTCGGGCACCGCCAGAAACTCGCCCCATATCCGGTCCATCGCGTCGCCGTAGAGCCGCTTGGCGCTCGAAAGCAGTTTCGTGGGATCGGCCAGATGCGGCGCGCCCCGCTCGTGTACGTAGACCTGGATCCGCGGGTTCTCCCGAACCAGGCTACCCGTTGCGCCGGCGTGATCGAGATGGATGTGCGTCAGGAGCAGCGTCGAGATTTCAGAAATCGGAATGCCGAGAGCGAGCAGCTTTGCGCGCAGCGTCGGCAAAGTGACGGAAGGTCCCGGATCGACCAGGGCGTAGCCGCCTTCGGCGTCGAGCACCAGCGTCGCGATGATTTCCTTCGTTCCGGCATATTCGTGATCGATCACTTGAGGAAAAGTCATCCGCGCCCGCTCCGTGTCGATTTCGTGACGTTCGATCGTCTCATCTTCTCGATTCTATCCGAACGCAGTTCTCCCGTGGACCTTCCACGGCGATTTGTGGGATTATGACGCCTGCCGCTGCGGGAGAAAATGCGCCGAGACTGCGTACCTGCGCTGTATTAGCCGGCCCAGCCTGGTCGCCGCGCGGCGCGGAGGGCAACCATGAAGCACCTCGCAGGCTATCGCAGGCCGTATCCGGGGACGCAGCCAAACCATCTGTCGCCGCTCTATCGATCTTCGATCAAGCGAGCGCCGAGCCAGCCGCTGATCTACCTCCCGCATACGCTTTCCGAAGTCACCGGGCCCGTCTTCGGTCCCGGTGATGTCGACATCAAGGCCTGCGACCTCACGCGCCAACATGGCGGCGAGCCCATCGGCGAGCGCATCGTTGTAAGCGGTCGCGTGATCGACGAGAACGGGCGTCCCGTTCCCAATACCCTGGTCGAACTCTGGCAGGCGAACGCCGCCGGCCGCTATCTCCATAAATGGGACCAGCACGACGCGCCGCTCGATCCGAATTTCACCGGCTGCGGCCACGCGCTGACCGATTCCGAGGGACGCTACCGCTTCGTGACCATACGTCCCGGCGAATATCCCTGGCGCAATCATTACAACTCCTGGCGACCGGCGCACATCCACTTCTCGGTTTTCGGTCCGGCATTTGCCACGCGCCTCGTCACGCAGATGTATTTCCCCGGCGATCCGCTTCTGGAGTTCGATCCCATTTTCAACAGCACGCCCGATGAGAAAGCGCGCAACCGGCTGATCTCGCAATTCGACTGGGAAACGACGCTGCCGGTCCAGGCGCTCGGCTACCGGTTCGATATGGTGCTGAGTGGCCGCGAATCATTACCGTGGGAGGGGAAGTGACATGAGCCTGCGCGCGACATCTTCGCAAACGGTTGGCCCTTTCTTCGCGATCGGCCTGGATTGGCTGAATCGCACCGACCTGGCCGATCCCGGCGTTCAGGGCGAGCGCATCTCGATCGAGGGTCGCGTGCTCGACGGCGACGGCAAACCGGTGCCGGACGCCGTAATCGAAGTCTGGCAGGCAAACTCGCAGGGCAAGTACGCCCACCACGAGGACGCCCAGAAGAAGCCCATTGAACCGGCATTCCGCGGCTTTGGCCGAATCCCCACCGACGACGAAGGCCGCTTCCGCTTCTCCACGATCAAGCCCGGCCCGGTTCCCGGCCCCGACGATCGCATGCAGGCGCCGCATATCGCGGTCACCGTGCTCGCCCGCGGATTACTGCGGCGTCTTGCCACCCGAATCTATTTCCCCGGTGAGGCGGCCAATGGAACCGATTTCGCTCTCCAACTCGTCGACCCGGCGCGGCGCGACACACTGATCGCCAGGAGGATTGGAGACGAAGCCGGCCGATTCGAATGGAACGTGATTCTCCAGGGCCCCGGCGAAACGGTTTTCTTCGACTGCTGAGATCCGAGGCGGATGACCTTACTCGATCCATTGTTTGGCTGGGAAGCCGTAAACAGCCTGTTCTCCGACCGGCGGCGCATCCAGGGCATGCTGGATTTCGAGGGCGCCCTGGCGCGGGCAGAAGCCTGTGTCAGTGTGATCCCGGTCGCCGCGGCTGACGTCATCGGCGCGAAATGCCGCGCCGAGCTTTTCGATATCGATTCGCTCGCCCGCGACGCCGCTCTCGCCGGCAATGCCGCGATTCCGCTGGTGCGCCACCTCACCGGTCTTGTCGGCGAAACCGATGCCGAAGCTGCCCGCTTCGTCCATTGGGGCGCCACCAGCCAGGACGCCATAGACACAGGCTTCATCCTGCAATTGCGCGACGCGCTCGACATCATCGAGCCGGAACTTGCGCGCCTGGCCGATGCATCCGCGGACCTCGCGCGCCGGTATCGCGCGGCGCCGCTCGCCGGCCGTACGTGGATGCAACAGGCATTGCCGTTGACGCTCGGGCTGAAATTCGCGGGCTGGCTCGACGCGATCGATCGCCATCGCGAGCGGCTGGCCGAAGCGCGCAGTCGCGCGCTCGTCGTGCAACTCGGCGGCGCGGTGGGAACCCTGGCATCGCTTGGCGAGCGAGGCATCGAAGTCGCGGAAGCACTCGGCCGGGAATTGCGCTTGGCCGTGCCGGCAACGCCTTGGCACAGCCATCGCGACCGCGTCGGTGAAATCGCAACCGTCCTCGGCCTCGTCACCGGAACGCTCGGCAAAATCGCTGGCGACATCGCGCTCCACATGCAGACCGAAGTCGCCGAAATCTTCGAGCCCGCAGCCGAAGGCCGCGGCGGCTCATCCACCATGCCTCAGAAGCGCAATCCGGTGGCCGCGGCCGTGGTTCTTGCCGCGGCCCTGCGCGTGCCCCCGCTCGTCGGCGCAATGCTCGCCGCCATGGTCCAGGAACAGGAACGCGGACTCGGCGGCTGGCATGCCGAATGGGAAGTGCTGCCGGAAATCCTTCGCCTCAGTGCCGGGGCCTTGCATCATCTGACGGAGAGCGTCACCGGCTTAGAGATTGACACCGAAAAAATGAAGGAAAATCTCGATCTCACGCGTGGCCTGATCTTTGCCGAGGCCGTCCAAATGGTGCTCGGCCAGAAACTCGGCCGCCTGGCGGCGCACGACCGCGTCGCCGCCGCATGCAAACGCGCCTTGACCGAAAAGCAACATCTTCGAGACGTGCTGGCCGGGGACACTGAACTGGCTGCGCATCTTCGGAAGGCGGAGCTCGATCGCCTCTTCGATCCCGTGCAGTATCTGGGCGTCACGGAACGCCTAATTGACCGGGTGCTCGAAGCGCACTCGCGCTTCGGCGCAGCCACGGCACAGCGCCGAGGCGAGGCCGGCCGATGACGCAAATCAAACTGGGAGATCTGAGCGCGCGGTACGAACTTTCAGGCGCGGCGAACGGACCCGTCGCCGCTTTCTCGAACTCGCTCGGAACGAATCTCCGGATGTGGGATCCACAAGCGGCCGCGCTCGCGGGTTCCTTCCGCGTTCTACGTTACGACACGCGTGGCCACGGCGAAACCGCGGTCACGCCAGGCCCGTACAGCGTAGACCAGCTCGGTCGCGACGTTCTGCGCCTGCTCGACGCGCTCAATCTGGATCGCGTGCATTTCTGCGGGCTTTCGCTCGGCGGGATGATTGGCATGTGGCTGGGCGTAAACGCGCCCGAGCGTTTGCATTCTCTGGTGCTCGCTAACACCGCCGCGCGCATTGGCACCGTCGAGGGCTGGAACGCGCGTATCGAGCGGATTCGTGAAGTGGGCTTGGCGGCGGCAGCGCCATCGATTGTCGAGCGCTGGCTCACGCCGGAATTTCGGGCGCGCGCGCCGGAGCTCCGCCAGTCGCTCGAGCGCATGCTCGTGGCTACGCCCGCGGAGGGTTACGTGGCCTGCTGCGCCGCGCTGCGTGACGCGGATCTGCGCGAGGCGATCGCAGCGATTCGCCTCCCCGTTCTCGTTATCGGCGGAACGAAGGACCTGGCGACGCAGCCGGCCGATACGCATGCCGTGGCCGAGCGGATTCCCGGCGCCCGTTACATCGAACTCGATACGGCGCACCTTTCGAATCTCGAAGCCACGACGGAATTCAATGCCGAGATACTCCGTTGCTGGACGAGCTGAGCAGGAGCAGCCATGGACGAACGCGAACGCTACGAGCAGGGAATTTCAACGCGCCGGGCTGTGCTCGGCGACGCGCATGTGGATCGCGCGGTGAAAACCAGCAACGACTTCAACCGTGAATTTCAGGACCTGATCACCCGTTACGCATGGGGAGAAATCTGGACGCGGCCCGGCCTCGCCCGGCGCGAACGCAGCCTGATCACACTCGCGATGATGGTCGCGCTCGGTCGCGAGGAAGAGTTCCGCCTGCACCTGCGCGCCTCGTTCCGCAACGGCGTCACGCGCGAAGAGATCCGCGAAGTCCTCTTGCAAACGGCGATTTATTGCGGCGTGCCCGCCGCAAATTCCGCCTTCCGCATGGCCCAGCAAGTCTTCGCCGAAATGGACGCCAGCAGCGAGTGAGCCGGATCTTGTCGTCCTGAGCGTGACCTTGTCATCCTGTGAAGCGCCGGGCTTCAGCCCGGCACGGTGTTCTTGCCCGGCTTGACAGCGTGCCGCCCTGAAGGGCGGCGCTACACGATCGGTCCCCGCCGTCGCCGGGCGACTCAGCCCCACACCTTCCGCGCCGTCTCCGTCACCAGGCGCAGCTTCGCCCACTGCTGGTCTTCGGTTAGCAGGTTCCCCTCCATCGTCGAGGCGAATCCGCATTGCGGGCTGAGCGCGAGATTTTCCGCCGACACGTGGCGCGACGCTTCCTCGATCCTTTTCACCAGCACATCCTGGCTCTCGAGTTCCGGCCGCTTCGAGCTGACGAGACCCAGCACAACCGTCTTGCCCCGCGGAATGAACCGCAGCGGCTCAAACGTGCCCGAGCGCGGATCATCGTATTCCAGCAGGAAACGGTCGACGCCGAGCGTGCTGAACATTTTCTCGGCAATGGCGTCGTAGCCGCCTTCCGCGTACCAATGGCTGCGGTTGTTGCCACGGCAAAGGTGAATGGCCAGCGTCACGCCGGGCTTCCGAGCCGCTTCGAAGCAAACGTTGTCGGCTCGAATCGATTCGTCGAGCAGTGCCTCGGGATCGGCCCCCATCTCGCGCTGAATCCACTCCCGCCATTTCGGGTCCATGAAGTAGCTGTAGCGCGGCGCGTCGATCTGAATGTACTGCACGCCGCCCGTCGCCAGCCGCGCGAGCTCGGCTTTCATGATCTCCACCACGGCCCACAGCAGCGCGGAATGATCGGCGTAGACCCTCTCGGTCACGCCGCGTTTGAAGGAGATCGCCGGAAACTGCGTGGCGCTCGGCAAGGTCATCTTGATTGCACCGGGCGAATGTTGCTTGAGGAATGGCAGTTCGTGGCCGGTCAGTGGACGCACCGCGCGCAGCTTCCTGTTGACGATGCCGGTCACGCTGCTCACGGGCACGTCCTTACTTGTCTTCGCGTCCCACGCGCGCGCGACGGCGTCGCCGAGGTCGAAACCCTCGACGGCGTCGGTGAAATCGCTCATGAAATTGCGTCGCCGCAGCTCGCCGTCGGTGAAAATGTCGAACCCGAGTTCCTTCTGCCTGGCCAGCACGCGCAGGATGTGCTTGTCCTCAATGGCACGCAGCCTTTCCGGATCGCCGCCGGCCTTGCGCGCCTCCAGCACTTCCGCCGGCCGCAAAAAGCTGCCGACATGGTCGGCCCGATACGATGTGGCCATTTTCTCGCCCTCCTCGGGGACTTGCTCATGCCTGAGACCGAACGCGGTGGCCGCTCTGAGGAATCTTCTCGGTTGCGCTTGCCCACCGTACGGGCAGCACGCCGTTCAGGCTCCGGCGGCATTGTAGTGAGGAGTGGCAGTGCACTGTCAACTCGAAAGACAGCTTCGCCGGAGCTCCTCTTTCCGCGCAAAGGGAAGACTGCGGAGGCCGCAAGGGTTCTTCTCCTGCCCAAAGGGAATGCGACCTGGGCGAGCCATTAAAAAAAGAAATAGCGTCGAAATGTTTTTTTTCTTTGATTCCGCGCCACACTCCCCCATAATGCCGACTTTATTTTTCATCGTCACATCCGTTCCGACGAAAGAGAAAGCCAGAGAGGAGATGGCCCGATGGCCAGGATGTTGCTCCGAGTGTTTCTGGGTTTCGTGATTTTTGCGGCCGCGGGCGGGGTGCTTTGCCTTCCTCACTCGACCGTACGCGCCGCATCGCTGACCTCGCTCGCCCAATCGCCCCCAGCCGCCCAATCTCCCGCCTCGGCCCCTCTCGCCAATCGCCTCGCCACGCTCGAGCAGCAGGTCGCCGCGGCCCGCTCCTCCGGAGACAACGCTTGGATGCTGGTCTGCTGCGCCTTGGTGCTGCTGATGACTGGCCCGGGGCTGGCGCTTTTCTACGGCGGCTTGGTGCGGAAGAAGAATGTGCTCGGCACGATGATGCAGAGCTTTGCCTTGATGGCCATCGTCACCGTGTGCTGGGCGCTTTTCGGCTACAGCCTCAGTTTCGCTCCCGGCAATTCCTTCATTGGAGGCTTCGGCTTCCTCTTCCTGCGCGGGGTGGGCGCGGCGCCGAATGCCGCGTACGCCGCCACGATTCCGCAGCAGACTTTCATGCTGTTCCAGTTGATGTTCGCCATCATCACGCCCGCCTTGATCACCGGCGCCTTCGCCGAGCGCATGAAATTCAGCGCGATGGCGCTGTTCATGATTCTGTGGAGCTTCATCGTCTACTACCCGCTGGCGCACATGGTCTGGGGCCAGGGGGGCCTGCTGAACGCCTCGCTTGGCGGCAAATTCCCGACACTCGATTTCGCGGGCGGCACCGTGGTGCACATTTCCTCGGGAGTCTCGGCGCTGGTCTGCGCGCTCTATTTGGGCAAGCGGCTTGGCTATCCGCGGGAAATCTCCCCACCACACAGCGTGGTGCTCAGCTTCATCGGCGCCTGCCTGCTCTGGGTGGGTTGGATCGGCTTCAATGCGGGCAGTGCACTCGCGGCGGGCAGCCTGGCCAGCAGCGCTTTCGTCGCCACGCAGTTTGGGGCCGCGGCCGGAGTGCTCGGATGGGCGGGAGCCGAATGGCTGCGTAATGGGAAACCGAGCGCGCTCGGCGCAGTTTCGGGCGCCGTGGCCGGTCTCGTTGCCATCACCCCGGCTTCGGGCTTCGTCGGACCGATGTCCTCGCTCCTCATCGGCCTCATTGCCGGGCTGCTCGGCTATTTCATGGTAACCGTCGTAAAATCGAAACTCGGCTACGACGATTCGCTTGACGCCTTCGGCGTGCACGGCGCCTGCGGAACCGTCGGCGCTCTGCTGACCGGCGTCTTCGCCACCAGCGCCGTCAATCCGATTTTCCGGGATCCCCACGGCCATGCGCTCGCCGTCGGTCTTCTCGACGGGAACGCGGGACAGTTGCTTAACCAGTTCATCGCGGTGGCCATCAGCTGGACACTGGCGATTGTGGGCAGCCTGGTGGTCCTGAAAATCGTTGATGCTTTGATCGGCCTGCGCGTCACGGCCGAGCACGAAATCCAGGGCCTGGACCTTTCGCAACACGGCGAAGAAGGCTACAACCTGGAAGTCTGATTGCCTTTCGCCCGCAGGGAGAATCTTCGATGACCAAACTGGAAGCGATTATCCGCCCCTCGAGTCTCGATCCGGTCAAGGACGCCCTCCGGGAAATCGGCGTGGAGGGAATGACGGTCTCCGAAGTCCGCGGCCATGGCCGTCAGAAAGGCCACACCGAGGTCTATCGCGGACGCGAGTACTCCGTCGATCTGCTGCCGAAGATCAAAATCGAAATGGTTCTCGCCGATAGCCGCGTGGAAGAGGTTGTCGAGACCGTCCTGAAAGCGGCCCGGACCGGCCAGATCGGCGACGGGAAGATCTTCCTCTCCCGCATCGACGACGCCATTCGCATTCGCAACGAAGAGAGAGGGGAAGCCGCTCTCTAGAATGGCAAGGCTCGTGTCCGGTTCGCCAACTTCATCGCCTCTCGACGCCTCCGCTCTGCTGGAGGAACACGAGCGCGAGTCCGCGGCAATCCGCCTTCGCTTCGAGACCACCGGAGACGGGCGCGCCGCGGCCGCTGAGCGCTCCGCCTGGATCGACTCGATTCTCCGCGGTCTCTTCCGCAGCCGCGTTCAGGAGTCCCACGAATCCCCCGGCTTCACATTGGCCGCGCTGGGCGGTTACGGCCGGGGTCTGCTCTTTCCGCATTCCGACATCGATGTGCTGTTCCTCTGCGGCAATCGGAAATCGGAAGAACGCTGCCGTTCGGCGATCGGCGCTATTTCCCGCACCTTTTGGGATTTGCGTCTGCGGATCAGCCCCGCCACGCGGACGCTGGCCGAATGCGGCCGCTTTGATGCCGGTAACCTGGAATTCAGTATCGGGCTGCTCGACTGCCGGTATCTTGCCGGCGACGCCGCGCTCTTCGCCGAACTTCGCGATACGGTCATTCCCCACCTGGTGGCGCGGGAACGGCGCGATTTGGTTCGCGCCCTCCGCACCTTGACGCTGAGTCGCCACGCCGCGCAGGGCAACACGATTTTTCACCTCGAACCGAACCTTAAAGATGCGCCGGGCGGATTGCGCGACTACGGCGTGGCTCGCTGGCTCTCGCGCATCGCGGGCCTCGACGGCCGCGGCGGTTGGGCGGCCCCGGAAAGCCTGTGGCCGGCGGAGATGGCGTCCGAAGCCGGTCCGGCGTTCGATTTCCTGGCCGCGGCGCGATGCTTCGTCCACTACCGCCGCAAACGCGACGACAACGTGCTGACCTACGAACTCCAGGACGAGGCGGCCATATCCGGCATCGGCGTCGACGAAAAAGAGCCGGTTGCCGCAGCGGACTGGATGCGCCGCTATTTTCGCAACGCCCGGGCCATCCACCATCTGACAACGCATCTGCTCGAGGAGATTCCGCCGGCCCGCTCGTCGCTCTACGACATGTTCGAAGGCCGGCGCTCGCGCCTCTCGAACGAAGATTTCTCCGTTGCGCGCGGCAGGGTTTTCCTTCGCCGGCCGGCGGTGCTCGACGATCCGGCCGGGCTCGTGCGTCTGTTCGAGTTTCTCGCTCGCCACGGGCTACCATTGAGCGGCGAGGCACGGCGCCAGGTCGATGGGCATGTGAGCCTTGCCGGCGAAACGGCCGCCTTGGCGCGGGATTTCTGGCCGGAGTTCCGCCGGATCCTGCTGCTCCCGCACGCCGCGGCGGCCTTGCGCGCGATGCACCGGGGTGGCCTGCTAGTGCTCCTCGTTCCCGAGTTTCGCGCCATCGATGCGCTGGTCATTCGCGATTTCTATCATCGCTACACCGTTGACGAGCATTCCTTCCTCGCCATCGAAAATCTGCACCGGCTGCGCCGGCCCGATGGAGAATGGGAACGCAGATACTGGGAGATCCTCGAGGAAGTCGAGCAACCCGAGCTGCTCCATCTCTCGCTTCTGTTGCACGACGTCGGCAAGGGGATGACCGCGCGGGATCACATTGACGGCAGCCTCGCCGCGGCCGAAACCGCTCTCGCGCGCCTCTCGCTCACGTCCGAGGAGCGCGACACGGTCCGTTTCCTGATCGCAAGTCACCTGGAAATGTCGGCTACACTTCAGCGTCGCGACATCTTCGATCCGGGGGCCGTTCGAGATCTCGCTCGTATTGTCGGCACGCCGGAGCGGCTCAAGATGCTCTGTCTTTTCACTTATGCCGACATTCGGAGCGTTAACCCGGAAGCGCTCACGCCGTGGAAAGCCGAGATGCTCTGGCAGTTGTACGTCGCCACGGTGAACCATCTCGACCGCGGAGTCGATGAAGACCGGTTGCTGGAGGGCGACATCCACGGCGAGCGATCGAGCGCCGTCCTCAATCTTCTCCCTGCCGAAGCCACCGAGGACCAGATCGCCCGCTTCCTGGTTGGCTTTCCCCGCCGTTACTTCGCCAGCCACTCTCCCGAACGCATCGCGGCGCACTACCGTATGGCCTTGCGGCTCGGCCAGGAACCGTTCCAGATCGCCTTGACCCAGGAGCGCAATGCCTGGCAGCTTACCTTGCTCACCCGTGACCGGCCGAAGATCTTCGTTTCCGTCGTCGGCACGCTATTCGCCTGGGGCATGAGCATCGCCAAGGCCGAGGCCTTCGCCAGCACTGCCGGCGTGATCTGCGACACGTTCCACTTCGCTGATCTCTTCCGCACGCTCGAAATGAATCCCTCCGAGTGCGGCCGCTTCGAGGAAAATCTCCGCGCCGTGCTCAACGGCACGGATAATCTCACTCGCGTGCTCGCCAGGCGCACGCGGCCTGGTCCAGCGCCGCGCCCCAAGGTGCGTGTGCCGACAAAAATGCGCTTCGATAACGAGTGCTCGACTCACAGCACCGTTGTCGAGATCATTGCCCAGGACCGCCCCGGCCTGCTCTACGAGATCAGCGCCGCACTGGCCGAGGCAGGTTGCAATATCGAAGTTGCGCTGATCGATACCGAGGGCCCGAAAGTGATCGACGTTTTCTATCTCACTTCCGGCGGCCGGAAGCTGAGCCGCCGTCGGGAAGAAGAAGTGAGTCGCGCGCTGCGCCAGCGCCTTCCCGAATGAAAGGGCGCGTTGTGCGCGCCTTGCCGGGACACCAATGAAGTCGAGTCACTGAATCGGCGCCGGCCCTCGCCATCAACAGAAGGCGCCGACGTTCCAAGGCCTCCGGTCGTGATTCGCATTAGACCCTCGCCGGATCAATCCGAATCTGCCCGAGCACCTTCACCCCGTTCCCTACGCGAAGCCGGCGTCGATGTAGAGCCGGCGTCCCGCCGGCGTTTTTTCCGTCTTGCCAGGCACCACCCCACAACCCGCGAGGAAATAAAAAAGGGCCGGCCGTCTCGGCCGACCCTCTCTGCGCTTCTTTTGCTCCCGTAACCGCCTGATTTGATATTTATCCTTTTGCGCCTGTTGGAGCGGTTCCCGTTTTCTGCTTCCCTGCGACTCCCCGAAAGTAGCGAACCGTTTCCCGCGCTCCCTCCTGCAACGAGACGCAAGGTTCCCACCCCAGCACTCGCCGGGCCTTCGCCGTGTCCAGCCAGATGCGGTCGATTTCGCCGGGCCGTTTATCGACGTGCTTGGGCTGGAGTTCGGTGAGACCGAGGTTGTCACGCACGACGCGGAACACTTCATCGTCGCGCGTGGGCACGCCGTTGCCGATGTTGAAGATCTCGCCTTCGCCTTTTTCGAGAGCCAGCACATTCGCCCGCGCCACGTCTTCGACGTAGACGTAATCGCGCACCTTGCTTCCGTCTCCGTAGATCACCGGCTGGATGCCGACCAGCATCTGTTCGCAGAAGATGGCGAAAACGCCGGCCTCTCCTTTGGAACTCTGCCGTGGTCCGTAAACGTTTCCGTAGCGGAGCACGACGTAAGGCAAACCGTAGAGCACGTTGTAGAGAAAAAGGTAGTGCTCCACGGTGTGCTTGCTGATGCCATATGGAGTGATCGGATTGAGGGGATAATCCTCGGGAACCGGGAACTCTTTCGGCTCGCCGTAGACCGCGCCGCCTGTCGAGATGTAGACGAAGCGGCGAACCTTGTGCCTGACCGAGGCTTCGAGCAGTTGGATTGACCCGATGATGTTCACCGAAGCATCGAAAACCGGCTCTTCCACCGCGCGCCGCACGTCCATTTGCGCGGCATGATGATTGAGGGCCTCCGGCTTTTCGGTCGCGAAGACGTGCTCGACGAAATCGTGATCGCGCACGTCGCCCCGGTAGAAACGCGCTTTGGGATTCACGTTCTTCATCGAGCCCCGCGAAAGATCGTCCAGGATCGCCACGTCGTGGCCCGCCGCAATGTACGCGTCGGCGACGTGGGAGGCGATGAAGCCGGCCCCTCCAGTCACGAGAATCTTCACGGGTTACACTCCTTTTCCCCGCGCGTTCTTTTCGAGCGCCGGCAAGCGTCCTGCCTTGCGCAGTTCGCTCTCGATCCACAGGTACGTGGTTCGCAGCCCGTCTTCGAGAGGCGTCGCTGGCTCCCAGCCGAGCCGGTCCCGCAGCATCGTGTTGTCGCTGTTGCGACCCCGCACCCCCTGCGGCTTCGTCAAATCGTGCTCGATCCGCAATTTCTTACCCGCCAAGCCGGCGATGATTCCCAGCAGTTCGTCGATCGTTACGAGCCGATCCGTGCCCAGGTTCAACGCGTCATGGCAGTCGGAAGCCATCAGTCGAACCAGGCCTTCCACGCAATCGTCGACATACATGTACGACCGCGTCTGCTTCCCGTCGCCCCAGATGTCGACCACGTCGCCGTCGTTCGCGAGCGCCACTTTTCGGCACAGCGCCGCGGGCGATTTCTCCTTGCCGCCGTCGTAGGTCCCGAGCGGCCCGTAGACGTTATGGAATCGCACCACGCGCGTTTCGAAGCCGTAATCCTTGCGGTAGTAGCGGCACAGCTCCTCGGTCGCCAGTTTCTCCCAGCCGTAGCCGGCCTCGGGATCGGCCGGAAAAGCGTCGGATTCCTTGAGCGGCGTCACCTCGGGCTTCTTCTGCAGGTAGCCGGGATAGATGCACGCCGAGGAAGAGAATAGGAACCGCTGCGCGCCATTGATGCGGCTGGCTTCGATCATGTGCGTATTGATCAGGATGTTGTTGCGGAAAATATCGGCCAGATAAGAGGTGATGTAGCCGATGCCGCCCATATCGGCTGCCAGGTTGTAGACCTGGTCGACGCCGCGGGTGGTCTGCAGACAGTTGTCCCACTTGCGCAGATCGAGAATTTCGAATTCATCGGCGGAGGTGGGTTCGTAATCCGGGTACTTCAGGTCGACGCCGCGCACCCCAAAGCCGTCATTCTTCAGTCGCCGCACCAGATGATGCCCGATGAATCCGCCCGCGCCGGTAACCAGAATCCGTGGCCTTGACGTCATGTAGTATTCCTCTCCTTATGGAAGATTGCCCGTCACCCGTGTTATCCACTTTGCCGTTTTCCCCGCGTTCAAAGCCGATAGTATCTCAATGTGCAGTTCAATCCGCCTCGTACCGCGGCAGAAATTCCGCGGGCAATTCTGCGAGCAGCGGCAGAGCGGAATCCTTGGCTGAGAGAAGGGGGGAAGCCTCGTTCCACTGGATGCCCAGCGTCGGGTCATTCCATCGAATCCCGTGCTCATCATCGCGGTCGTAAAAGTCGCTGCACTTGTACAGGAACTCGGCGCTCTCCGAAAGAGCCAGAAAACCGTGGGCGAATCCCGCCGGGATGTAAATCTGAAGCCTGTTCTCGGCGGAAAGGACCACGCCAGTCCATTTCCCGAAATTCGGGGAGCCGAGGCGGATATCCACGGCCACGTCGAGAACTTCACCCTGAACCGCCCGGCATAGCTTGGCCTGGGGGTGTTTCAGTTGATAGTGAAGGCCGCGCAGCGTGCCGCGCATCGACTGCGATTGATTGTCCTGGACGAACTGGTCGTGGATGCCGAGCCCCGCGAACTTCGCCCCGTGATAGCTCTCGAAGAATTGGCCTCTCGCGTCGCGGAAGACTCTTGGGCGCAGCAAGACCACGCCTTCGAGGCCCGCATCGATTTTCTCGAAACCCTCATTTGAGGCGTACGGTTTCGTCATCGGTTTCGTTACACTTCTCCCGCGTCGACCAGCCCCCTGCGCAGAGAAAACCGAATTTGGCGCCGCCCTCGCCAGGCATCAGGTTCCCGGCGCCCCTTGTCTTTGTTCAAGCCACCCATCATCTCACTTTTCCGCGCAGGCGAAGCCGGTTTTGCCGTTCCTGGTCGCGTGGTCGTAACTCTCCCGAGTTTAGTAGCCTTTGATCCGGAAGATTCCAGGAGGGCGTGCGGACGGCCTACCGGACTTGGTAGACGAAAATTTCACCCGCGGCAGCCTTGCTCGGCGGAATTGGCACGAAGAAACGGTGGAGCGAAGGCACCATGACCTCGTTCTTCCCGCCCGGCGGCGTGGGGATCTCTCCGATGGGATTGTAGTGATTCCCGTCCACCACGTGATACACGGAGATGGGCCCGTCGGCGCAGGAGGCATACAGGCGTTTCCGCACGGGATCGAAGATCAGGTCGTCCACATCTTTGGCGATGGGAAGCGATTGGAGCGCCTTGCCTGTTTGCGTATCGAAGACCACGATGGACCCGCTGCGGCATGCGGTGTAGAGGCGATGGGAGGGCTCGTCGAGCGCTATCGCGGCGTTGTGAACGCATTTCGGCACCGGCCATTCCGCTATCACTTTTCGCGTCTTCCGATTCACCACGTCCACTTCGACCTTGGCCGGATTGTCGACATATAAGAGCGGCGACGATTTTGCGAGCGCCATCGCCTCCAGTGCGCTGCCGTCGATCCGGATGTCGGCAATTTTCGACTCCGTTTTCGTATTGATGATGCTGAGCATCGTGAACGTTTCGTGCGCGTCGCCGCCGCCATTGTCGACGTAGAGGTCCTGCGTGGCGGGGTCGTAGCCAATCGAATCCGAATGCGCCTTCAGCTTCACGGCATTCAACTGGCGGTAGGTTCGCCCGTCGTAAATGTGCACTTGGCCGTCGGGGCCGCCGTCGGTGACAAAGATCCGATTCAAATCGTCGCGCACGAAAATCGAGTGGGGAATCTCGATGCCCGTGATCGCATGGATGAATTGGCCGGTTCGCAAGTCGAATACGAGCACCTCGTGCGCGGTTTCCGCCGCCAGGAACAGGCGGTTGCTTTTGAGGTCCGCGGTGACATGATCGAGCCTGCCCTGGACCGATGCCGGAATCCGGTATTTCGCGACGAGCTTGAGAGGGGCTGGCGCGGATGCGGCAGTCAACAGGAACAACGCCAGAGCGGCCCATCTTGACTTCATTTGGCACCTCCGACCTTGCATTCGCGGTCGCCAATTCCTATCACAAAGACCTGGCGTCGGAAAGGTCGGATCGCAAAATGATTCAGATTAGGGGTGTTGAAGGGCTGCTCGCCGCCCGCAGTGTTCTAATGATTGGCTTGGGAAAGACCGGGCAGGCGTAGCTGGCCCAATATGCGTTGGAAACGTGGGTCGGACCGCAGACTGTCCAACTCCGGATCCACCTTGATGAAAATCAAGCCATTGGCACGATCCGTGTACGCCTTCTCCAGTTCGCCGATGGCCAGATCCTTTTCCCCCAACCCGCCGTAGACGATGGCCAGACGAAAGGGGGAGACGTATTCCCGTTTAGACTCTTCCTGGAGCTTCGCCAGCACTTTCTCCGCTTTTTCCCTCTCGCCAGCTACCGCGTAGGCGCGCCCCAACTCCGACTCCATGAGCGGGCTGTCCTTGGAATTCGATACGGCTTTTTCGAGTTCCGCGATGGCTTTCCGCTCTTGCCCCTTTTGTTCGTAGGCTTCACCCAGAACCATGTTCGCAAGCGCAAACCGAGGGTCCATCTCGACGGTGGTCCGCAACTGCTCGATTGCCTGGTCGAAATGCCGCGCCAGGTAGAGCCGCCAACCCAGGCTGAAGTTAATGCTGATCGAGAGGGGATCGAGCGCACGCGCTCGCCGAATTTCGGCGAGACTCGCTTGGTCGCGGCCCATCGCTATCAAGAACAACGAATACCGTTGGTGAGCGGTGGCGTAGCTGGGGTTCAACTCGATGGCACGCTTGAATCCCTGCTCGGCAGCGGGCCAATCCCAGGCGTAATTGAATTGCATTGTCGCGAGCGCGGTCTGGGCTTCGGCCAATTTGTCATTGATCTCGATGGCCTTGAGAGCCGCCTCCTTCGCCTTCGGCGCCGCCTCCCGGGGCGGCATGGCATCGACGACCGTGGAGCCAAGGATCGCGTAGCAGTCGGCCAAGCCCGCGTAGGAAAGCGCGTATTGCGGATCTATGCTGATGGCCTGGCGGAAATACCTTGTCGCCCTCGTCAGCCCTCGCACACTTCTCTCGTTCCAGTAATAGAGGCCTTTCAGGTAATCATCGTACGCTCGCGGATCGACCGTAGGAGCGTCGGCCAGGCGTTGTTCCTCCTCCGGGGTGATCTCGATCTGGGTGTGGTCGGCAATCGCCCGAGCTACCTTATTTTCCAGTTGAAGGATGTTGCCCAGTTCAGCTTCGTAGCTGTCGGCCCAGAGGTAGCGTCCCGTGGAAGCCTCTACGAGCTCCGCTGTGATACGAACCTTGTTTCCCCATCGCAACAGCGTTCCCTCGACAACCGCATTCGCCTGAAGCTGACGGGCGATCTGCTGCACGGACATGGACGCTTCGCCATAGTCCCGGTTAGAAGGTCCCGAGATGACTGTCAAAGCCCGAATCTTCGCCAGGTTCGCAACCAACTCCTGGG
>JAGWOX010000308.1 GCA_028877145.1 Acidobacteriota bacterium | reverse complement strand
TGCGGCAGGCCTCGGCTGGCGGATATCCATTCACAGTGTCGTAGATGGTCAACTCGTTCACCGGGCCCCACAGGCCATCCGTGCAAAGCAGCAGCGTATCGCCGGGTTCGAGCTTGGTGGGTTCGGCCGAGGTGTCGATTGTTGCGCCGTCCCGGCCGATGCCCAGGGCGGAAGTGAGGACGTTCCGCTGGGGATGATGTTCGGCTTCCGCGGTACTGATGATGCCGTATTCCACCAATTGATTGACGTAGGAATGATCGCGGGTCATCCGGCGAAATTTGCCGGCCCGGAAAAGATAGCAGCGGCTGTCGCCCACATGCGCGACCCACAGATGCGCGCCGCGAATGACGACGGCCGTGCAGGTGGTGCCCATGTTGTGATATTCGGGATGGGAAGCGGCAAAAGCGCGGATCCGTTCGTGCGCTTCGCGAAGCCCCTTCTCGAGCGCCTCGGACGGCTCGAGCCCGGCGGCTTGCTGGTAAACCTCGCTGACCGTCCGCACGGCGAGGTCGCTGGCGAGTTGGCCACCCTCGTGTCCGCCCATGCCGTCGGCTACGATCGCCAACCGGCCCTTCTCCCGGAATTCGTCCTCGTTCTCCGGTTCCCAATAGCCGTGCGCATCCTCATTCTGTTCGCGCACCAGACCGAGGTCGGTCTGCTGTGCCAGTTCGAGTCCCGGGCGAATGTTCATCGCTCCGCTATACCCTTCCCGTCGCCAACCTGTCAAGCCGGCGTTGCGGCGGGGCACCGAAAAGGAAACTGCGAGTTGCCTACACTCGCTCTGAAATTTGGCCGTGTGGCCGAAAGTTGTGAGGAACCGGACGAAAATCAGGCGTCTGAACCCATTTTACCCCCATGTTAGACTGGCACCCATGGCGAATCCATTCACCATCGGCCTCGTGCAGATGAGGTCCACCACGGACCCGGCGGAGAACCTTGCGCGCGCCATCGGCAAGGTCGCCGAAGCGGCGGACCGCGGCGCCCAGATCATCTGCCTTCCCGAGCTTTTCCTCAGCGAATATTTCTGCCGCACCGAGGACGACAAACTGTTCGACCTGGCCCAGCCCGTCCCCGGACCGCTAACGGCGGCATTCGAAAAGGTCGCCCGGGAAAAGAAGGTAGCTCTCATCGTTTCTCTTTTCGAGCGCCGCGCGCCGGGCGTCTACCACAACACGTGCGCCGTGCTCGACGCCGACGGAAGTTTCCTGGGCAAGTACCGCAAGATGCACATCCCGGACGATCCGCTCTACTACGAGAAGTTTTATTTCACCCCTGGCGATCTCGGTTTTCCGAATTTCGATACGAAACACGCGCGTGTCGGCGTGCAGATCTGCTGGGACCAGTGGTACCCGGAGGGCTCGCGCATCACCGCTCTGGGAGGCGCGCAGGTCATTTTCTATCCGACCAGTATCGGCTGGCATCCCGGCGAAAAGGCGGAATTCGGCGCGGCGCAACTCGACGCGTGGCGAACCATTCATCGCGGCCATGCGATTGCCAACGGCGTCTACGCCGCGGCTGTCAATCGAGTGGGATTCGAAGGCGGCCCGCAAAAGGGCGATACGGGCCTGGAATTCTGGGGAAATTCCTTTGTCGCCGACCCCTTCGGCCGCGTAGTCGCCGAGGCATCGAATGACAAGGAAGAAATCCTGGTCGTCGAATGCAATCCCGCCCTCAGCGAAGACACGCGCCGCAATTGGCCCTTCCTCCGCGACCGCCGCATCGACGCCTACCCTCCCATCCTCAACCGCTGGCTCGACGAAAAAAAGTAGGCCGCGATAATCGGGGTTGGACGACCTCCCTTTGCAACACCTGCCCCCTTTCATCAATAATCCGGGCTGATGACTTGCAGCCGCCAAGACGAAACTCCCCTCTCGCAAGGCTTCCGCATGCCCGCCGAGTGGGAACCGCACGAAGCCACCTGGCTGGGCTGGCCGCACGAACGCACCGACTGGCCCGGGAAATTCGCGCCGATTCCCTGGGCGTTTGCCGAAATCGTCCGCCACCTCTCGAACGTCGAGCGAGTGTACTTGCTAGTCGAAAACCGCGATGTGGAATCGCGAGTCCGTACCATGCTGAAAAAAAGCGGCGCGAATCTCCACGCCGTAGATTTCTTCCGCATCCCCACCGATCGCGGCTGGATGCGCGACTCGGGACCCATCTGTGTGCGAAACCCCGCGGGCGAAATGGCCTACAACGATTTCGTCTTCAATGGTTGGGCCAAATATTCGGATCATAAAAAGGATGCGGTCGTTGTCTCCAAGGCCAACCGCAAGCTGAAGCGGCGCCTATGGCAGCCGATGCATAAAGGCCGGCGCGTCGTTCTCGAAGGCGGAAGTATCGACGTCAACGGGCGCGGCACGCTGCTGACCACCCGGGAATGCCTCCTCAGCAAAGTTCAGGAAAGAAACCCCGGCTTCACCGAGCAGGATTACACCGAGGTCTTCCGCCAATTTCTGGGCGTGACGAACGTCCTGTGGCTGCACCGAGGAATTGCCGGTGACGATACCCACGGCCATATCGACGATCTCGCGCGCTTCGTGAATCCCCTGACTGTCGTGACAGTGGTCGAAAACGATCCGAAGGACGAAAATTACGCCCCGCTCCAGGAAAATCTCTCGCTGCTGAAAACCATGCACGAGCAGGATGGCTACGCGCTGCGCGTCAAAACCCTGCCGATGCCCGCTCCCGTCTATTTCAACGGCCAGCGCCTCCCCGCCAGCTACGCCAATTTCTACGTCGCGAATCGCATCGTCCTCGTCCCCACCTTCAACGATCTCAAAGACCGCGTCGCCCTGAACACCCTGGCCGAGCTTTTCCCCCATCGCGAAATCATCGGCATCCCCTGCCGCGATCTCGTCCTCGGCCTCGGCACCATCCACTGCATGACCCAGCAGGAGCCAAGCGCCGGGCGCCAGTAACGAAGGACGCCCAATCTCTCTGCATCCGCATCGCCGGAATTTTCTGAACTTTTCCTCATATCCGTGCGTAGACGGAAGCTTGGCGTGAGGGGTATATTGAGCGGTCCCGTAAGTAGGTAACGAGAGGAGTACAGATGCGACGAGTGGCGTTTGTTTGCGCGTTTCTGATGGCGATTTTTCTGGCCGCGGGTAACGGGCGAGCGCAAGCCCAGCCCGAGCCGTTGCTCCTGCAACAGCCGACTCTCAACAAGACCGGCATCGTCTTCGCCTACGCCGGCGACCTGTGGAGCGTGGCACGAGCCGGCGGCGAAGCGACGCGGCTGACGGCGGGGCCTGGACTGAAATCCCATCCCAAATTTTCTCCCGACGGTCAATGGATCGCCTACAGCGCGAACTCGAACGGCAATGAGAACGTCTACGTGATGCCGGCCGCCGGCGGCCAGCCAAAGCAGCTCACGTTCAGCTCTGGGCCGGATACCGTGCAGGGCTGGACGTCCGATGGCAAGGACGTGCTTTTCAGCTCGTCGCGCTATGCCTACGCACATCAGGTGGTGCAGCTTTTCACCGTGCCGCTCGCCGGAGGATTTCCGGAGCGCCTGCCCTTCCCGACCGGTTACGACGGTTCGTACTCGGCCGACGGGACGCACATCGCGTACGACCCCACGCCGTTTCCCTGGGGCACGTGGAAGTATTACCGCGGCGGAACGATGCCCATGGTCTGGATCG
>JAGWOX010000307.1 GCA_028877145.1 Acidobacteriota bacterium | reverse complement strand
ACTGGGAACGGATGGTCTGCGGGATTTCGGCGATGATTGGCAAGGACTTCCCCCTTCAAAGACGCGCACAAAACAACGCACAGGATAGCGCCGGGACTGATGGGATGCCAGATGGATGTGCGGGTCGTGGGGTGCTGAGGGGAGGAGGGGTGCTCGTCGCGGGGTGCGTGGTGGGGGAGACTAAGGCAAAGGCCGCAGGCGCAAATTCGGCGCCTAGGGCCCTCGGGGGCGATTTCAGCAGACTTGGGGCGCGGACGAACGAGGCTGGATGGGGGTGCTCGTCGCGGGGTGCGTGGTGGGGGAGATTGGGGCAAAGACCCAGGCGCTAATACGGTGCCTAGGGCACCCGTGGCCTCGCAGGGAGGCTATCGTGCTCGAGGCGACTGAAGACTTTGGGCTGGAGGGTACTTGTTGCGGGGAACGTTCCGCTTGATTGGGCATTCGGCTTCCGCCTAGAATGCGGCAGCGCTGCGGTTCGCTTTCGCTTACGGGCGCGCAAACTGTTTTGGGGGGACGCCATGTACCCGCACCCCTTTCGCTACTTCCGTGCCGGTTCGATCTCCGAGGCGATTTCCCTGCTCGGCGAACTGGGCGGAGAAGCCAGGTTCATCGCCGGAGGGCAGAGCCTGATTCCGTTGATGAAGCTGCGCCTGGCGCGTCCCACGGCGCTGGTCGACCTCAATTTCATTCCCGGCCTTGCACGCATCGAGATGAACGACGGCGGGGTGTGGTTTGGCGCGATGGCTCGCCATGCCGATATCGCCGAATCGCGTGCCGCCGCTCGAATTCCCATTCTGCGCGATTGCGCGGGGGGAATCGCGGACGTGCAGGTGCGCAACCGCGGGACGATCGGCGGCTCGGTGGCCGAGGCGGATCCCTCGAGCGATTGGATGGCGGTGCTGCTGGCGCTCGGGGCCGATGTGCGGGCGGTGGGGGAAGGGGGCGATCGCGTGGTGCCGATCGAACAGTTCGTTGTAGATGCGTTTACGACCGATCTCCGGCCGGGGGAGATGGTTCGGGAGATTTCAGTGAAGTTGCCGCCGAAGAAGAGCGGGGGCGCGTATATCGCGGTGAAGCGCTCGGCGCCGGTGTATGCGACGGCGGGCGTCGCGGTGCACCTGTCGCTGGGCGATCGCGACACGTGCGCGGAAGCGCGGATCGTGGCGGCGAGCGTCGGACTGACCGCCGTGCGGCTGGGCGAAGCGGAGAAAGCGCTGCGCGGGCGCCGGATCGACGATCGCACCGTGGAAGGCGCGGCCGAGGCCGCGATGGCCGGCGTGGATCCGCCCTCGGACCAGCGCGGCTCGGCGGAATACAAGCGATTGCTGGTGGGCGCGCTGGTGCGGCAGGCGATTGGGGCGTCGCTGGCGCGGGCACGGGGAGAATCGGTGGAGGTGAAACACGACTATGCCGGACGCTGAGCGAGTTCCCCTGAGCGTCACCGTGAACGGCAAGCGGCACGAGCTGGAGATCGAGCCGCGGCTGCTGCTCGTCGATCTGCTGCGCGACGTGCTGAACCTTACCGGCACGCACGTCGGTTGCGATTCGAGTTATTGCGGGGCGTGCACGGTGCTCTTCAACGGGCGGAGCGTGAAATCGTGCACGGTTCTGGCGGTGCAGGCGCACGGCGCGGAGATCACGACCGTCGAAGGGCTGGCCGTGAACGGTGAGCTGCATCCGGTGCAGATGGCGTTTGCGGAGAATCACGGCCTGCAATGCGGGTATTGCACGCCGGGGCTGCTGCTTTCCACCATCGATCTGCTGTCGCGGCACCCGAATCCGAGCGACGCCGAGATTCGCAAGGCCATCGCCGGAAACACGTGCCGCTGCACCGGGTACCAGAATATTCTGAAAGCCATTCGCGCCGCGGCAGAGGCGCACGTAGCGAGGTGATCGCGCGATGGACTTCAACTTCTCCGGTTCGTTCGACGTGCCGCACCAGCCGGCCGCGGTGTACGAATTCTTGGCCGATCCGAGCCGCTTCGCGCCGCTGCTGCCGGATTTCGAGAGCATCGAGAAGACGGGGGAAGCCCAATACACCGTGAAACTGCGCGTCGGGATTTCCCATATTTACGGCACGGCTTCGGTGCGGCTGCGACTGGCGGAAACCGATCCGCCACTCCACGCGGCGTACGAAGGAAAGGGCGATGTGCCGGGCGGCACCACGGCCCTTCACGCCGGATTCGACCTCGAGCCGGCGGGTGAAGGCACGCGGGTGAACTGGACCGGGCGCGCGCTCGTGGCCGGGCCGTTGCCGTCGCTGGCGGGCGGGCTGCTGGAACCGCTGGCGCGGAAGAATTTGCAGAAGCTGATCGACGGATTGAAGGCCGCGTTGAGTTAGTGAGGGATTGCTTGGAGCGGGGTCGAGGCTGTCGTGAGATTCCTTGGCGGAGCGTTACGTTGAGATCCTTCGGGCATCCTGGTCGGATGCCCTCAGGATGACAGGATTTTGCATTGCGGCGATGCGAGGCTGGTGAACCGAGCCGGTAGCATGGCGAATACGCATAACTGAGAGCCGCCGGATTTCAGGAAATAAGGAGACGGGCCGTGCCGAAAAAAGCGCGTTCGGCAAAACGAAAAGCTGCTTCACGCAAGCGGGAACCCGAACTGAAATGGGTGGGCAAGCCGCTGCGGCGGCGCGAAGAGGCGCGACTGGTGCGCGGCCAGGGCATCTTCATCGACGACATTCGGCGCGATGGCATGTTGCACATGGCGGTGGTCCGCTCGCCTTACGGCCACGCACGCATCGTGAGCATCGATGTCTCACGCGCCGCGGAGGCGCCGGGCGTGCGATTGGTCTGGACGGGCAAGGACGTGGCCAGCCAGGTGCAGCCATTTCCGGAGATCGGGCGCGGACCGGGAGCCCTGGTGAAGGATTATCCTCTGGCGATCGAAAAAGTGCGGTATCAGGGCGAGCCGGTGGCGATCGTGGTGGCGGATTCGAAATATCAGGCGGAGGACGCGATCGAACTGGTGGAGGTGGATTATGACCCGCTCGAGCCGGTGATCGACGCCGAGGATGCCGTCGCGGGCCGTTCCCTGCTGCACGAGGCGGCGGGCACCAATGTTTTGTGGGAAGACGTCTTCGAGTACGGCAGTCCGGACCGGGCTTTCAAGAAAGCCGCCTACGTGGTTCACATTCCCAAGCTGCATTTCCACCGGTATTCTTCGACGCCGCTCGAGACCAACGCGCTGATCGCGGAATGGAACGAGGCGGACAAGTGCGTCGAATACTGGGCGAACAACAGCTTTCCGGCGTTCGCGGCGCAGTTCCTTTCGCCGGCGCTGGGCATCGGGATCGACCGGATCCACATCCGGTCGCATGACATCGGCGGCGGCTTCGGCATCAAGATCACCAGCTACCCGTACATGGCGGCCGCGGCGCTGGCCTCGCGCAAGCTGGGCGGACGGCCGGTGAAATGGATCGAGACGCGGACCGAGCACATGCAGGCGAGCGCTCACGGGAACGAGCGCACTTTCCTCGACACGCGCGTGGCGCTCGACAAGAACGGCGTGATTCAGGCGATCGAATCGCGGCACATCGACGACTGCGGGGCGTTTCCGCGGTACGAACCGCTCGGATGCATCATCTGGGCGCAGGTACTGCCGGGGGCATACCGGCTGCGGAATTGCCGGATTCATTTCAGCCAGATCGTCTCGAACAAATGCCCGGTGGGACCGAATCGCGGCTATTCGCGGATGCAGCAT
>JAGWOX010000306.1 GCA_028877145.1 Acidobacteriota bacterium | reverse complement strand
CGATCTCTGTAACGCGGACGAGTTGCAGTTCCAGATCGTCCATCAGATCGAGGAACTGTGGATGAAGCTGATCGGCTACACGCTGCTTGACGTGGACGATTATCTGCAGAAGCGCGACACCCCACGCGTTTTGACGCTTTTCCGGCGCGTGCACACGGCGCAGCGGCTTCTCATCCAGCAGCTCGATCTGCTCGAGACGATGTCCCCCAAGGAATATCAGGAGATTCGGACACGACTGGGCAACGGCAGCGGGCAGGAATCGCCGGGCTGGCGCACGCTATTGCGAATGCCGGCGCATCTTTGGCAGTCGTTCCGCGAGAATTATCTCGACCCGGAGGACCTGACGATCGAGAAAATCTACAACACGGAATATAACCACGGAGAAGCATACGTGATCGCCGAGGCGATGGCCGAATTCGACGAGCTGTTCCAGCGCTTCCGCTTCTGCCACATGCAACTCATCCAACGCACGATCGGCATCGGCGCGAAATCGCTCAAGGGAAGGTCGGTCGAAATTTTGAACGAGGGGATGCGCGTCCGTTTCTTCCCCGAATTGTGGGAGATTCGCAGCAAGATGACCGACGCGTGGGGCGCGCAATACGGCGTGGTTCGCGACCCGCTCGGCTACCACTGAAATCCGCGCGTGTTTCGTGGATCGGCGTCAACTTCACCGGCCGCCCGCGGGTGTGGCGAAAGAAATCGCCACGGCCCGAGCAGGCGACCGGTTTCCGCAAGCGGGACGACTTGCAGAATCCAACTCCGTCATGGATCGGGCGGGCGGTGGTGCGCTCGGCGAGCAGGCGTGTTTTTCGCGAGCCGCGCAGGGCAAGACGGATTCACCGCTTGCCGCGACGCCGCTCACGCTTGTCCGCGCGCCCAATCCTGCGCCGAGCGCGCTCTCTCCACTTTTGCCCGATGCCGGATGCGCTCGCGGCGAAACAGACTCGAGCGAACTGTCCAGCACAGATCGTTCGCCGGGTGGGATGCCCTCGATCTCGGAGCCACTCTGCCGCAGACCAGGCCGTGGAAAATGCGCGCGGGGCCCGAGCAACTCACGCATTCACGCACGGCTTACGGCCGGCCCACGATAGCCCCGCTCCGCGAGCGCCCGCAGCGACGCTCGAATGCCCAAGCGGGACAGCGGACAACCGGGGAATCGACCACCCGGACGAATCCAAAGATGCACTACGCATTCCGGCGTCTGGCGCAACGTGACGCGCCGCAACCTGTTTATCGGCCGCTCGGGTCAGCACTGGAACCATTCGCAGCCGGCAGGGACTACTCCGGCGCGGGCGGTGGACCCTTTAGCGGTCTTGAACCCGTTGCCGCGCTCGGTAATTCCGGTTGAACCGAAACGGGCGCTCGCTCCGGCGACGCGCCGGTGGCCTGTTGGGCCGCCGGCTGGACCTGGCTCGCTTCGTCATTTTCAGCCAGGGAAGACATCGGAATGGGCGCTCGCGGCGCAAGCACAACAATGTCCACGCGCCGGTTCCGCGCGCGTCCGGCGACCGTCGCATTCGACGCCACGGGGTGGTAGTTTGCGTAGCCCGCCGCCGAAAGGCGTTCGGCGGGAAAGCGGAATTGGGTGATGAAGAGCCGAACCATTCCGGTCGCCCGCGCCGTGGACAATTCCCAGTTGGAGGCGAATTCGGTGTTGTGGATCGGCACGTTGTCGGTGTGGCCTTCGATGCGAATGTCTTCCGGACGGTTGAGCAGGACCAAGGCGATCCTCTGCACGGCCGGCAGGGAAGACGGTTTGAGGTTTGCGGAGCCGCTCGCGTAGAATCCAATCTCTCGCAGGCTGATCACCAGGCCGTCGGGCCGCGCTCCGATGGCGACCACATGCCGCCGAATCTCCGGCGCCAGGTCTTTCTCGAGAGCCTTGCGGATTTCGGCCATCGATTTCTGCGTGCTGAGGCTCCAGGAAGCCGCGGCCATCGCGCCAAACATCTGCTCGGGAGCGATGTGCGAATTCACCAGCCGCATCTGGTCCACCGGAATCGACCCGCCAGATTCGAGCGGCGGCCTTTTGTAAGCGTTCTCGAAAATGCCGAGTTGCTGAAACGCGTCCTGGATGGCCCGGGCCAGCTTAGTGATCTTTCTGTGGTCGACCTGCGAGGAGGAAAACAGGACTACGAAGAAGGCAAAGAGCAGCGTGATGAAATCGGCGTAGGAAACCAGCCACCGTTCGTGATTTACATGCCCGGCGTGTTTCTTCCTACGCGCCATCGTCTGCCGCCTTGGCCTGGGCCGTTTCGGCCAGGTATCCACGGAGCTTCGTCTCCAGCATTCGCGGGTTCATCCCTTCCAAAATGGAGATCACTCCTTCCAGCACGATCTCGCGCTGGACCTGGCGCTCGCGCAAACGGATGCGCAATTTGCCCGCCGCCGGCAGGCAAAAGAGGTTCGCCAACGCCACGCCGTAAATCGTGGCGACGAACGCGACGGCGATGCCGCGCCCCACTTCCTGTATGTCGGAAAGGTGGCCCATCACCTGAATCAGGCCGAGCACGGCGCCGATGATTCCGATCGTCGGGGAAAAACCTCCCGCCGATTCGAACACCTTCGGAATGTTCTCCTCCTGCTCGGCCTGGTTTTCCATCACGAGTTCCATCATTTTCCGCAGTTCCTCGGGCTCGGTGCCGTCGACGGCCAGCATCAGCGACTTCTTCAGGAACGGCTCGTGAATTTTCTCGAGTTCCGAGTCGAGCGAGACCACGCCGTCCTTGCGAGCTTTGTTGGCGTAGCCCACCAGCTGAGCGATCGTCGCGCCGGCCTCGCTTCCTCGCTCGATGAAGACGTTGGCCAGGCTGCCGAACGCGAGGATCACGAATGGCAAAGGAAACTGGAGCATCACGGCTCCCAGCGTTCCTCCGAAGACGATCATCGCGGCCGTCGGCTGCAGGATTTGGCCCAGGTTGCCGCCATCGAGCAGCAATCCGGCCGTGATCCCGCCCACCGCGACCAAGATTCCCACGAGACTGCTCTTGTCCATCAGCCCCGCTCCTCGTTCTGGTCCGTCTCGCTCGGCATACCAAGGGCATTGTTTTCGGGCAGGCTCCGTACTCCCGGGGAGGACATCCCGGCTCGCCGCAGCGCTTCGACGCCTGGCCCACCACTCGCGTACGCGCTCGGGTCGACACCGGCCAGCACGCGTTGGCGGAACGCCACAAGCAACGACACGATTTCCTCGTAGCTCTCACGCACGAGAATCTTCTCGCCGGTAATCAGAGTGATGAGGGTGTCCGGCGAATTTTCGACAAATTTGACGAGATCGGAATTGACCCCGATCGGCTGTTTGTTCAGCCGAGTCAGCCGAATCATGACATTTCCTGTTCCCGAAGCAGGGACGCACACTTGCAGTCCCGAACCCGTGGGCTCCATCCAGTGACATCGGCAGGAAGGGGGGCGGGGTTGAGTGTGCTGGGAGGGCTTCGGGGGATTTCCGCGCTTTGTTCCATTCGCGTACACATTGATCTACCCGGGGTTTGGCATTGCGATTGCCGGTTTTCTCCACGGCACTGTGAGATTGACGCGCCAAACCGCAACTTTCCGGCAATGCGTGCCGCCAGCGCACGGCAAAGTCTTCCTCGCGGGAGGAAATGGGGGACCCGGCCGCGCCGGTTATAAGAAGTTTCTTAAAGGGAAATGAAGCAAGCGAGCAAAACCAGCGGCGCGCCTGCGGGCATTCTGTATCGCGCGCCAGTCTATG
>JAGWOX010000044.1 GCA_028877145.1 Acidobacteriota bacterium | reverse complement strand
GTTCACGGCGCTGCCCTGCAGTGTTTCCGTCGCTTGCCCGTATTGCAGGTCGACGCGCGCCCCAAACCGGCGTCCCGCGTCAGGGTCTGGCGCATGGTCCAGGATTAGCGCCGCCTGGTTCAGGCTGAAACTGTTGCTGCTCACATCGTAGGCGCGCAGCAAGTTCACCCGCCCCACCGGGCTGTTGAAGTTGTAACCGTAATATCCGTCGAGCGTCAGGTTGATGGTCGTTCCCGCCAAAAAGTTCATCGCGCGATGCTCGGGCGCAATGGCCGGCTGAACGCCCTCCGCCTGCTGCGAGACGACTGCAGACGAGTCCGCCGTCTGAACGTTCGCCACCGGCCGCGAGACGTTACCGGACACGTCCGCTGCGGATATCCCTTCTTCCGCCTGCTCCGTCTGCACGAATGCTTGCGTGTTCCGAACCGTCGGCCCGGCGGGGGAACTGGGGCCCGGAACGCCTGCTTTTCGTTGTTCCGCCTCGAGCATCGCCACTCGGCTCGTTAGCTGCGCAACCATCTCTCGCAATTGCTCAACCTGTTTTTCCAGGCTCTGCCGGCTATCGCCGCTCGCCGGCGCGGCGCCATGCGTCTGCGCGTAGGTCGCGCAGGGCAGCGCGGTCATCAGCACGAACATTCGGGCCGTGTATTTCAGCATTGAAATATCTCCGTTCCCTGACGCGCTTTTCGGGGGATTATCTTCCCTTGGATTGTTCGGAACGCATGGCTCGCCAGGCGTGCCTGCCGCCGAATTCACCAGATGGAGCGGCCCTGACGGCGGACTTTTGTTCAGAGTCCCCACAAGAAGCTGGGAAAGGCATGGAACATAACTGCGACGCCCAGACCGATCACTGCCGGAGAAGTCCACATGACTCTGCAAAGCCCTCTCGAAGGACGCAAACAGCAGTTTGGAATCGGCCCGCTAAGGAAGTCGCAAGGAGTTCGTAAGGATTCCCTAAAGATTCACCGCCTGCCCAGGAGAACCTGTCCTGTCGAAAAGGCACCGTACAGCCTGCGGAGTTGCGCTCGCCCTTTTCCTGCTTGCCCACTGTCAATAACGGGCCTAAGCTGTAGGCAAGACACAATCCTCAATTGATCGGCGCAGACGCGGAGAATCATCATGAGAGCTTACGTGCTGGTCACCGTCGGTCCAGGCAAAGCGCGCGACGTCGCCCACAAAATCCAGTCATTGCAGGGAGTGAAAATGGCGAACGCCTGCTGGGGCGACCCTGATGTCTATGTTGTCGCTGAAGTGTCCTCGGGTGACGACCTGAACAAGCTGGTGATAGAGAAGATTCAGCATCTCGATGGCGTCGCCCGCACGAGCACGCATATCGCCATCGATTAACGCTGATTTGTGCCGGAAAAATTGCCGAGGGAGGGTGTGCCCGAACTGCTCTCTTTCGCTTCTTACCAAATCGAAACAGCGCGCCGCGTTTCCCCCGGCCCTCAGTAGCCCGCGAATTCCTCCGTCCGCACGTCGTCCGGATCCACGCTCGCCTCACCCAACATCTTTTGCATGGCGACCACCATTCCCGGCGGTCCGGCAATGTAGAAGATCGGGCCGTCTAGCCTCTCGATGTGACGGCGCAGCATTGCGGCATCGATAAACCCGGTTTCGCCGCTCCATTTCGTCGTCGACCGGCCCATATCCGTCATCGTTGCGATCAACCGGAAATGCGGATTGGCCTTTTCGAGCGCGGAAAGGGATTCGAGGAACGCCGAATCCTCCGGGCGATAGTTCGAGTAGAAAAGATAAATAGGATGTGCCAGCTTTTCGTGCGCCGCGCGGCGACTCATGCTGAGAAATGGCGTGATGCCAATCCCGCCCGAAAGGAACACTGCCGGTTTCGAGGCATTCTGGTGCAGCGTGAAGGAGCCCATCGGCCCTTCCAGGGCCACCTCGTCTCCTGGCTCCAGTTTGTCGAGGACGCGCTTGAAGGCGCTATCCCGCATCCGCGTTGCCACCATCACTTGTTCCTCATGCGGGGCGCTGGCCGGGGTGAAGCTGCGCGTTGTGCCGGCCGCGTCCGTTTCCGGCGGGTCGATGAGTGTCACGTCGACGTACTGCCCGGCGCGGAATTCGAAGCCCTGCGGCTTTTCGAAATAAAAGGCCTTCGTTCCCTCGGCGATCTCCTCCTGGCGAACCAGTTTCGTGCGGAACGTGTCCATCGTTGCTCCCTCCGGGGTCGCGCGTCGTCCCTTCCATCCCCGTGCTCGAGAGGCGAGTTGGATGAAATGACGGAAAGGCCTTACCAGTCTCAAGAGATTATCGGACGGGAACCTCGCTCCGCGATAGTTTTTTCGCGAGCGGATTTGTTGTATCGTTGCGCCCTTCCCGCCCCTGGAGGCATCTCTAAGGAAAGGGAGTCCATTCGAACGAATGGACAGGTCCATAAACTGATGGGAGGTCAAGAGATGGCGCCAGATCTCTCGCCCAGAATCGACATGAAGCATGTTTCCCCGCGCGCCTACGACGCGGTTGTCGCGCTCGAAAGATTCATCCACACAACCGGTCTCGACGAGCGCCTGATCGAGCTGGTCAAGCTGCGTGCCTCGCAGATCAATGCCTGCGCGTTCTGCGTTGATATGCACGCCCGCAAGCTGCGCGAGCTTGGCGAGCCCAACGAGCGCATCGACACCGTCGCCGCCTGGAGCGAAGGCCCATTTTTCGACGATCGCGAACGCGCCGCTCTCGCCTGGACGGAATCGGTGACCCTCCTGAGTCACGATCATGTGCCC
Organism: Acidobacteriota bacterium; assembly: GCA_028877145.1. Classification (GTDB taxonomy): domain Bacteria; phylum Acidobacteriota; class Terriglobia; order Acidiferrales; family UBA7541; genus JAKASX01. The sequence goes on along the minus strand of JAGWOX010000044.1, from coordinate 17,916 downwards.
GACGCGGTTTTTCATCACGCGAGGGAACAGTTCGATGAAGCCGAACTCGTCAACCTGACGATGGTCATCGCCACGATCAACGTCTGGAACCGCCTCGCCGTCCCCTTCCGCGCCATTCCCGAGGGTTACAATAGGCTGAAGAGCGCTTCCGCCAGTAAGTAGCAGGAACGCCATGATACGAATTAAGCGCGTCTACGAAACCGCTTCTCCCTCCGATGGCTCCCGCTTCCTCGTCGAGCGCCTCTGGCCGCGCGGGATGAAAAAGGAAGCGCTGCGCATGGACGGCTGGCTCCGCGACGTTGCTCCCAGTCCGGAGTTGCGAAAATGGTACGGCCACGATCCGGCGAAATGGTCCGAATTCCAGCGTCGCTACCGCCGCGAACTCGATTCCCACTCCGAAGCTTGTCGCCAACTCGTCGACATCGCCCGCCGCGGCCCGCTCACGCTCCTGTACAGCGCCAGCGACACCGAGCGCAATTCCGCTTTAGTCTTGAAGGATTTTCTCCAACGTGGAACTGCGCCCGTTCGTGCGCCTCGCCGCCCGGCCTCGGGCCGCAGGTCGGAAAAGAGAAAGTCCTGAGGAGGAATTTCCGCCGTGTGAAAAAATCTTGCGGAAGAATTTGACAAGAAGCGATTCGATGTATAATGGCCCGCTGCGTTGGCAGCACCCTTCGAACGTCGGAAGGGAGGAAGCGGGACCTTCTCCAGTCTTTAATGCGGCTCGCCGTGGTGTGGCGAAGTCGAAACGCGCGAACGTGCAGCGTCGCAGTCGATACGTGCGCCGGTTTCCAACAGGAGAAAAGGACGCCAGGGATAACCATGGAACTGTGGGCCTTCGTGCTCTACGCCGTTCTGGTGCTCATTATCGCCGGCTCGATGATCATCCTCTCGGCCCTGCTCGGCGAGCGGCACAAAGAACGCTTCACCGATCAGCCCTATGAAGGCGGCATCCTCTCGGAAGGCACCGCCCGTGTCCGCTTTCCCGTTAAGTTCTACATGATGGCGATGTTTTTCGTGGTGTTCGACTTGGAATCGGTTTTCCTTTACACCTGGGCCGTCGCCGCGCGCGACCTCGGCTGGCTCGGTTACGGGGAAGCGCTGATTTTCATCGTTGTGCTGTTGGCCACCCTGGTCTACCTCTGGCGCCTGGGCGCTCTCGATTGGAGCCCCGACACCAGGCGGAAAACAAGGTAAGCGAGAACGGAGTCGGCAATGCGCTGGTGGACAAGTCAGGGAACCAAGGAATTGCCGGTGGTCCAAAAGGCCCCGAGCGAATATGACGAGCTTCGGCGCCAGATTCTTTTCGCCAAGCTCGAGGACCTGGTGGCTTGGGGCCGCAAGAATTCGATGTGGCCGTTTATGTTCGGCCTGTCCTGCTGCTTCGTCGAGATGGCCACCAGCATCACCAGCAAATACGATATTTCCCGCTTCGGCGCCGAAGTTTTGCGCGGCACTCCGCGCGAAGCCGACCTGATGGTCATCGCCGGCACGCCCTTCCTGAAAATGGCCCCCATTATCCGCTGGCTCTATGAACAAATGATGGCCCCGCGCTGGGTGATCTCCATGGGCTCCTGCGCCAATTCCGGCGGTATGTATGACATCTATAGCGTCGTGCAGGGCGTCGACAAGATTCTCCCCGTCGATGTTTACGTGCCCGGCTGCCCGCCCAGCCCCGTTGCTTTCATGGAAGGCCTGATGCTCCTTCGCGAGGCTGTCGGCAACGAAAATCGGCCGCTGAGCTGGGTTGTTGGCCCTGAAGGTATCGACAGAGGTTTTCGTCCCTCGATGCGTGATCTCAAACAGGATGAGCGCGTGAAAGCCACAACCTTGCGCCCAATCGACGAGGTTTGATGATGGCCGCTCCCGCAACGACCGCCGTCACCGCCCTCGATCAGCTCCGGCAGAAATTCGGGGCCGATGCCGTCGTCTCGCAGCCCTGCCCCGACGGCATCCCCACCGCGTGGATCGGTCGTGACAAGCTCCACGCCGCGATGCGCTATCTGAAAAACGAGATCGACCGCCCCTACCGCATGCTCTACGATCTCACCGCCATCGACGAGCGTGTCCGCGAGCATCGCGAAGGCCAGCCGCCCTCTGATTTCACCGTCGTCTATCACCTGTTTTCCTTTGATCGCAACGAGTACCTCCGCGTGAAGGTTCCGCTAGTCGAGGACAAGGCCGCCGTCGATTCGCTTTGCGACGTTTGGCCCAATGCGAATTGGTACGAGCGCGAATGCTGGGACCTGCTCGGCATCCGCTTCGAGAACCACCCCTTCCTCGAGCGCCTCATCATGCCGCGCAGTTGGCAGGGCCATCCGCTGCGCAAGGACCATCCGGCCCGCGCCACCGAAATGGGTCCCTTCCAGCTTCCCGAGGAGAAGGCCGCGGAAGAAGAGGAGCGCCTGCGTTTCCGCCCCGAGGAATATGGACTGAAGCGGGCGAGCGAAGACAGCGATTTCATCTTCCTGAATATCGGCCCGCAGCATCCTGGCACGCACGGCGTTCTGCGCGTCATCCTCCAACTCGATGGCGAAGTCATCCTCGACGCCATCCCGGAAATCGGCTATCACCACCGCGGCGCCGAGAAAATGGGCGAGCGCCAGAGCTGGCACACCTTTATTCCTTACACCGACCGCATCGATTACCTCTCTGGCGTCCAGAACAATCTCGCCTATCTCACCGCGGTCGAAACGCTCGCCGGCATCAAGGTTCCCCCGCGCGCGCAGGTGATCCGCGTAATGACCTGCGAGCTGTTCCGCATCATCAGCCACCTGGTGTGGTACGGCACCTTCGCCCAGGACGTCGGCCAGATGTCGCCCGTCTTCTACATGTTCAACGACCGCGAGCGCGCCTTCGGCATGGTCGAGGCCATTATGGGCGCCCGCATGCACCCCAGCTGGCTGCGCATCGGCGGCAGCGCGCACGACCTGCCCAAGGGCTGGGACAAGATGTTCCGCGAATTTCTCGATTGGATGCCCAAGCGCATGCGCGAGTACGACAAGATCGTCATGCGCAACAGCATCTTCAAGGCCCGTACCCAGGGCGTCGGCGCCATCACGACCGAACAGGCCATCGACTGGGGCGTCACCGGCCCGCTGCTTCGCGCCACCGGCTACGAATGGGACTTCCGCAAGAAACATCCCTACAGCGGCTACGATAATTTCGAGTTCGACATCCCGACGTCCCCTCACGGCGATTGCTACGACCGCGCCGTGGTTCACGTCGAGGAGATCAACCAGAGCCTGCGCATCATCGAGCAGTGCGTGAAGAACATGCCCGAAGGCCCCTACAAGAGCGACCATCCGCTCGCCCAGCCGCCCGTCAAGGACCGCACGATGCACGATATCGAGACCCTGATCAATCACTTCCTCGGTGTTTCCTGGGGTCCGGTGATCCCGGCGGGCGAAGGTCTGGGCGCGATCGAGGCGCCCAAGGGCAATAACGGATATTACCTGGTTTCCGACGGCAGCACGATGAGCTATCGCACCCGTATTCGCGCCCCTTCGTTCGCTCATATGCAGACGCTGCCGGAAATGACGCGAGGTCTCATGGTCCCCGATCTGCTCGCCATCCTCGGGAGCCTCGACTTCGTTTTGGCTGATATCGACCGCTGAGTGTGGAGAAGCATGCTGACCCCGGAAGAACAGCGTGAAATCGAAGTAGAAGCGGCCCACTATCCCGTGCGCCGCGCCGCTTGCATCGACGCCCTTCGCGTCGTTCAGAAACATCGCGGGTGGGTGTCGGACGATGCCGTGCGCGACATCGCCGAGTTCCTCGAAACCTCGCCCGAGGACATCGACAGCGTCGCCACCTTCTACAACCTTATCTTCCGCAAGCCGGTCGGCCGCCACGTCATCATGATCTGCGACAGCGTCAGTTGCTGGGTGATGGGCTACGACAAGATGCGCGACCATCTGAAATCGCGCCTCGGCGTAGAGATGGGTCAGACCACCGCCGACGGCCGCTTCACGCTGCTCCCGGTCGTCTGTCTCGGCGCCTGCGACAAGGCCCCGACCATGATCGTTGACGGCCAGCTCCACGCCAATCTCGATCCGCCGAAAATCGACGCGATCCTCGAAAGGTACAAGTAGCGACCGATGGAGACCCCGCTCACCGCCAAAATCCGCCCCGACGGGGAAATGATCGATCTCGCCGCCTACGAGCGCGCCGGCGGTTATCAGTCCGCGCGCAAGGCCATGCAGATGGCCCCCGCCGAGATCATCGATACGGTGAAGAAGTCCGGCCTCCGCGGTCGTGGCGGCGCCGGTTTCCCCACCGGCATGAAGTGGAGCTTCGTTCCCTCCGGACCCGACGCACCCCGCCCGAAATATCTCGTCGCCAATGGCGACGAAATGGAGCCCGGCACCTTCAAGGACCGCGTTCTGCTCGAAGGCGACCCCCACGAACTTGTCGAGGGCATGATCATCGCCGCACGTGCCATCGGCGCCGATCGCGGCTACGTCTTCCTTCGCGGCGAATATACCGACGCCGGCGAGCGCATCGAGCGCGCCCTCCACGAAGCCAATGAGAAGGGCTATCTCGGTAAGAATATTTTCGGCTCGGGCGCCGATTTCGATCTCCGCCTGCACATGAGCGGCGGCCGTTACATGTGCGGCGAGGAAACCGGCCTGCTCAACGCGCTCGAGGGCAAGCGCGCCAATCCCCGCGCAAAACCCCCGTTCCCGCAGGTTTCCGGCCTGTTCGGCAAGCCCACGATCGTGCAGAACATTGAAACGCTCTGCAACCTGCCGCACATCGTCGAAAAGGGCCCGGAGTGGTTCCAGAAGCTCAGCCTCACCGGTGACGCTGGCACGAAGCTCTATGGCGCCAGCGGCAAGGTGAAGAAGCCCGGTTGCTGGGAGCTGCCGATGGGCACCCCGATGCGCGAGGTGATCGAAAAATATGCTGGCGGCATGCAGGATGGCGTCAAGTTCCGTGCCGCCCTCCCCGGCGGCGCGTCCACCGATTTCCTCACCACCGACCACCTCGATGTCCCGATGGATTTCACCGAAATCGCCAAGGTCGGCAGCCGCCTGGGCACCGCCACCATGATCGTCCTCGACGACAAGACCTGCCCGGTCGGCATGGTTTACAACCTCGAGCATTTCTTCGCGCAGGAATCCTGCGGCTGGTGCACGCCCTGCTGGAGCGGCCTGCACTGGGCTGAGGAGATGCTGGCGGCCATCGAGGCTGGCCAGGGTTCGATGGAGCATTTGGCGCGCCTCGAGCACATCTGCAAAATGGTCGCGCCCGGCAATACCTTCTGCGCGCTGGCGCCCGGTGCGGCCGAGCCGCTGCAGAGCGCGCTCAAATATTTCCGCGAGGATTTCGAGCGCCATATCCGTGAGAAGCGGTGTCCGTGGAGAGATGGGCGATGACCCGCATTTTCGTCGATAAGAAGCCCTACGAGATCAACCCGAAGCAGAACCTGCTCGAAGCCTGCCTCGGTCAAGGCCTCGACCTGCCCTATTTCTGCTGGCATCCCGCGCTCGGTTCGGTTGGCGCGTGCCGCCAGTGCGCCGTCAAGATCTACCGGGACGAAAAGGATACCCGCGGCCGCATCATGATGGCCTGCATGACCGTCCCCACGCCGGACATGATCGTCTCGATTGACGATCCCGAGGTTCGCGATTTCCGCGCGGGCATCATCGAAGGCCTGATGATGAGCCACCCGCACGATTGCCCCGTGTGCGACGAGGGTGGCCAGTGCCACCTCCAGGACATGACCGTGATGACCGGCCACAACTACCGGCATTACGAGTTCGAAAAGCGCACCTTCCGCAATCAGTACCTCGGCCCGCTGCTCAATCACGAGATGAACCGCTGCATCCAGTGCTACCGCTGCACGCGGTTCTACAATGAGTACGCGGGCGGCGAGGATTTCGGCCCGCAAAAGCTGCGCAATCTCGTCTATTTCGGCCGCGCCGAGGACGGCATACTCGAAAACGAATTTTCCGGCAACCTCGACGAGGTTTGCCCCACCGGCGTCTTCACCGACAAGACCGCCAAGCAGCACTACACGCGTAAGTGGGACCTCACGTTCGCCCCGTCGGTCTGCCCGCACTGCGCCGTCGGCTGCAATATCAGCCCCGCCGAGCGCTACGGCACGCTGCGCCGCGTCGTCAATCGTTACAACAGCGAGATCAACGGCTACTTCCTCTGCGACCGCGGCCGCTTCGGCTACGAGCACGTCAACGGCAAGGATCGCATCCGCGCCCCGCGCGCCGGCCAGAATGCCAAACCCGTCGAAATCACCAGGGCCGAGGCGCTAGACCGCTTTTCTTCGCTCGCCGCCGAGGGAAAGATGATCGGCATCGGTTCGCCGCGCGCCTCCCTCGAAGCCAATTTCGCTCTCCGCTCCCTCGTCGGCGCCGAGAATTTCTACGCCGGCATCGCCGATGCCGAGTACGCTTTGCTCGGCGAAATGCTCGCGATTCAGCGCCAAGGCCCGGCCCCCGCCACGCTTCGCCAGCTTGAGCACGCCGATGCCGCCTTCGTCCTCGGCGAGGACGTCACCAACGTCGCCCCGCGCATGGCGCTCACGCTCCGCCAGACGGTGCGCCAGGTCTTCCTCGAAAAAATTGAAAAGATGGGCGTGCCTCGCTGGCAGGACAGCGCCGTGCGCGAACTCGCGCAGAACGATCACGGTCCGCTCTTCATCGCCAGCACTTACGCCACGCGCCTCGACGATGTCGCCACGGGAACCTATCGCGCCGCGCCGGATGACCTCGCCCGTCTGGGCTTCGCCGTCGCCCATATCCTCGACGCCTCTTCGCCCGATGTTCCCGGCCTTCCCGCCGAAGTTCGCGCGCAAGCCGAGCGCATCGCCTTGGTGCTTCAGGCCGCAGCCCGTCCCGCCGTCGTCAGTGGCGTCAGCACCGGAAATGCCGCCGTCATTCGCGCCGCCGCCGATGTGGCCCGTGCGCTCGCCAAGGCCGCGAAGCCCGTCTCTTTCCTCCTCACGATGGAAGAGGCCAACACCTTGGGTCTCGCGATCCTCGCGCCCAAGCCGCTTGGCCAGGCCTTCGAAGCCGCCAAGGCCGGCAACGCGCAAACCGTCGTCATCCTCGAAAACGATCTCTATCGTCGCGCTCCGGCCGCCACCGTCGATGCGCTTCTCGCCGCCGGCCATGTGGTCGTGCTCGATTCGCTCGAGACGCGCACCACCGAAAAAGCTGAACTCGTCTTGCCCGCGACGCCGTTCTCCGAATCCGACGGCACGCTCGTTTCGAGCGAAGGCCGCGCGCAGCGCTTCTTCAGCGTCTATCCTCCCGTGGGCGATGTGCAGGACGCCTGGCGCTGGCTCCGTGACGTCCTCGGCCTGCTCACGCGGCCCGAGGGGTTGAGCTGGAAGAATCTCGACGACGTTGTGGAGGCCGTGGCTCGCGCCGTTCCCGCGCTCGAACGCATCCGTGATGCCGCCCCCGGCTCGAAATTCCGCATCGCCGGCGCCAAGATTCCTCGCGCGCCGCACCGCTTCAGCGGCCGCACATCCATGCTCGCCAATATCCAGGTCAGTGAACCCAAGCCGCCGGAAGATCCCGATTCGCCGCTCTCCTTCACAATGGAGGGCGCGCCCGTCGAGCCCCCCGCGGCCTTGCAGCCCTTTTTCTGGACGGGCGGTTGGAATTCGATTCAGGCGCTCAACAAGTTCCAGGAAGAGATCGCCGGCCCGCTTCGTGGCGGCGATCCTGGCGTGCTCTTGATCGAACCTGCCACCGGCTCCGCCCCCGGTTACCTGAATACGGTCCCGGCGGCTTTCGCGCCGCGCCCGGGCGAATGGCTCGTCGTTCCGCGCCATCACATTTTCGGCTCCGAAGAGCTGAGCGCCCGCGCCCCGGCGATTGCCGAGCTTTCGCCGAAGCCTTACGTCGCGCTCGGCGCCGAAGACGCCGCCGCGCTTGGCGCTGCCGAAGGCTCGCCGGTCGAAGTAAAGCTCGATGGCGCCACCGCGCGCTTGCCGCTTCGCATTGAAGCCGGCTTGCCGCGAGGCGTTGCCGCTCTGCCGGCCGGTCTCGGCCCGCTCGACGGAATCACACTTCCCATCTGGGGACGGATTGAAGTGACGCGATGAACCCGGTGCTCCTGAAGCTCATCGTCCTGATCGGCATACTGCTGGTCGTCCTGACGCTCGCCTCGGGACTGATCTGGCTCGAGCGGCGCTTGCTCGCTCTCTGGCAGGACCGTTACGGCCCGAACCGTGTCGGCCCCTTCGGCCTGCTGCAGGTCCTGGCGGACATGATCAAGATCTTCTTCAAGGAAGACTGGATCCCGCCCTTCGTCGATAAGTGGGTTTTCGTGATCGCGCCGTCGATCATCATGATCACCGTGCTGCTCACTTTCGCGGTGATCCCGTTCACGCCCACCATCCAGATCGCCGATACGAACATCGCTCTGCTTTTCTTCCTCGGCATGAGCTCGCTCGGCGTCTATAGCGTGGTTCTCGCCGGCTGGGCCTCGAACAACAAGTACGCGCTGCTCGGCGGCATCCGCGCCGCTTCCCAGATGCTCAGCTACGAAGTGTTCATGGGCATCTCGATGATGGGGACGGTCATGCTTGCCGGCACGTTCAGCCTGCGCGGCATCGTCGAGGCGCAGCGCCACATGTGGTTTGTCGTGCCGCAATTCCTCGGCTTCGTCCTGTTCTTCATCGCGGGCATCGCTGAAACGCGCCGCCTGCCTTTCGACCTGCCCGAGGCGGAAAGCGAGCTCGTTGCCGGCTTCCACTCGGAATATTCCGGCATGAAGTTCGGCATGTTCTTCGTCGGCGAATATCTGGGAGTGATTCTGATTTCGGTGCTGATGTCGGTATTGTTCTTTGGCGGCTGGCTCGGTCCCGTGCTGCCGCCGATTGTCTGGATCGTCCTGAAGACGATGTTTTTCATCTGTTTCTTTATTTTGCTGCGGGCGGCGATGCCGCGGCCGCGGTTCGACCAGTTGATGTCCTGGGGCTGGAAGTGGATGTTGCCCCTCAGCCTGGCCAACCTCGCGGTCACCGGCGCGATCGTTCTCGCGATGCGAAGGTAACGAGCGATGTGGAGCGTTCTCAGATCTCTGTGGCTGGTGCTCCTGCACATGTTCCAGCCGCGATTTACCGTCCAGTATCCGGACGAAAAGCCGTACCTCGCCCCGCGCTATCGCGGCCGCATCATCCTGTCCCGCGATCCCGATGGCGAGGAGCGTTGCGTCGCCTGCTACCTCTGCGCCGTGGCCTGCCCGGTTGACTGCATCTCGCTCCAGGCCACCGAGGACCCGCACGGCCGCCGCTATCCGGAATGGTTCCGCATCAACTTTTCCCGCTGCATCTTCTGCGGCCTGTGCGAGGAGGCGTGCCCCACCTACGCCATCCAGCTCACCCCCGATATCGAAATGGGCGAGTACAACCGGCAAAACCTCGTCTATGAAAAGGAAAATCTGCTCATCAACGGCCCCGGCAAATATCCCGATTACAACTTCTGGCGGGTCGCCGGCGTGAAGATCAAGGACAAGGACAAGGGCGAGGCGGAAAGAGAAGCCAATCCGACCGATCTTCACACCTTGTTGCCCTGAGGAACATGATGGAAGCGCTCTTCTACATCGCGGCGATTGTGGCGGTTCTGGCGACGGTGCTCATGCTCACGCGCCTGAACCCTGTTCACGCCCTGCTCTACCTCACCGTCTCCCTGCTCGCCGTCGCCCTCGTCTTCTATACGCTCGGCGCCCCCTTCATGGCCGCTCTCGAAGTCATTATTTATGCTGGCGCCATCATGGTCTTGTTCGTCTTCGTCGTCATGCTCCTGAATCTGGGCGCGCATACGGTCGAAACCGAACGCAACTGGGTCACGCCGGGCATGTTCACCGGCCCGGCGATTCTGGCTGCAATTCTTGTGGGTGAAGTTTCCTATCTCCTGGCGCGTTCGGGGTCGCTTACGCCCCCGGCCGCCCAAATCGAGCCCCATCAGGTGGCAATGTCGCTCTACGGACCGTACCTGATCGGGGTCGAATTGGCTTCAATTTTGCTCTTGGCCGCCCTTGTGGGCGCGTATCACGTGGGCTCGCGTCGAGCCCAAGGGAGGACCGGTGGCAGCGGTTCCGATCGAGCACGGGTTGCTTCTGGCGGGGATCTTGTTCGCACTGGGGCTGATCGGCCTTCTGGTGCGGCGTAACCTGCTGTTCATCCTGATGTCCATCGAAGTGATGTTGAATGCTTCGGGCTTGGCCTTTGTCGCCGCCGGTGCGCGGTGGGGACAGGCGGATGGTCAGGTGATGTTCCTATTTATTCTGACGGTCGCGGCGGCGGAAGTCGCGGTCGGTCTGGCGCTCCTCTTGCGCCTCAACCACCGCTTCAAGTCGCTCGACGTTGATGCTGCAAGCGAGATGAGAGGCTGATGCTCCACCTGCTCTGGCTGGTTCCGGCAATTCCGTTTGCCAGCGCGGCCCTGTTGATGATTTTCGGCCCGCGCATGGACCGTCGCTCCGCCGCCTTCCTGGGCTGCGGCTCGATCGGCCTTTCGGCAATTATTTCCCTACTGATCGCCTGGCGATTCATCGCCCTGCCGCCCGCGGGTGGCAGCTATACCCAGCACCTCTGGACCTGGATGAGCGTCGCGGGCTTCCAGCCCGGCATCTCGCTCTATCTCGATGCGCTCTCGCTCATCTTCATGATCGTCGTTACCTTCGTCAGCTTCTTCATCCATGTGTACTCGGTCGAGTACATGGAGGGCGACGAAGGTTTCAGCCGCTTCTTCGCCTACATGAACCTGTTCGTGGCGTCGATGATCATGTTGATCCTGGGCGATAACCTCCTGCTCCTGTACCTCGGCTGGGAGGGCGTGGGCGTCTGCAGCTACCTGCTGATCGGTTTCTGGTACACCGACCCGAAAAACGGCCTCGCCGCGCAGAAGGCGTTCATCGTCACCCGCGTCGGCGACACCGCCATGGCCCTCGGCCTGTTCCTTCTCTACCAGCAGCTCGGCACGCTGACCATCCAGCCGCTGATGGACGCCGCCCAGAAGAACTGGGCGCACGGCTCCATCTACGCCACGATCGCCGGCCTGCTCCTGCTCGGCGGCGCCTGCGGCAAGTCGGCCCAGCTTCCTCTCCAGACCTGGCTGCCCGACGCCATGGCCGGCCCGACGCCGACCAGCGCCTTGATCCACGCCGCCACCATGGTCACCGCGGGCGTCTACCTGATCGCGCGAACTCACGTTCTCTTCGCGCTGGCGCCCGTGGCTCAGCACGCCGTCGCCGTTGTTGGCGTGGTCACCCTCATTGCCGCCGGCTTTGCCGCTCTCACGCAGGACGACATCAAGCGCATCCTCGCCTATTCCACCGTCAGCCAGATCGGCTACATGTTCCTCGGTCTCGGCGTTGGCGCCTGGACCGCCGCGATCTTCCACTTCATGACCCACGCCTTCTTCAAGGCCCTGCTCTTCCTCGCCTCGGGCATGGTCATCACCTCGATGCACCACGAGCAGAACATCTTCAAGATGGGCGGCCTGCGCAAGCATCTCCCGCTCGCCTACTGGGCGTTCGTCATCGGTGGCTCCTCGCTCGCCGGCTTGCCGCTCATCACCGCAGGCTTCTACAGCAAGGGCCTGATTCTCTGGGGAACCCTCAGTTCTCCCGTCGGCAGCTCTACCCTCTGGTTCTTCGGCACCGTCGGCGTTTTCATGACGTCGCTCTACACCTTCCGCCTCATCTTCATCACCTTCCACGGCGAGTGCCACCATCCGCCCAGCCACAAAACCGGCTGGCTCATGGGCGTTCCGGTCATCGTGCTCTCCACGCTCTCAATCATCGGCGGATACGTGGAATTGCCCTCCTATCTCGGCAATCATCCCTGGTTCACGAATTTCCTCCAGTCGGCGCTCCCGGCTACCGCCGAGGGTCACGCTGCCATGGGCGAAATGGGCGCCGAAGGCCTGGTCATTCTCACGTTCTTCCTCGGACTCGCCGCGGCTTGGTATTTCTTCCTCAAGCGCCGCGACCTGTCCGAATCGCTCGCGGCGACGGGCCTCGGCCGCCTGCTGCACCGTTGGTGGTACACCGATTGGGGCATGGATTGGCTCTACGACCGTTTGTTCGTCCGCCCGGTCAACTGGCTCAGCCGCACCAACAAGTCTGACGCCGTTGACCTGATTTACACGGGCGCCGCAGCAGTCACCCGCGTGGGCTGGGGTTCGCTCAGCCTCACGGAAACGGGCCGCGTACGCTGGTATGCGACCGCCCTCGTGCTCGGCACCGTGATCTTCCTCCTCATTGTGGCGCTGCTATGATCCTTGTCTGGCTGATCGTTCTTCCTCTTGTGGCCGGCATCATCGCCGGCCTGGTGGCGCGCCGTAGCCAGCTCGCCGCCCGCTGGATTTCGCTCTTGGCGATGGTGGCGGGCTTCGCCATCATCGTGCGGCTGTGGGTCGAGAACTACGGCCACATCTCGATCCTCACCCAGCAGCAGTGGCTCGCGCAGATCGATGTCCCGTGGATCGCCGGTTTCGGCATCCATTTCCATCTGGCGATGGACGGCATGAGCATGGTTCTGCTCGCGCTCACGTTCCTCCTCGGCATCGCCAGCGTGATGATCAGTTGGCGCGAGATTCACGACGGCGTCGGCTTCTTCCACTTTAACCTGCTCTGGGTCATTGCGGGCATCGTCGGCGTCTTCCTGGCGATGGATCTGTTCCTCTTCTACTTCACCTGGGAACTGATGCTGATCCCGATGTACTTCCTGATCGCCATCTGGGGTCACGAGCGCCGCGTCTACGCCTCGGTCAAATTCATGCTGTTCACCCAGCTCAGTGGCCTGCTGATGCTGCTGTCGATCCTCACGCTCTATTTCGCGCATCACGCCGCCACCGGCGTCTACACCTTCGATTACACCTCGCTGATCGGCACGCCGCTCGCCCCGCACACCGCGCTGCTCGTGATGCTCGGCTACTTCGTCGCCTTCACCGTCAAGCTGCCGATGTTCCCGTTCCACACCTGGCTGCCCGACGCGCACACCGAAGCCCCCACCGCCGGCAGCGTGGTCCTCGCCGGCTTGTTGCTGAAGACCGGCGCGTACGGCTTGCTGCGTTTCGTGCTCCCGCTCTTCCCCCACGCGGTGCACCAATTCGCCCCGATCGCCACGGGGCTCGCCATCGCCGGCATTCTCTACGGCGCCCTGCTCGCCTACGGCCAGACCGATCTCAAGCGCCTCGTCGCCTACACCAGCGTCAGCCACATGGGTTTCGTACTGCTGGGCATCTTTATCGGCACCCCGCTCGCCATCGAGGGAGCCTTCATCACGATCATCGCCCACGGCATCAGCACCAGCGCCATGTTCATGCTCGTCGGCATGGTGCAGGAGCGAACGCATACGCGGGAAATGTCGCGCCTCGGCGGCCTCTGGCAGACGATTCCCCGATTGAGCGGAGCGGGCATGTTCTTCGTTCTGGCTTCGGTCGGCTTGCCCGGCCTCGGCGATTTCGTCGGCGAGTTCCTTGTCCTGCTCGGCACCTATCGCTCGAGCCCTTTGCTCGCCGCTCTGGCCACGATCGGCGTTCTCTTTTCCACGTTCTATGGCCTGAAGTTCATCGCCCGCGCCTTCCACGGCTCCAACACGAACCAGTGGAAGCTGGCCGATCTCTCGGCCCGCGAAATCGCGCTAGTCGGTTCGATGATGGTCATCTTGCTCTGGCTCGGGCTCTATCCGCAGCCGGTGCTGAATACGTTCGCGCCCACCGCGCAGCGGTACGAACAGGTCGTCAACGGCCCTACCGTGGCCTTCCGGAGGTAAGTGTTGAGCTCGGCTGATCTTGTTGCTCTGCTGCCGCTGATCGTTCTCGGCGCCACTTCGGTCGTGGTGATGCTGGCGATTTCCCTCCGCCGCAGCCACGCCCTCACCGCCGGCCTGAGCCTGGCCGGTCTCGCTGTCGCCTTCTGGTCGCTCTGGCCCGCCGCGGGCGTCGTTCCGCTGCAGGTCACCCCGCTGCTCATCGTCGACCGCTTCGCCCTCTACTACTTCGGCTTGATCATCGCCGCCACGGTCGCCGTCGTTCTGATGGGCTATGGCTATTTCGAGCGCCACGATGTGCGCCGCGAGGAGTTCTACGTCCTCATCCTCGTGGCCGCGCTCGGCTCGGCCGTGCTCGTCGCCTCCAACCACTTCGTCTCCTTCTTCCTCGGCCTCGAGATCCTGAGCGTCACGCTCTACGCCCTCTCGGCCTATCTCGCCGACCGCGAAATCGCCCTCGAAGCCGGCATGAAGTATCTGGTCCTCGCCGCCGCCTCCGCCGCCTTCCTGCTGTTCGGCATGGCCCTGGTCTACGCGCAGACCGGCACGATGGAATTTCCCGCTATCGCCCGCGATCTCGTTTCGGGTGGCGCCGCCCACATCTGGATCCTCGCCGGAGTGGCCTTCATGGTCACCGGCTTCGGCTTCAAGCTCGCCGTCGTCCCTTTCCACCTCTGGACCCCGGACGTCTACCAGGGCGCGCCCGCCCCGGTCACCGCCTTCATCGCCAGCGTGTCCAAGGGCGCGATGTTCGCCATTCTGCTCCGCTTCTTCTATCAGTCCGGCTCTCGCGATCTCCATGCCACGCTGCTGATCTTCGCCATCATCGCGATCGCCTCGATGTTCACGGGCAACCTGCTCGCCCTGTTCCAGAACAATGTGAAGCGGATACTCGCCTACTCCTCCGTCGCCCACCTCGGCTACCTGCTGGTCGCGTTTGAAGCGGGCGGAGCGATGGGTGCCGCGGCTGGCACGTTCTATCTGACCGCGTACATGGTCACCACGCTCGGGGCATTCGGAGTCATCGCCGCGCTTTCCTCCTCCGAGCGCGACGCCGAGGATATCGACGACTACCGCGGCCTCTTCTGGCGCCGCCCGGTCCTCGCCACCGTCTTCACCGCCATGCTCTTCTCGCTCGCCGGCATCCCGCTCACCGCCGGTTTCCTCGGCAAGTTCTATACGATTGCCGCCGGCGCCAATGCCTCGGTCTGGGTGTTGCTCTTCGTCCTCGTACTGACGAGCGTGATCGGCTTGTTCTACTACCTGCGGCTTGTCGTGGCCCTCTTCGCCACCGAGGACATTCCCACCGATGCCGAACAGCCGCTCCCGGCCGTCCCGGCCACGGGCGGCCTCACTCTCGCTGTCCTCGCCTTCGTTCTGATTTGGATGGGCGTTTATCCCCATGTCATCCTGAACGTCATCCACGCCGCCACGTCCATCTTTGCCTGACGCGTCTGCCCATCGAACGCATTCATTCTCTCGGGGAGTGGAGCGCTTGTGCCGCCACTTTGTTTCCGTGCCCCTGGAGTGCCTCTCCTGTTGACACGACGTGTCAATGGGACTAGAAAGCTTCAAGCCCGCGATGGGTGGTCGTGTTAGCGCTTACATATAGGGGAAAATCTGGAGGAGGCAAACGATGGACATCTCCCCTCTGCATTTGCTGTTGCTCGTGATGGTCGTGGGGGCCGGCGTTGTGGTTCCTGTGGTCTACATCTTTCTCGGATTCTCCGCCGTCCGGCTTCTTCGCGAAATCCGCGACGCCCTGCGCGCGCAACAACTGTCCAGTTGAAGGCAAACCGAATCCCTGTTCGCGCGGGGGCACACCTCGGCCCCGGCACACGGCGAGTGGGGCTGGGAGAAAACTGCGTCTGGGAGGGCGGAGCAGCGGGAGCCGGTCCGCCCCGCAATGGGCTTACAGCCCTACGACATTTTCGGCTTGCAGACCCTTCGGTCCGGTGCGGACCTCGAACTCCACTGCCTGCCCCTCCGACAGCGTCCGGTAGCCGTCCGCCTGAATGGCGGAGAAATGGACGAATACGTCCTCGCCCGTCTCGCGACGGATGAATCCGTAGCCCTTGGTCGCGTTAAACCACTTCACCACACCTTGCTCTCTCACTTCTACTTCCACCTCGTCGTCGAAGAGTTGTTCCCGCCTCTCAGAAGCTCCCGCCTGCCGATCGGATCCGGCGTCGCCGGGCGGACGCACCCAGCCACCCGAGTTGCCGGCAGGGGGGGTCTCGAAGAGCGACAATTCTCGGGAATGGTATCACGCAGACAATCCCGGTCAACCTCATTTTCCCGGATTTGGACCGGCTGTCTTACAATGAACGGCGATGAGCCAATCACCAGCCGCGATCGAAACCCTTCGCCGAGTGCCCCTTTTCGCCAATCTTTCTCCCGACGAGCTCGACTTCATCGCTCATCGCGCCGTTCCCCGTCGCTGCGATGCGGGCGAAATGATTTTTTCCGAGGGCGAGCCGTGCAAGGGTCTCTTCGTCGTCCAGTCCGGTCAGGTGAAAATTTTCAAGACGTCCCCCGACGGCCGCGAACAGGTTCTCCTGATCGCCGGGCCGGGCAGCACCATGGCCGAGTTGCCCGTTTTTGACGGCGGCCCGTACCCCGCCTCGGCGTCTGCCGTCACCGAAGCGGCCCTGCTCGAGGTCCGCAAGGAAGACGTGCGCCAGCTCTGCCTGGAGCATCCCAAAGTCGCCCTGAAGCTGCTCCGCGTGGTCGGCGCGCGCCTAAGGCGCCTGGTAGCGATGATCGAGGAGCTGTCCTTCACCACGGTGCGCCAGCGCCTGGCCGCGCTGCTCGTCCGCGAAGCCGAAGCCAACGGCCGCCCCACCCCGCGCGGCATCGAATTCGATCTCCCTTGGACTCACCAGGAACTCGCCGCGCAGATCGGCACCGTCCGCGAACTCGTTTCCCGCAACCTGAGTCGCCTTCAATCCACCGGCACCATCCACATCGAAGGCCGCAAGGTCCTCGTCACCGACAAAAAATCCCTCGAAGCCGAATCCCAGCCCTAAGTGGCGCGGGCACTCTTGCCCGCGCGCCTTTCTCCTGAATCTCCATCAAAATCTCGCCACTTCTGAGTTGCCGCCCCCGCAAGCTCCGTGATCCTGGGCGAAGCCCCGCGCGACGAACGAAGTGAGTCCCGATGCAGTGTGTCGAGAAGGGTCCCGTCGGTACGCGCACCCGCGACTACCCGCCACCCAGACATGGAATCCGAGCGGTACCCCCCAATCCCGCAAGTTCTTCCGGGTGCCCCACCCTTGCGCCGTCCAGCAAGGGTGCGTGGCTGGCTCCCAGCTCTCCGTTCACTCGCTGGCCGGTAGCCTCCATCATCCCGCCCCCTCTCGCACTCCCTTGACAATCTCTCCCATCCGCACATGCAACCGCTCATGCGTCCCCTTGCCCATCTTCTCCTCTTCCATCCGCTCGAAACGCTCCGCCAACTCCTCTTCCTCCGTCGGCGAGAGTAATCCTTCCGCCATAGGAAAAAGCACTTCGTTCTCCTTCAGAATATGTTCACGCAGTAGCTGCGTATATCGCCGAGCCGTCGCCGCCCACTCGTTCCCCGCCGCCCGCTCGCCTTTCCCGTACGCTTGCGCCAGTTCGCGCAGCCTCCGCGCCAGCTCCCGGCCCTCGTCATGCTCGTGCAGCATCACGCCGATCGGCCCTCCATCAACCGGCATTCCTTTCTTCGCCAGCGCCGGAAAGAAAATCTCCTCTTCCTTGCCGTGATGGCATTTGTCGAGAAACAGCGAGAAAAACTCGCTCATCCCATCGAGCCATTCCGCCCGCACCGCCTCGTTCCGTTCGAGTTTTTCCGCCGTCAGCTCAGCCGCTTCCAGCATCCGTGTGATCGCTTCGTGTTCCTTCCGCAAAATCGCCGTAGGTTGCGCCATGGCCGTTTCCTCCTCCGCCCACTGTGCCCCGCCGCGCCCCTCCCGCCGATGACCTATGTCACACCCTGCCTCACTGCGCAAGTAACTAATGACTGTCATCCTGAGAGGCTGTGACTAAATTGGCGGGCGGCCAGTTTTGCGCCGACTTTGGCGCGGGGCGGGCGGGCCGGCGTTCTGTTCTCATCCTTTCCGGCTCTCTCGGTCGGCTCCTTCGTTGCTCTTCCGGGTGCTCGCCGGATTCTTCCCCGCTTA
>JAGWOX010000305.1 GCA_028877145.1 Acidobacteriota bacterium | reverse complement strand
TGCCGGAGAGCAGCGCGGCGAAATTCACCAACGCACCGGGGACGGACGGCGGCAAGAGAATCCCTACCATCGATTGGCCTTGCCAATATGGCCGCAGGCGACGGGCGAGGACGATCGCTCCGATCAAGGCGGCGCCGAAACGCATTCCCGGCACTCGCGCGTCGGCCATGGCAAAACGGAAGGGATGGCGGCGAGCCAGCGCGAGCCAGCGGCGATGGAGCGGGCGCATGCGCTTCTTGAGCGTGCGGTAGGACTCCGATTGCAATTCCTGCACGGCCTGGCGGACATCGAAGGCGGGCGACGTGGCGGGCATCGGCTTGCCGTAGGAAATCGTTACGGGGTACGGGATGCGGTGGGGAAATTTCCAGAGGAAACGACCTTTTTCATAGCTGAAGATACTGCCCCACACGCCATCGAGGCACACCGGCACGATTGGCGCATCGACGTCCTGCATGATGCGTTCGAGGCCGCGGCGGAAGGGAAGCATCTGGCCGATGCGGGTGATCTGGCCTTCGGCGAAGATGCAGACGACCTGGCCGGAGCGGATCGCATCGCTCGCTTCGCGCAAGGAGCGAATCAGTTCGCGCGGGCGCTGATCGGAAGAGATCGGGATAACGCCGAGGATTTTGGCGAAGGGCTTGATGAAGGGCAGCTCGTAAAAATCCTTGAACATCAGGAAGCGGACCTGGCGATCGGTGGAGGCGAGGACGAGGAGCGCGTCGACGAACGACATGTGGTTCGCGACGAAGAGGGCGCCGCCGCGTTCGGGGATATTGTCGCGGCCCTCGATGCGGATGCGATAGAGCGAATGGGTTGCGAGCCAGAGCAGAAAACGCAGAAGGGCATCGGGCAAGAGCCAGAGGACGTAGGCTGTGGCAACGAGCGTCAGCAGGCCGCACAGCAGGAACACCTTCGACGGGCTGGGATGGCCGAAGCGGATGAGCAGGAACTGGACCACCGGCTGCAGCGCGATGCCGACGAACGACAATAGATTCGCGGCGGCGATCACGCCGCCCTTGCGCGCGGGATCAGGGCGGTGCTGAATCAGCGCGTTGATGGGAACGGCGAAGAAGCCGCCAAAGAAGCCGAGCAGGGCGAGGCGCACACTTACCGCGGTGAAAGAGAGGCCCGGGAGCGAGAGCAGGATGGACATCACCGTGAGTCCCAGCGCGCCGAGGGGAATCAATCCATATTCGATCTTTCCGCCGGAGAGCCAGCCGGCGGCGAAGCTGCCTACGCCGATGCCGATCGAAAGAATCGCGAGGAGCAGGCTGGCTTGCGATTCGGGGATTTTCAGGACGTCGTTCGCGAAGAGGATGATGTTGATGATGAGTAGCGAGCCGAGGAACCAGAAATAGACGTTGCCGAGAACGGCCAGATTGAGCACGCGGTCCTTGCGGATTTCGCGGATTTGCTCCCACAGGTCGGCCAGCGGATTCACGCGGAATCGCTTTTCGGGGCTTGCGGCAGGTACGCGCGAGATGCCGAGGCTGGTGAGGAGGCCGATTGCCGCGAGGGCTACCAGCAGGGCGCCCGTCCACGCGGGCTGATTGTGAAAGATAGAGGTGAGTTCTCCCGCGGCGACGGTGCCGCCGATGATCGCGATGAACGTGCCCAGTTCCAAAATGCCGTTGCCCCAGGGGAGCAATTTTTCGGGCAGGAGTTCGGGCAGCAATCCGTATTTCGACGGGCCGAACAAGGCGGCCTGAGTCGCGATCAGGAAAATGGCGGCGCACTCAAGCGCCATGCTGCCGCGCGCCAATCCGGCGAGCGCAACGATGGCGACGCCGATTTCCATCACCTTGGTGCCGATCGTTACGGAGCGCTTGCTGAAGCGGTCGGCGAGAAAGCCGCCGGCCATCGAGAAGATGAGGAATGGGACGGAAAAGAGAAGAGGGATCAGCAAGACCACGAGGCGGTCGCGCTGGGCTGGCGACAAACCCATGGCGAGAATGAGGAAGGTGATGAAATAGCGGAGCAGGTTGTCGCTGAAGGCGCCCTGGAACTGCGTGACGATGAGGCTCCAGAAGCCACGCTTCCAGGCCGTGCCTGCGCTCGTGTTGGGTGAAACGGTGCTTTTGTTCATCGCCTCACGCGTGGGCTGGTGGAGCACCAGTACATCAGGAAATCAAATGGCGTGAGTGTATGTGAGCCGGGGGGCCGGCGCAAGATAACTTGGCTTCCGTGGAGTTTGGGAGTAAAGACCGGCCGCGGGAAAGCCGGCATGGGGGTCTATAATGCCGGCTGCCCAGGGGCCGAATGTAAAAATACGGGTGAAATGGGGGCAGACCTTTGGACAGAATCCTGAAGTACATTTTCACGAACACGACCGGGATGCGCAGTGGCTGGCGGATGCTGATCTGGTTCGCCATCGTGATCGCGTTGCAGGTGGCGATCGGCCTCTTGCTGCGCGGCCTGCATCAGGCTGAGGACCATGGCTTCCTGGATCCTGTCGGCATGCTCAAGTCCGATTTGCTTCTGACGTTGGTGCCTGTGCTGTGCGCAACGTTGATCATGGCGCGCATCGAGCGGCGTAGCCTGCATGACTACTACTTGCCCGTGCGCGGCCGGTTTGGCGGGAAGTTTCTTGCGGGAACTCTGTGGGGGCTGGGAGCCGTATCGTTGCTCATCGGCCTGATTGCGGCGAGTGGCGGTTATCGCATCACTGGGCTGGCCTTGCACGAGCACGTCGTCTACTACATTTTCATCTGGCTGGCGGCGGCGCTGGCCATCGGCATCGTCGAGGAAGCAGCCTTCCGCGGCTACCTGCTGCGCACGCTGAGTGACGGAATCGGTTTTGTTCCCGCGGCCCTGCTGCTATCACTCGGTTTCGGCGCGCTGCATTACTTCAGCAAGCCTTACGAGCGTTGGGAGGATTTCGCATCCACCGGTCTGCTCGGCCTGTTGATCTGCCTGACCGTGCGACACACAGGGAATCTGTCCTGGGGGATGGGTTTTCATTTCGCTTTTGACTGGACCGCGATCTTCTTCTTCTCCGGCCGCAACGCCGGGGAGTACGCTCCCGGCCGTTTGTTCGAGACAGCTTGGCCCGCGTCCGATCGGATCACCGGTGGCATGCTGGGCCCGGAAGCGAGTTGGTTCGTGTTTCCGGTTATCGCTCTGCTTTTTCTGGGATTCCACTTCGCTTTCCGGCAAACTGCCACGCCGGCGCCTAGCCCCTGACTGTGCCCGTGCGGTTTGCCGCAGCGCCTATTCCAGTCTGACGGGGTTTGTCGACCCATTCGTTCTCCACGGAATCTTCCGCGGTTCTCACCACTTCGGCCGAAATCGGCGGACCTCGAAACGCCACTGTGGGTAGCGGGTGGCGCGACCGCGTGGGCGCAGCTACGGCACCATCCCCGGGAAAAAGTGGGCTTGGGCGTAGGCGAGGGCGCCGATCAGGGCGGCCATCAGGACGCTGTGCCAGAAAGTTTTGTGGAGGACGCGGCCTTCCTGGCCGACCAGGCCTACCGTTGTTACGCCGATGGCGATGTTTTGCGGGGAGATCATTTTTCCGGTGACGGCGCCGGAGGAGTTCGTCGCGGCCATCAGGACGGGACTGAGGTGTAGCTGGTGCGCGGCGGCGACTTGCAGATTGCCGAACAGGAGGTTGCTTGCGGTATCGCTGCCGCTGAGGAAGCAGGCGACCCAGCCGAGGAAACTGCTTACCAGCGGAAATACGGAGCCGACTTGCGCGGCGGCGGCGCCGAGCGTGTAGGCCATGCCGGAATAGTTGTAGAGGAAGGC
>JAGWOX010000304.1 GCA_028877145.1 Acidobacteriota bacterium | reverse complement strand
CCTCCCCGACCACCACGGTACGGCCAAGCTCGTGTAGCGGCGGGCTTCAGCCCGCCATCTTCTTTTCGCCGCCGAAGCAAAATGCCGCCCCCCATACGCAGCCTCCCCTCAAGAACTCCGGTCTGGAACACGAATGTAGGGGCGACCCGTTGGGTCGCCCTCTGGCAACCAACCCAAATAACGCCCCATTTTGTAGCGCCGGCAAGGAAGCGCACGCATCCCGGGAGGCGTTACTTCGAATACATCAAATACTTCTTCCGCATCTCCCGAAACTTCTCAATCTCGCCCTGCCACCCCACCACAATCCGCGAAGGCGCATCGCCGTTCTCCAGCTGTTCGAGCGTCGAGCGCGAGCCCAGCAACTCGATGATCCTCCCCAATTGGAAGTTGTTCGGGTAAAGCTTGTGCAGCGCAGTCGCAATCTCGATGCCTGTCAGCATAGGCGAAAGCGCCGCGCGATCCGTCACCAGCAACTCGACGCCTTGGCAGCTCTCTCCCTTGAAAATCCCGCTCGTCGGCGAGAAAAACGTAGGCACGAACCGCACGCCAGGAATGAACTGGTGATTCAGCTCTTCCGCCAGTTCGCGCCCGTTGATATACGGCGCGCCAAGGATCTGGAACGGCGTGTCCGTTCCCCGTCCCACCGAAACGCCTCCGGTCTGCAAAATTTCGATCCCCGGATAGAGCGTCGTCTGGCCCACCGCCCGCAGGTTCGGCGAAGGCGGAATCCACACGAGTCCCGTCTGGTCGAACGTGTCTTCCCGGTGCCAGTTCTGCATGGGCACTACGGTCAGGTCCGCGCCGATGCGATTTTCAGCGTTGTACATCTTCGCCAGCTCCCCGATCGTCATCCCATAGATCACCGGCTCCGGAAAAGGTCCGGTGAATGACAACCGGTCTCGATCGAGCATCGGCCCTTCGACAATGTCGCCGCTAAGAGGATCGGGTCGGTCGAGGACGTAGAACGGAATGTGGGCCTTCGCCGCCGCCTCCATCGAGTACATCATGGTGGTGGTGAACGTGTAGAACCGAACGCCCGCGTCCTGAATGTCGTAGACGAGCGCGTCGATGCCGCGCAATTCCTCATCGGTGGGACGCAGCGTCTTTCCGTACAGGCTGTAGACTGGCAACCCCGTCGCCGGATCCTTGCTGTTGCCGATGCGCTCGTCCAGCTTGCCGAACAATCCGTGTTCCGGCGTGAAAATCGCCACCAGCTTCACGCCCGGCGCACTATGCAAAACGTCGATCGTGCGCCGCCCCTCGCGGTCGATTCCCGTCTGGTTCGTGATCAACCCGATGCGTTTTCCCTGGAGCGGAGCGAAATTCTCCTGTTCTAGGATGTCGATCCCGGTGAAAGTCTGCTCGTTGTGTTCGGTAATGCCGGAAAGGTCGTAGTGCCGGTCGGCCCCGATGCTGCGCTCGATCGGCGAGGTCGGCCCGGTCGTGTCCCCGGCGTTGAGCGCCGCGGCCACCAGCGTCGCCACGCGCGCGCGCAGGCTGATGAGCGGCGGCCGCAGGTAAGGATGCACGCTGTTCGCGAGCAGGATCACAAACGTCTGGCTCGCCGGATCGATCCACACCGAGGTCCCCGTGAATCCCGTATGCCCGTAGGAACCGAGCGGAAACAGCTCCCCGCGGTTCGACGAATAGTGGCTGTCGATTTCCCAGCCGAGCCCCTCGAGGTCGGGCCCCCACGGCGGCGACTGCACCGACGTCATCTTGTGAATCGTCGCGGCGTCCAGCAATTGCCGCCCGTGATTGCGCCCGCGCGGAACCCGCCCATTCTCGAGCATCATCTGGCAGAAGATCGCCAGGTCGTCCGCCGTCGAGAAAAGTCCCGCGTGTCCCGCCACGCCGCCCATCGCCCGCGCCGTCGGATCGTGCACCACGCCGCGCAACAAGCGTCCCTTGCCCGATTCCGGCTTCGCGCCCGGCGACAGATCGATCACCTGCGTCGGCGCGATGCGTGGTATCCAGCTTTTCGGCGGCAGAAATCGCGTGTGGATCATTCCCAGCGGCTCGTAAAAATTCCGCGCCGCGAAAACGTTCAGCGGCAGCCCCGAAACTTTTCGCACCAGCTCGCCCAGCACGATGAAATTGCAGTCGCTGTAAAGGAACCGCATGCCCACCGGCTGCACCGGCCGGTCGGCGTAGATGATGCGCAGCACGGCGTCGTAGCCGGTCACGCCCGGCGGAATGATCGGATCCGGCCGCAGGCCGGAATAGTGCGTCAGGAGCATCCGCACCGTGATCTGGTCCTTGCCGTTCGCGCCGAATTCCGGCAGGTAACGCGCCACCGGATCGTCCAATCGGATCTTCCCTTGCTGGAAAAGCAGCATCACCGACGGCGACGTGGCGAACACCTTCGTCAGCGACGCCAGGTCTAAAATCGTCCCCGTCGTCATCCGTTCGCGCCGCGGCACAAGCGCCCGCTCGCCGTACGCCTTTCGGTAAACGATTCTTCCGCGATGCCCCACCACCAGCACCGCGCCCGGCAGCTCGTCCTTCGCGATGGCCTGGTTGATGACCGCATCAATGTCGGAAAGTTTCGGCGGTCCCGGCACCGCCGCCATCACCGTAGCCACCACCGTCACGATCAGGAAAATGGGCAAAATCGGAAACTTGGAACGTCGAAACGATTTGTTCATCATTGCGCCTGTGCTATATAGACTTTCCGGACTGACCGCGTCAACCAATGCTCCGTAGCCGGGCCGGTTCAAGCGGTTTTGAATCCCTATCGTCTTCCAGGATGCGTGCCAACTCTAATGGCTTCGCCGGCAAAACGAAAGAAGAAGCGTTCCTCACCTAAAACATCGCGCAAACCCGCGTCTGGAATCCGCCAATCCGTCGCCCGCATGACGCTCGACCGGAAACTCGGCCAGTTGCTCATGGTCTACGTCTGGGGCCGTTTCACTTCGGCCGAAGACCCCGCTTTCCGCCAGCTCTCCACCTGGGTGGCCGAAGGCAAAGTCGGCGGTCTCTTGCTCCAGGCGCAGCGCACGCCACGCGGCATCGAAATCGACCAAGTCTACCCGACGGCGGCGCTGCTAAACCAACTCCAAAGCCAGGCCAAAATTCCTTTGCTCGTCGCCGCCGATTTCGAGACCGGCACCGCGATGCGCCTCTCCGAAGGCACCCGCCTGCCGCACCTGATGGCCATCGCCGCCACCGGCGACCCGAGCGACGCCCGCATCGCCGGAAAAATCACCGCCATCGAAGCCCGCGTCGCCGGCGTCAACTGGATCTTCGCCCCCGTCGCCGATCTCAATAACAATCCGGCGAATCCCATCATCAACATTCGCTCCTTCGGCGAAGACCCGGAACGCGTAGCCGAACTCGTTGCCGAATTCGTTCGCGGAGCGCAATCGAATGGCGTTCTCGCCACCGCCAAACATTTCCCCGGCCACGGCGATACCGACGTCGATTCCCACGTCGGCCTGCCCGTCATTTCCGCCGATCGCGTGCGCCTCGACCGCGCCGAACTCGTTCCCTTCCGCGCCGCCATTCGCGCCGGCGTCGGGTCGATGATGACTGGCCACCTGCTCGTCCCGTCGCTCGAGCCCGACGAAGCGCTTCCAGCCACGCTTTCGCCCAAAATCATCGAAGATCTGCTGCGCCGCGAAATGGGATTCAATGGCCTCGTCGTCACCGATTCGCTCGATATGGCCGGTGTCGCCATGCTCTATCCCCCGAATCGCACCGCCGTTCTCTCGATGGAAGCAGGCGCCGACGTTCTCCTGATCCCGCC
>JAGWOX010000303.1 GCA_028877145.1 Acidobacteriota bacterium | reverse complement strand
GTCGGGGTTGAGTGGAGCGGGCACGCTTGCTTGCCCTGTTTTCGTTCAAATCCAAGTTGGATCGACCTTGGTGACCACATGAATGTGGCGCCGTTATTGGAAGTCAAAAGCGCACGGGCAGGAGTGCCCGTGCCACTTGGGCCGAGTTGTGCTTTCTTCTTTTCGCGTGGCGTAATCGTGGGGCGCAATGACACGGCGCTGATATTCGTGCTGGGGAAGGTGCGTATTGATACTTCGTCTTGTTGGCAAACTGAGGAAATATTTTGGAATTCGTGCGGTGCTGGTGGCGGCGCTGGTGATTTTGCCGGGGATGGCGCGGCCGGCGCGGGCGGAGATTCGTTACACGGTTTCGGTCGCAGACCGGGCGGCGCACATGTTTCATGTGACGATGACGGTGCCGGACGCGCATGGCAAATTGGTCGTCGCGATGCCGGCGTGGAATGCGACGTATCTGATGCGCGATTTTGCCGAGCGGGTGGAAGACGTGCGCGCGAGCGCGGACGGAAAGCCGCTGGCGGTGCGGGAACTCACGGGCGATACGTGGCAGATCGACGGGAATGGAACCATTGAAATCCGGTACCGGATTTTCTGGAACAGTCCGGGGCCGTTCAGTTCGCAACTGAACGCGCATCATGCGTTCATCAATTATGCCGAGGTTCTTTTCTACGTGCCGAGCCGGCGCACGGAAGCGAGCGAAGTCGAATTCACGGGGCTGCCGGCGGACTGGAAAGTCGCGGTGGAATTGCCGAAGGCTCCGCATTGCGCGTCCGAGACGTGCTTCGATGCCGGAAATTACGATCTGCTGACCGATGCGCCGACGGAGATCGGCACGTTCACCGAATTCCGGTTCGTCGAAAACGGCGCGCATTTGCGCGTGGCGATGGACGCGCTGAACGGCGCCGAGTGGGACAAGGATCAGCTCGAAACCTGGCTCCGGAAAATCGTCGGCTACGAAACCAAAGTGATGCGCGAGGCGCCCTTCCACGAGTACCTGTTCCTCTACCACATCGGGCCGGGCGCGGGCGGCGGCGGGATGGAGCATTCGAACGGGACGGCGATCGCGGTGCCGCAGTTTGCGCAGATACCGGCGGTGACGGCGCACGAATTTTTCCATCTGTGGAACGTGAAGCGCATCCGGCCGCAATCGATTACGCCTTACGATTACGAGCATCCGATGTGGACGCGTTCGCTGTGGTTCGCCGAGGGCGTGACGAGCACCTACGGCGCGTACACGATGCTGCGGTCGGGATTGTGGACGCCGGAGCAGTATTGCCAGCACCTGGGACAGCAGATCAGCGAACTCCAGGCGCGGCCGGCGCGGCTGTGGCAGAGCGTGGAGGAATCGAGCCTCGAAACCTGGCTTGAAAAATATCCGTTCTACGAGCGGCCGGAGCGCAGCATCTCGTATTACAACAAGGGCGAGCTGGACGGCGTGCTGCTCGACATCCTGATCCGCGACGCGACGAACAACCGGAAGAGCCTCGACGATGTGATGCGCTATATGAACGCGACGTACGCGCACGAGCACCGCTATTACGACGGCTCGGCCGCCATCCAGGCCGCCGTCGAGCACGTGGCGGGGCGCAGCTTTTCCGACTTTTTCGGGAAATATGTTGCGGGGACCGCGGAGATTCCTTGGAACGAAATTCTGGGCCGCGCGGGCCTCGGCGTCCAAACCGAACAGGCGCCCGTGGCCGATCCGGGATTCGAATGGCAGGCGGGTGCGGGCGGGGCGCAGGTGACTGAGGTAACTCCTGGCGGCGCAGCGGAAAAGGCGGGCATCGCGGAAGGCGACGTGGTGATTTCCGCCGATGGCGTGCCGCTGCCACGCTACGCGGGGTTCTGGATCGCGGAACATAAGCCGGGAGAGAC
This sequence comes from Acidobacteriota bacterium, assembly GCA_028877145.1. Classification (GTDB taxonomy): domain Bacteria; phylum Acidobacteriota; class Terriglobia; order Acidiferrales; family UBA7541; genus JAKASX01. The sequence goes on along the minus strand of JAGWOX010000303.1, from coordinate 1,884 downwards.
GGTGCAATTGCGCGTGGCGCGCGAGGGGAAACAGTTGGCGCTGCCCCTGACGCTGCGCAGTCGCGAAGAAATCGTGTATCACGTGGCGCCGGTACCGGATCCAACGGCGAAGGCGCGGACGATACTCGAGGGTGTTTTGCAAGGGACCACCGGAGCGGAGTGAGCGATAGACGCGGTCAAACACGACCGTCAAAAGATTCAGGATTTAACGCAGAGAGCGCGGAGGAGGCGCAAAGGACACGGAGGAGTTCCGCCTCCACCGGTGAGGACATGCTGCGAACCATTTTGGCGGTGACAGCGCTGGCGGTGTTTGCGGTGGTGATTGGGCTGCCGCTGCTGCTGCTCGCCTGGATTACGCGAAGGATCGGCCCGTTTTATCCCGCTGCTGCGGTCGGGCTGCGGATCGCCCTGGCAATCGCCGGCGTGCGAATCGTCATGGAGGGCGAGGAAAACATCCCGGCCGGCGCGTGCCTGTTCATGGCGAACCATACGAGTGCCGTGGATCCGGTGGCCGTTTTCGTGGCGGTTCCGCGGCGGATCGGATTCCTGGCGAAGCAGGAATTGTTTCGCATGCCGCTGATCGGATGGGCGATGCAACTGGCGGGATTTATTCCGGTGGACCGGTCGAGCCGCGAGGGGGCGGCGGCGAGCGCTGACGTGGCGGTCGAGCAATTGCGCTCGGGCGCGTCGATGGTGATTTATCCCGAAGGCACGCGGAGCCCGGATGGGAAGCTCCTGCCGTTCAAGCGGGGCGGATTTCTGATGGCGATACGCGGCGGGCGGCCCATAGTGCCAATGACGATAGCGGGAGCCGAGCGCGTGCTGCCGAAAGGCGAGACCTGGATTCGACCCGGCGAGATTCGGTTGCAATTTCATCCGGCGGTCGACGTTTCGGCGTATCGGGAAGATGATCGTGAGAAGCTACTTGTGCGGGTGAGGGAAGTGATTGCGAGCGGGCTCGCGACGGAGTTTCGAGCAACGGCCTTCTAGTTTGGATTTCTCACCAGAAAACGACGCCGTTGCGACGAACGCTAGCAGGGATGCGGCTCTTAGCTTCGGGGCCTGGTCATCACAGGTGCGGTGAGGGATGTGAAGGCAACACCCCCAGGCGCAAGTGCGGCGCCTGGGGCACCCGGCTAACGCTAGCAGCATAATCGGGCTGCTTGCGGGACGATGTCTCGGAGCTTTCGGGATCCTTCCCGACACACCGCGTCGGAACTCACTTCGCTCGTCGCAAAGAGCGTCGCTCAGAATTACAGGTTTTTGACCAAGGGGCTTCGGGGCGGGCTCCATCGGGGCAGACTTTTTCGCTGGCCATTGCCGCGCTGAAGCGCGGCGCTACACAATCTACTCGAAAATCGAACTAGGTGACGTCGCGGGTGTGGCGGCAGGCGGCGATGTCGAAGGTGACCTCGCCGATGGAGAGGCGGGACTGGTCGCGGAAGCTGGCGATGAATTCGCGGAAGCGCCAGGCATCGGCGAAATTCGAGGCGAGACCGAAAGAGACGCGGATCGAGCCGGCGCTCTTGTGGCCGAGTTCCTGCAGGAATTTCTGGATGCTTTGGAGGGTGACGCCGGGGCCCTGGTCAATGGCTCTGCGAATTTCCTCCTTGGTGATCCCTTCCGCCATTTCGCCCGCGCCGGGATTGCAGAAGCAGCCGGTGCGGAAACTGATGCGCTCGTTTTTCGCAAGTTCCTCGACGCGACGGTAATCGAGCAGGTGCCCTTCCGGATCGTACAGATTCATGGTGATCGTTCCGCCGCGACAATCGGTTGAAACCGGTCCGTAGACGCGCACCATGGGCCGGCCGTTCGTGTGCCGCAGGGCCACCAATTCGTCGAGGAGCCAGCCGGTGAGGCAGCGCACGCGCTCGTTGATCCTTT
>JAGWOX010000043.1 GCA_028877145.1 Acidobacteriota bacterium | reverse complement strand
GAAGGAAACGGCGCGCATCCTCAATATCAGTTTGCGCGCGCTGCACTACAAGATTCGGCAATACGGCATCGACGGGTCGGCCGACAACGCCACGTGACGGCATGAGTCACATGCGCGGAGTTTCGATTCTCGCGCCTGTCGCGCCGTAACGAAATCGCGCGCATTCGTTCGCAGAAAGTTTTCGTGTGTCCCGCCCCGGTGCTCTGAGGCCTCCCGCATCACGGCGTTTACGCAAATCTCGAGGATGCCCTCGCGCGCATCGCCCAGTAGGCGTGGCTCTATTTCAGCTATCGAAGCTCGCAGCCGTCCGCCGCAAAAAGGCATTAGCCGCAGTCTTCCGCAAGAAATTCTTCGGAATTGCCCTAGTAGGCACGGTCGCTGATTTGCCTGCTGTGGCCGCGGACCGGTGATATATGCGGCCCGCTGCGCCTGATAAATTCCGTTCGAAGGACACAAAAGTGCATTTACTCCCCCATCAAGGCTTGACAATCCCCGGCCCCTATGTCTAGCATTCTCCGCTGCTTGGAGGCGGGATGATCAAGCTGGACCTCGTAAACGCTGTCGTGGAACGCCTCGGCAACCGAATCTCCCGTAGCAAAGCCGAAGTGGCGGTGGAAACGGTTTTCGAGTCGATGAAACGCGCCCTGGCTCAGGGAAATCGGATCGAACTGCGCCGCTTCGGTGTCTTCAACGTCAAGCGCCGCAAAACCGGCGTTGGCCGCAACCCTCGCACCGGAGAACAGGTCAGTATTCCCCCGGGCAAAGCCGTCCGCTTCAAGCCCGGCAAGGAATTGCAGTCCCTCTGAGCGCGAGCCAGTGACGTTACAATCTCTTCCGATCCGTTCGCACCGCCGTCGCCGGGTCGGCTAAGATGGACTGACCATGGACGGCGGCAACGGCCATCACCCGGTACCAACGGAAATCTCTGTCGAGCCTGTTGGCGTCCGCATTCAGGTGCCGCCGCCGTACGGCTATGAGCGGCACGACACCCGCTCGGCGGTGATTGCCGCGATCCTCTTTGTCCTCACCGTACTTTCCACTCTCGCGGTTGGCACCGAGTTCGCTGCCGCCTACGAGGCCGGCGTCGCCCCGTTCTCGACCGGCAGCATCTTTCCCTACTTCTCCGTGATGCATCACCCGGCAATCCTGCTGACGGGACTTCCCTTCGCTTTCACCCTGATGGGCATACTGCTGGCCCACGAACTCGGCCATTTCTTCGCCTGCCGCTACTACCGGATTCCCGCCAGCTACCCCTATTTCATCCCCGCGCCCACGCTCATCGGCACGCTCGGCGCCTTCATCCGCATCCGTTCGCCCATCATCAACCGCAGGGCGCTCTTCGACATCGGACTCGCGGGCCCGGTGGTCGGCTTCCTCTTCGCGCTACCGGCGCTGGCCATCGCCATCGCCATGTCGAAGGTCGTTCCTGGCGCGGCGGATCAGGGCTGGCTCATCTTCGGCAATCCACCGCTCGTGCGCCTGCTCGAAATGGTTCTCCGGCCCAATGTCCACGCAGGCGATCTGCTGCTCAATCCCGTCGGCCGCGCCGCGTGGGTCGGCCTGTTCGTCACGGCTCTCAATCTGCTGCCCGCCAGCCAGCTCGACGGCGGCCACATCATCTACTCCCTCTTTCCCGAAAAACATCGCCTGCTCTCGCTCGCCGTCGTGATCGCACTCGTCCCGATGGGCTGGCTCTGGGACGGCTGGCTTCTCTGGGCGGTGCTCCTGCTGCTCATCGGTTTCCGTCACCCGCCGATCCTCGATCGCTGGGAATCGCTCGATGCCAAACGAAAATTCTGGGCCGTGATCGCCCTCGTCATCTTCCTTTTCTGCTTCACCCCCATCCCCTTCAGCCTCCACGTCTAGCCGCATCGCTCCGCCGCGCTTCTACGAAATCTGTATGTGGGGGCGACCCGCTGGGTCGCCCTGGCACGATGTAAAGTCCATAGGTAAACGAAGAAAGCGTGGTAGCCATGCATCCGGGGAGATATGCTCTGCGGTGACCTGAATGAAGGAGTCCGCCCCTTGAACCAAAACTTCAAAGCCGCCCGCGACTTCCTTCTTCGTCACCGAGAAAACTACGCCGCGGTGTTGTCAGGCTTCCGCTGGCCCGTCCTCGACAGCTTCAACTGGGCGCTCGACTGGTTCGATCCACTGGCCTGCGGCGAAAGGCGGGACCAAACAGCGCTCTGGGTCGTGCGTGAAGACGGCGCCGAAACCCGCCTGGCCTTCGCCGAACTCTCCGAGCGCTCCTCGCGCATCGCCAATTTCCTACGCCGCCTCGGCGTCATCCGCGGCGACCGCATTCTGCTCATGCTCGGCAACGAGCCCGCGCTTTGGGAAACCATGCTAGCCGCCATGAAGCTCGGCGCCGTCGTCATCCCCTCTACTGCTCTGCTCACACAGGAAGACGTCGCCGACCGCATCACCCGCGGCCGAGCCCGCCATATCATCGCCGCTTCCGAGTTCTCTCCGAAATTCCAAAACGCGCCACCAGACTGCACAAGAATCGCCGTCGGCGAACCTGTTCCCGGCTGGCATCGCTTCGATGAAGGCTACGCCGCGCCGCCCGAATTCATCCCCGACGGAATCACAAACGCCACCGACCCGCTCCAGCTCTATTTCACCTCCGGCACCACAACAAAACCGAAACTCGTCCTCCACAGCCACGCCAGCTATCCCGTCGGCCATCTCTCGACGATGTATTGGCTCGGCCTCCAGCCCGGCGACATTCACTGCAATCTCTCCTCGCCCGGCTGGGCCAAACACGCCTGGAGCTGCTTCTTCGCTCCGTGGAATGCGGAGGCAACCGTCTTCGTCTTTCAGCAGGCCCGCTTTCATCCGCAACCGCTGCTCGACGCGCTCGCCCGCTTCCGCGTCAACACCTTCTGCGCCCCGCCTACCGTCTGGCGCATGCTCGCGAAGGAAAAACTCGCCGGTTGGAAAATGAATCTCCGCGAAGCCGCGAGCGCCGGCGAGCCGCTCAACCCCGAAGTCATCGAACAGGTGCGCGCCGCGTGGGGCGTGACCATCCGCGACGGTTACGGCCAGACGGAGACAACGGCCCAAGTCGGCAACCCGCCCGGCCAGCCGCTCAAGCCCGGCTCGATGGGCCGTCCGCTGCCCGGCTATCGCGTCGCGGTGCTCGACATCGACGGCGAGGAAGCCGAGGAGGGCGAAGTGTGCCTGCGCCTCGATCCTGCCCCACTCGGTCTCATGCCCGGCTACCAGAGGGAGGACGGCAGTGTCCAACCGCTCGCCGGCCCCGTCTATCGGACAGGCGACGTCGTCTCGCGCGACGCCGACGGCTACCTGACCTTCGTCGGCCGCGCCGACGACGTCTTCAAATCCTCCGATTACCGCATCAGTCCCTTCGAGCTCGAAAGCGCCCTGGTCGAGCATCCCGACGTCGTCGAATGCGCCGTCGTTCCCTGCCCCGAACCGCTCCGCACCGCCGTGCCGAAAGCCTTCATTGTGTTGCGTGCGGAAGTGCCCGCATCGCGCGAAACCGCGCTCGCCATCTTCCGACACATCCGCCGAACTCTCGCCCCGTACAAACGCGTCCGCCGCATCGAATTCGGCGATCTCCCCAAAACCATCTCCGGAAAAATCCGCCGCGTGGAACTCCGCCGCACGGAGCAATCCCGCAACAAAACAAGCCCTCGCCCCGCCTTGGAGTTTCGAGAAGAAGATTTCCCCGAATTGCGGTAGATTGTGAGTAAGACTTGGTGGAGGTCCACCTCCGCCGCAAACGGGGTACGGCGCCGCTGGACATTTCCTGGACCGCCGCGAGTGCATCTTCTCCCGGAAAGCGGGCATCGAAAAGGACAATGAAATCCGCAGATGCGAATTCCCGCTTCTCCGCGCAGGCAGTGCTCTCCGCTTGGGGAAAGATCCTTAGCGGCAAAGCACCCATGCTCTCGATCGAAATCACTCGCGAGTGCCCGCTCACCTGCCCCGGATGCTACGCCTACGGCGAGAACCATCTCGGCGGAGGAACCACCCTCCGCCAGCTCAGCGATCTGCGAGGTGACGCGCTGGTCGAGGGTGTCCTCAACCTCGTCGACAAGCACAAGCCCGTTCACGTCTCCCTGGTCGGCGGCGAGCCGCTCGTCCGGCATCGCGAACTCGGCAAAATCCTTCCGGCCCTCAGCGACCGCGGCCTCTGCACGATCGTCGTCACCAGTGGCGTCGTCCGCATTCCCGAGTTCTGGATGGCGATCCCGCACCTGCGCGTGACGGTTTCCGTCGACGGCCTGCCTGAGCATCACGACGTCCGCCGCAAGCCGGCCACCTACGAGCGCATCCTCAAAAACATCGCAGGCCGCCGGGTGAACGTCCACTGGGTGGTCACACGCCCGATGCTCGAGCGGTCCGGCTATCTGGAAGAATACGTTGCCTTCTGGAATGCGCGCCCGGAGGTCAACAGGATTTGGGTCAGCCTCTATTCACCCCAGATCGGCGAGCAGAGCCCGGAAATCCTCAGCCCCACTGATCGCGAAACCGTCGCGCGCGAATTGCCCGCTCTTGCCCGCCGCTATCCCAAATTTCTGGTCACTGCCGGCATGGCCCGCGCCTTTCTCCATCCTCCTGCCGATCCCGGCGCCTGCCTGTTCGCGAAGATGTCGGTGAACTATTCCGCCGATCTCGAGACCCTCGTCGAGCCGTGCATCTTTGGAGGCGCGCCCGATTGCTCGCAATGCGGCTGTTCGGCCACGAGCGCCTTGCATTCGATGCGGGAGATTTCTGTTGCCGGTCCGATCAAGGTCGGCCATTTCGTCGCCGGCTCGGTCGCGGTCGGTCGCCTCGCCAACTTTTTCCGCTCGCGCTCTCGCTCCCGCTCGCTCAACCTTTCTCGCTGGCGCCCCCGGCCCGCCAAGCGCACCGAACCCCTCGTCCACATCCGCCCCTAAAAATCGAATTCCTCACAACAGCGCCTCAGGCCAACCCGCAAAGTCCTGTTATCCTGAGCGAGAGCTTGGCGACGAGCGAAGCGAGTCCCGATGTTTTCCATCGGGAAGGAACCCGAACGCTCAAGGCAAAGTACACCAGGAATACTCGTCCCTTGTAACGTGTCCCCCACGCGCATGCGTCCCCGCCCCATCCCGCGCCGGTGAAAAATTGGAGAAGGGTTTGCCTTGGGTGCCCCAGACTTCGGTTTTAAGCCTGGGAATTTTTTCCGAAATTCATACGGATTCAGCCGTGCCCGTCCATCCCGCACAGGCTACATCAAGCTGACCGGATCCACATCGGCCAGCACCGCCGTCTCCGGAATTTCTTTCTGCGCGCAGAACGCCACACATCCGCCGAGCGCCCGCACGAGCGTCGACCGCCGCGGCGATTTCAGCAGGAACTGAAAACGGTGTTCGCGCTTCAGCCGGGCCAGCGGAGCAGGCGCCGGCCCCAGCACTTTTAACCCCTCCGCCTCGCAGTGCCCGAAATAGCCCGCCAGCGCCCGCGTCCACCCCAGCACTCGATCGAGGTTGCGATCACGCACCACGACATTCGCCAGCGCCGCAAACGGCGGATAGTGCATCAATCGCCGGAATCGCACTTCCTGGTCAAAAAACGCCGGATAATCCTGCCGCGCCGCATCCTGAATCGCGTAGTGCTCCGGATGATAGCTCTCCACCAGCACGCGCCCCGGGAGCGTTCCGCGCCCCGCGCGCCCCGCCACCTGCGTTAGCAACTGAAACGCGCGCTCCGCCGCGCGAAAATCCGGCACGGCCAGCGCGCGATCCGCGCCCACCACGCCTACCAGCGTCACCCGCTGAAAATCGTGCCCCTTCGCCACCATCTGCGTGCCCACCAGGATATCGATCTCGCCGCGAGCGAACGCGCCGAGCACGCGATGAAAGTCCTGCCGCGAACGAGCCGTATCGCGATCCAGCCGAGCCACGCGCGCCCGCGGAAATTCGCCGCGCAGATACTCCTCGATCCGTTCCGCGCCCTCGCCGAAATAGTAGAGGTGCTCGGACCGGCATTTGGGGCACAATTCCGGCACGCGAATCGCATACCCGCAGTAATGGCACACCAGCCGGTCGCGCCGCTTGTGATAGGTCAGCGCGATGCTGCAATTCGCGCATTCGATCGTCGCGCCGCAGGCCCGGCAGAGCACGAACCATGAATATCCGCGCCGGTTGATCAGCACCAGCGCCTGCGTCCCGCTCTCGAGGCATTCCTTGATTCCGCGCGCCATCGCGCTCGAAACCGGCAACGCGCGCTTGCTCTCTTCGAAATCCGCCCGCAGGTCGACTACATCCACCCGCGCCATCGGCCGGTTCTCCACCCGCCCGCCCAGTTCGAGCAGCCGGTACTTGCCCGCGCGCGCATGTTGGTAACTTTCGAGCGAAGGCGTCGCGGAGCCGAGCACCACGGCGGCGTTCTCGAGTTTCGCGCGCATGATCGCCGTGTCGCGCCCATTGTAGCGAGGAGTCTCTTCCTGCTTGTAGCTCGCCTCCTGCTCCTCGTCCACCACCACCAGCCCCAGATTCGGCACCGGCGCAAAGACGCCCAGCCGCGTCGCCACCACCACTGGCGCCTCGCCGCGCCGGATGCGCCACCACTCCCGCGCGCGCTCGCCATCCGGCAGCGCGCTGTGCAACACGGCCACGCGGTCGCCAAACCGCGCCCGCGCCTGCCGCCCCACCCCGTACGTCAACGCGATTTCCGGCACCAGCAGCACAGCCCCTCGCCCCAGCGCAAGCGCCGTCTCCACTGCCCGCAGGTAGACTTCCGTCTTCCCGCTCCCGGTAGCGCCGAATAGCAATCCCGTCTGGAAAACTCCCTCCGCGATCCAGCCGCGAATCTCGCCGATTACCCGCTCCTGCCCGCCCGTCAACTCTCGTATCGGCGCGAACTCATCCGCATCAATCTCTTCCGGCTCGGCCCCGAATGCCTCTTCCCAACTCTCGAGTTTCCCTTGCCGCGCCAGCCGCTCGATCACCGCGCGGCTCACTCCCGCCTGCCGCGCCGCCACAACCACCGGGAGCGCTCCAGCCGCCAGCAGCGCGTCTCTCACCCGGTTCTCCGCTTCGCTCGCAGCCTCTGCGTCACCCTTCCAGGCAACAATTTTCTGCCCACGCGAGCGCCGCCGCCCCGCGGTCTCGCGCATCTCCAGAAATTTTCGACCCATCAACCGCTCGATCGCGCCTTCCACTCCGTCATGCCGCACTAACCGTGCCAGCCGCGCACCGGTAATTTCTCCACCCGCTTCCGCGATAGCGCCAAGCACCGCGGCGTCGGTCCGCTCGGCCTCCGACCGCGCCTCTATCGAATCCGGCCATCCCCCACCGGTCAAATCGAGCCCGCTAGGATCCTTCGCGCCGCCCTCTTCCGCGGGCTTTTCTTCGCGTCCTTCTCTGCTTCCTTTGCGTCTCTGCGGTGAAACTCGTCTTTCCCCCGCAAGTTCCGCCCACCGCTCTCGCCCTGCCTCCGTGATCGCGAAGTGCCGCTCCCGCCGAATCTCCACCGCCGGCGGCAGCACAGCGCGAAACACCTCGCCCGGAGGCGCAAGGTAGTATTCGGCTACCCAGCGCCCCAGCCGAACCACGTTTTCCGTAAGTGCGGGAATGACGTCAGGAACATCCAGAACGGACTTGACCTTGTCTGTTTCAGGCGGCGAGTCGCTGGTCGCAAGCGCCACGCCCACCATCACCCGATTGCGAAATGGCACCACAACGCGCGATCCCGCCTCGACGCCCGCCGCAAACTGCTCCGGCACGCGGTACGTGAACAGCCGCCGCAGCGGCACCGGCAACGCAACGTCGCAATATCGCTCGCCCATCGTCGGCCTAGTCTATCAGCCCCGCGACCTTCTTCGGGCGTCCTCGAATCATCGGCAAGCATGGAAGCTTCGGCCGCCGCACGCGACTCAAGCGGAAAGAATCACCACCCCCGCAAAAATCAACGCCACGCCAAGCCACTGCTTCCAATTCAGCCTCTCCCGCAAAACCACCGCCGCCAGCAATACGGTCACCGCCGCATACAGCGAAGCAATCACGGTCAAGATCGACACGTGCCGAAACTCCATCCCGAAGTTGTTCGAGAGATAAGCCCCAATATCAAGTGCGCCCATCGCCACGAGCATCCAGACCATCCCACGGCGTGGAATGCGCAGACTTTGCCCCGCAGGCCACGCCGCGAGCCCCAACCCGAGCGTAGCCACCAGCCGCAATACCCAAACCGACATCAAACCGCCGAGCGCCGGCACCACATGAAATCCCAGCAGCCAGAACATCACGCCAAATCCCGCAGCCGCCGCCAGCGCCCACCCCACGCCTGCTCGCGGGTCTTGCGCCGTCGGGCCCGCTTCCTGCCCCGTGCTTCCCGCCGCGCCCACCGTCATTCCGACGCCTGCCAGCACCAGCGCAATCCCCGCCCAGCGCCCTGCGGTCACCTGCTCCCCGCTCGCCATGGCAAGCAGAGCCGTCAGCGCCGGATATCCCGCCGAGATCGGCGCCACCACCGCCAGCTTCCCCGTCTCGAACGACCGGTACAGCGCGAGCACCGCCGCCGCGCTCAACACTCCCGCCACACCTGCCCAGGTCCAGCCCGCACCCGTGGCATGCAGCACCGGTCTTCGGTCCATCCCCAGCCACACCGCGCTCAGCAGCCCCAACCCAAATGCCTGCATGAAAAACAGGCTGCGATACGCGCCCAGCTCCCGCGAAGCGTACCGCGCCAGAAAATCGGTCACACCCCAGCAGACCGCCGCCGACAACCCGAGAATGATGCTCATCGCCATGGGTCAGAAATGATAGGACAAAAGACGCGGCTCGTGGCCCGTAATTCGTGGCGAGTGACCGCCACTGGTCCACGGATCAACAACTCGGAAGACTAATTCTTAAAGGTGACTACATACGGTAGGGGCGGCCTGCGGTCGCCCTTTTTCAGCAGAGGCACGAACCACGGGCTCATGTCTCCTTCGCGCGTTTCTTGGGAGGTTCCAGCCCCAACTCCGCCATCACCTTCTGCAAATCTTCCCAAACGATCCCCTTGGCATTCGGATTGCGCAGCAGGTAGGCAGGGTGATAGGTAGGCAGCAATTTCGCTCCGCGCCACTTGAACCACTTCCCGCGCACGCGGGACATCGGCTCGCCGCCGCCGAGCAGCGCCTGCGAAGCGACGTTGCCCAGGCACACGATCACTTTCGGCCGAATCACGGCCAGTTGCCGTTCGAGAAATGGCTGGCAGGTGGAAGTCTCGTCATTTTCCGGCGTGCGATTGCTTGGCGGCCGGCATTTCACCACGTTGCAGATGTAAACGTCCTTCCGCGCGAGCCCCATCGCCTCGATCATCTGCGTCAGCAACTTCCCGGCGCGCCCCACGAACGGCAACCCCTGCCGGTCTTCTTCCTGCCCCGGCCCTTCCCCGACGAAAACCAATTTCGCGCGCGAATTCCCATCGCCGAAGACGATCCGCGAGCGCGATTTGTGCAACTTGCAGCGCGTGCATTCGCCGATATCTTCGCGAATCCGCTCGAGCGTATCGCCCTCGATGCGTTCGGCGGAATCAAAAAGCGAAGTGGCGCCAATCACCGGCAACGGCTCCGGCGCCGCGTCTTCCACACGTTCCGCGGCGGCAACGGCAGATGGAGTAACGGCTTCAGGCGCACGGCATGGCTCGGCCGACGGCCCGGCCGCGGACACGCGTTCGGTCGCCGCGGCGTCTCCCGTCCGGCTCGAATAAAAAGAACGGATTCCGATGTCTTCGTAGTATCGAAGCCGGGCCTCAAGCCTGGCCAGCGTTTGCTCGTCCATGAGCCTTCTTGAAGGTGGATTTCAGGCGCAGCACTTCATCGAAAATCTGGTCGGCGACTTCTCGTTTCGTCAGCCGCGGAAGGTCGCGCTCGGCCCCATCGCGCGCGAAGAAACTGACGACGTTGGTATCGACGTCGAAACCGGCGCCGCGCTTGGTAACGTCATTTGCCACGATCAGGTCCACCGGTTTCGCCTTCAGCTTCCGCCGCGCGTGGTCGGCCAGGCGCTCCGTTTCCGCCGCGAATCCCACCACGATCCTGTTCTTCTTGTGCCGCCCCGTCTCGGTAAGAATATCGGGTGTCATTTCGAGATCGAGCGTCTGATGCGGCGTACCGCGCTTCACCTTGTGCGGGTGCTGCATCGCCGGCCGGTAGTCGGCCACGGCGGCGGCCATCACCACGATCGTCGCCGGGTCCAGATGCTTGTGCACCGCCCGGCTCATGTCCTCAGCGCTGCGCACCGCCACGAATTGCGCTCTCGCCGGCGGCGTAAGCGCCGTCGGCCCGCTCACCAGCACCACAGATGCGCCACGCGCCAGCGCCGCCTCCGCCAGCGCGTATCCCATGCGCCCCGACGAACGGTTCGTCAGGAACCGCACCGGATCGATGTCCTCGCAAGTCGGCCCGGCGGTGACGAGCACCGTCTCGTCTTCGAGATCCCGTCGCGGGTTGAGCGTCGCCCGCACCGCCGCGAGGATCGACTCGTGTCCCGCGAGCCTCCCCGCTCCGGTCATCCCGCAAGCCAGGTAGCCTTCGTCCGGATCGACAACGCGCACGCCGCGCGCGCGCAGCCGGCCCAGGTTCTCCTGCGTCGCCGCGTGCTCCCACATGTTCACGTTCATCGCCGGAGCGATGACGACCGGCGCCTTCGTGGCGAGATACAGTGTGGTAAGGAAATCGTCCGCGATGCCCGCCGCGAGCTTCGCGAGAATATCGGCGGTCGCCGGCGCGATGAGCAGCAGATCGATTCGCTGCGCGACGGCGATATGCTCGATCGCGCTCTCGACGTTCGCCGGCCCCGCTTCCGGAGCGCCGAACATCCCGGTAATCACCTTGTTGCCGGTAATCGCGGCGAACGTGAGCGGCCGAATGAACTCCCCGGCCCCGCGCGTCATCACCACTTCCACTTCGAATGATTCCTGCTGCAGCCGGCGCGCCAGTTCCGCGGCCTTGTAAGCCGCCACGCCGCCGGTAACGCCGAGAGCGATGCGCATCGTTCACCGCCTCGCAGAATCAGGATGGAAAAACGGTGCTTCGGGGCCCGGGCCCTGCGCGGTGAGCGCCGCGGAAAACCGCGGTCGCCGCAGCGCAGGCGTAACTCTTTCTAGGACTCCTCTTCTTCCTCGCCTGGCCGGAGGGGAATATCGAATTCGAGCAGCCCGCGCTTCAATTCCTGCTGGGCCACGCGCGTCGGCTGGTGCGACTTGGGGTTATCGACCAGAGGGGGCGCCCCGGCCATCAATTGGCGGGCACGGCGCGATGCCACGACCACGTACGCAAACAGGCTCTCGGGCGCTTCGTTCTTCACGCTCATCGGTCAGTTCCTCCAAAACTCGCCAGAATCTCTTCCACCCGCGCCTGGTTACGCGCGGTTGAGAGGCGCGCCGCCACCGCGACGGCCTGGATGCGGCGTCCGGCCTCTTCCAGATTGTCGTTGACCACCGTGTATTCGTACTGCCGGTAACCGGTCATTTCCTGCCGGGCGCGCTCCAGCCGCCGTTCGATCTCTCCGTCGGAATCCTGCCCGCGCTCGCGCAAACGCCGCTCCAGTTCCTCGCGCGACGGCGGCACGATGAAGATCCCGATGGCCTTCGGCAGCTTCTGTTTGACCTGTGCGGCGCCCTGCACGTCGATTTCGAGCACCAGGTCCTTCCCTGCCGCGCGCGCGCGGTCCAGTTCCTCGCGCGGGGTGCCGTAAAAATGGTGGCCAAATACGCAGGCGTATTCGAGAAAGCCTCCGGCGTCGATTCTCCGCCGGAACTCCTCCTCGGATACAAAATTGTACCATTCGCCGGGCTTTTCCGAAGGACGCGGCGGCCGCGTGGTGCACGAAATCGAAAACAGCATGTCCGGCACTTCAATCAGCTTCTTGACCAGTGTGCTCTTCCCCGAACCCGAGGGACCGGAGACGATGAATACCAAAGTTTCCCTTTGCGCCTCGCTCATTCGATGTTCTGCACCTGTTCCCGCAGTTTTTCGATCTCCGCTTTGACGCCGAGCCCCAGGCGCGTGATCTCCAGCCCGTCCGGGCCGAGCGCCGGGGCCTTGGCGAGCGTTGTATTTACCTCGCGCTGCATCTCCTGGCAAAGGAAATCGAGCGTCTTGCCCGCCTCGCCCGGCCCATCGAGAGCGCGGGAGAACTGCTCCATGTGGCTCCCCAGCCGCGTAATCTCCTCGGTCGTGTCGCTCCGCGCCGCGACCAGCGCCGCTTCCTGCGCCAGCCGGGCCGGATCCACCGGGCTCGTCCCGAGCAGTTCGCGCATCCGCTCGCGCAACCGTTCCGCATACGCCGGCCGCGCCCGTTCGCCGAGCATTCCCAGCTGATCGACCATCTCGGCCATCCGGGCCACCGCTCGCGCCATCTCCTCGCCCAGCCGCGTCCCTTCGGCCAGCCGCATCTTGTCCAGCCGCGTGAGCGCCCGCCCGAGCGCTCCCTCGAGCAACGCTGTGATTCGTTCGATTTCCGCGGCGTCGGCCAGCGATCCGGCCTCCACGACTCCCGGCAGCCGAAAGATCGCTCCGAGATCCGGCTCCCGCTCGAGCCCGAACTTCGCTTTCATCTGCTCCATCGCTTCGAGATACATCGCCGCCGCTTCGCCATTCACCCGCACTTCCGCCGGCCGCACCGATTCCACTCGCACGTACACGTCCAGATGCCCGCGCCGTACCTTGCCCCGCACCGCGCCCCGCACCACCGGCTCGAGCGCTTCGAGCCCTTCGGGCACATGTGCGTGCAGGTCGAGAAAACGATGGTTCACGCTGCGCACGCTCGCCCGCACCACGCGTCCGTGCTCCTCGGCCGCGGCCTCGGCGTATCCCGTCATCGAGCGCAGACGGCCCGTCATGCGTCGAGCGTTCCTGCTGGGCGCCCCAGCGCTTCGCCGTGGGCGAACTGGAGTTCGCAGAGCCGGCTGTACAGCCCGCCCCGCGCCAAAAGCTCGGCGTGAGTGCCCATCTCCCGGATTTCCCCCTCGTCGAGCACGACGATCCGATCGGCCCCGCGCACGGTCGCCAACCGATGCGCGATCACGAAAACCGTCCTGCCAATCATCAGGTTGCCGAGTGCGCGCTGCACCAGCTGCTCCGATTCGGCGTCGAGCTGAGAGGTCGCCTCGTCCAAAATCAGGATCGGCGCGTCTTTCAGCAGCGCCCGCGCGATCGCCAGCCGCTGCCGCTCGCCGCCCGAGAGCCGCTGCCCTCGTTCGCCAAGCTGTGAATCATACCTGTCGGGCATCTGCTGAATGAAATCGTGGGCCAGGGCCGCCTTGGCCGCATTCACGACGCGCTCGCCGGAAACGCCCGGCCTTCCGTAGCAGATGTTATTCCACACCGTGTCGTTGAAAAGAATCGTCTCCTGCGTCACCACGGCGATCTGCTCGCGCAGCGAACTCAGCCTCACATCGCGCACGTCGACGCCGTCGATCCGGATCGCTCCTTCGGTCGGATCGTAGAAGCGCGGCAGCAGGTTCACCAGCGTGCTCTTGCCCGCGCCGGAAAGCCCGACGATCGCCACCACTTCGCCCCGCCGCACCGTCAGCCGCAAGTTCCTCAGCACCGGAGGCCCGTCCTCGTAACCGAAACTCACCTTGTCGAATTCCACCGTGTCCGAAAACGGCGCCAACGGCCGCGCGCCCGGCCGTTCGATTCCCTCCTCGCCCAGCGCCAGAAAGCCGAACACCTGATGCGATGCCCCCAGCGCGAGCTGGAAATGATGGTAGATCCCGCCCAGCCGCTTCACCGGCGTCGCGCTGCGCAAGAGCGCGTACGCGAAAGCGATGACCATGCCCTTCGTCATCACCCCATACCGGATCTCGTCCCGCGCGTAGAGCACGATCAGGCACAGCACCACAGCGCCGAGCAGTTCCATCATCGGGCTGCTCACCGCGTAGGCGCTCACCCATCGCATGTTTTCCCGCAACAAACGCCGCGCCGCTTTGCGGAACCGCTCGATTTCGAACCGCTCCATCCCGAACGCCTTCACGATCCGGTTTCCGGTCGCCGTCTCGTGCAGGATCTGGCTCAGCTCCGCCAGCCGCCGCTGGCTCTTCTCCACCGAGCCGCGAATCCGCCGCCCCAGCCTGCCCACCGGCCATACCACCAGCGGCACCAGCACCAGGCAGCCCAGCGCCAGGTGCCAGTCGATATAGAGGAGCACGAGCACCAGGAAAATCAGTGTGAAGAGCTGGCGGAAGAAATCCGCCAGCCATTCCGAATAGGCGCTGCGAATCCGCTCGATGTCGTTGATCACCGCCGAAACCAGCCGGCCCGTTCCCTGCTGCTGGAAAAAGCCGATCGGCTGGTAGATCACCCTGCCGTACACCTGGTTCCGCAAATCGGTCACCGCCGATTGCCCGGCGTACTGAATCAGCAGATCGCCCAGGAATTCCGCCAGCGCCTTCGCCAGAAAGATCAGGCACAGCGCGATCGCAAAGACCGACCAGACGTACTTCACCGAGCTTGGCAGGAACGAATTCAGGTAGACGGTGTGATTGAAATAAGGAATCGTGAGCAGCTTCAACTGCCCGCCGACCATCTGCGGATCGAGCACGCGGTCGAACAGCGGCTTGATCATCAGCGCGATCATGCCTTCCGCCGCGCCCACCACGCAAAGCAGCCCGATCGCCGCCGCAATCATCCAGCGGTAGGGGCGGGCGTAGCCGAGCAGGCGCCGAAGATCGTCTGGTGGTTTCAAGCGGTTATGTCCGCCTCCGCCGGCGGTTGAACGTCAAAACTAGGAACCGCGCCGGGAAATGTCAAGCCACCGTGCGCTCGATGTCCCGGTGCGTCAGCTTGGCCCGGTAGCCGCGTTTCGCGAGCGCCTTCATCACCGCCTCGCCCAGCGCAACCGACCGGTGCCGCCCGCCGGTGCATCCAAACGCGATCGTCAGATAACTCTTCCCTTCCTCAATGTACCGCGGAATCAGATAACCGAGCAGGTCGTCCACTCGCCGCAGGAAACCTCGCGCCTCCGGGAACGACATCACGTACCGCGCCACCCGCGCCTGTTTGCCCGAGTAAGGCCGCAGTCCCGGCACGAAATGCGGGTTGGGAAGAAATCTCACGTCGAAGACCAGATCGGCGTCCGTCGGAATCCCGAACCGGTACCCGAAACTCACCACCGAAATCACCAGCGGCCGCCGCCCCGGACTCTGGAACCGGTCGATCACGAAGCGCCGCAGCTCGTGAATGTTGAAATGGCTCGTGTCGATCACCACGTCGGCCAGGCGCCGGATTGGCGCCATCAGTTCCCGCTCGCGCCGGATGCCGTCGCGAATCGAAAGGCCGCGGCTCAGCGGATGCGGCCGCCGCGTTTCGCTGAAACGCCGGAGCAGCACCTCGTCGCTCGCCTCGACGAACACCAGCGTCGTCGGATAGACCCGCCGCAGCCGCCGGTAAAGTCCCGGCAGTCCCTTCAGATTCGCCCCTTCGCGCGCATCCACCAGCATCACCACTCGCGGATATTCGCGCCCGCCCGCCATCGCCAGATCGCTCAGCGTGGGAATCAGGTCCACCGGCAGATTATCGACGCAGTAGAATCCGAGGTCTTCGAACGCCTTGAGGATCGACCCCTTCCCCGATCCGCTCAGCCCGGTCAGGATCACGAGCTGCCGGTCGGCCCTGGGGCGCCGGCGTTTGGAGGGGGTCCGTGGCTTCAGGGCTTCACCCGCCGCTGGTGCGTGCTGGGAATGCGCATGTCTTCGCGGTATTTCGCCACGGTCCGGCGCGTGACGTGAATGCCTTCGTCATCGAGCCGTTTGGCGATCTGGTCGTCGGTGAGCGGATGCGAGGAATCTTCCTCCTCGATCATCTTCTTCACCTTCCGCTTGAGCGTGATGAGCGACATCCGGTGCCCCTCGGGCCCGTTCACCGATTCGGAGAAGAAGGTGCGCAGCTCGAAGACGCCGTGCGGCGTGTGCGCGTATTTGCTGGAAACGGCGCGGCTCACCGTCGACGGGTGCACGCCCACGTCCTCGGCCACTTCCTTGATCATCATCGGCTTCAGCCGGTCGATGCCCGATTCCAGGCACTCGCCCTGGCGCCGGATGATCGCGTCGCACACGCGCAGGATGGTGTGCTTGCGCTGCTCGATGTTCTTCATCAACTGCATCGCCGCCGTCAGCCGCTCCCGCACGTAATTCCGCACGTCGCGATCGGCCGCGCCACGCGCCAGCAGCCGGCTGTAGGTCGGGCTGATGCGCAACTGCGGCACCTCGTCGTCGTTCAGAAACGCCTGCCACTCCCCGGCCACCTTGCGGAAGTAGACGTCCGGCTCGACCAGTCGCGGCTCCGTCGTGTTATACCGCAGCCCCGGCCGCGGATCGAGCTTGCGAATCGTGTCCACCGCCCGCTTCACCAGGTCCACCGGCCGGTTCAGCGCCCGGGCGATCTCGCGCAGTTGATTCGTCTGCAGTTGTTTCAGATGGTCGGAGACGATCTGCTCCGCCAACGTGTTTTCCGAATCGAGCAGCTTCAATTGCAGCAGCAGGCATTCGCGCAGGTCGCGCGCCGCCACACCCGGCGGATCGAACTGCTGCACGAGATCCAGAGTCTTCTGCACTTCCTCGGTGGGATACGGCCCGGACTGGGCGATCTCCTCGATCGTGGCGGAAAGGTAGCCGTTCTCGTCGAGGTTGCCGATGATCTCCTCGGCGATCTCTTTCAAGTGGTCGTCGATCGACGTCGCGCCCAATTGCCAGGCGAGGTGATCGGCCAGCTTCTGCGGCGAGCTGACGAATTGCTCGAACGACGGCTTCTCGATCTCCTCGCGCTCGCGGAAGTTATTGTCGCCCGCGCTGTTCAGGTAGGTGTTCAGGAACGCGCTCACGTCGAACTCGTCGAACGGGTTCGGCGCCTCGGTCTCCGGAATCTTCTCGGTCTCTTTCTCGAGGAACGCCTCGTCGGTATATTTCTCGGCGACCACCCCGTCTTCGCCCAGTTCCTCGAGCACCGGGTTCGCCATGATCTCCTGATTGATCATCTCGCGCAGTTCTAGCCGGTTCAGCGCCAGGACGCTGACCATCTGCACCAGGCTTGGCGTCAGAATCTGCTTCTGCGCCACCTTGAGATGCAACTTGGGCTGGAGCATGCTCATGGTTCTATTCTAATTCAAACTGAAGTTCTCCCCGAGATAAACCCGACGAACCTCGGGATCGGCGCTCAGCCGGTCGGGTGTCCCCGCCCGGAAAATGCTGCCATCGTTGATGATGTAGGCGCGATTCGTCACGCGTAGCGTTTCGCGCACATTGTGATCGGTCACCAGCACCCCGATCCCTGCCTCGCTCAAGCCGCGGATGATCTTCTGTATGTCGATCACCGTCACCGGATCGATTCCCGAAAACGGCTCGTCCAGCAGCAGAAACGCAGGTTCCAGCACCAGCGACCGCGCAATTTCCAGCCGCCGCCGCTCGCCTCCCGACAGCGTGTGCGCCTTGTTCGTGCGTACCGTTTCGAGCCCCATCTGTCCCAGCAATTCCTCCAGCCGGTCACGGCGCCGCGCCGCCGTCAGCGGCAGCGTCTCGAGCACCGCGATCAGGTTCTCCTCGACCGTCAGTTTTTGGAACACAGAAGGTTCCTGCGGGAGGTAGCTGATGCCCATGCGGGCCCGCAGGTACATCGGAAGGCCGGTGATGTCATCCCCGTCCAAAAGAACCTGCCCTGCATCGGCGCGGGTCAAACCCACCAGAATGTAAAACGTCGTCGTCTTTCCCGCACCGTTCGGCCCGAGCAGCCCGACGACCTCCCGCTGCTCGATTTCGAGATCAATATCGTTGACGACCTTGCGTCCCCGATACGACTTGTGTAATGCCACACCCCGAAGCTTTGCCATTCCCCTCAGTTCGGTATTGGATGCCGGGTCAAGGTGCGGGATCCCTTTGGCGATTCGACCAGAATCGTATCATCCGCCACATAGAAGGTCAATTGATCGCCCCGCACGAGATTGCCCGTCGTGTCGTGCAAGGAAGGATTTCCTCCCGTCAAGACGAATTTCCCAGGCTCCGCCAGATAAACCAGCTTTTCACCTTGTCCCCAGCGCTCACCCTGTCGAACCTTCACGTCGCCGGACGCAGTCGCCTGTTTCAATTCGGCACGGCCGCTCTTGTCTCTTTGTAACGTCAATACCAATTTCTCCGCGTCTATCCTCCCGTCGCTCGACCACGCCTGCACACCGCCGTCGAGCACCGCCTCGCCCGGCGCTCCCTTCGCCGCCGCCTTTGTCGCAACGCCGCCCGCATCCACATATGTGAGCTGGCTCGCGCGCACGCGCCACAGCACCGGCCCGCTCGGCGCAAGATGCGACGCTTTCTCCGCATGGCTTGTTTTCAATTCATGCGGCTCCTGCCGAAACGCGCCCATCACGTCTCCCTGTGCTACGAGTTCTCCGCTCGTCCGCCGGAGGTCGATTCGGTCGGCCTGGATTGCCACTTCGCCCTGCCACAGCCGCGCGTCTCCCGAATATTTCGCTTCTCCCGCCGAAGGATTCGCCACGAGCGTCCTCGCCACGATGTTCGCCGGCCCCGCGCTCGGCGCTACGCCGGTCTCGCCCTTCGCATTCGCGAAATACGTCGAGCGGACGTGGCCTGAAGCGCGTAACTGCCCGCTCTGCTGATTCCAGACGATGTTGTCGGCGAGCGTCTGCCCCGTCGGGTCGCTGATGCGCGCTTCCCCGTTCAGATCCATCTCGCTCTCGCTTCGCGTCCATTGCGCCTTCTCGGCCGAAGCCCGGCGCGTGCCCTGCGCCACTCGCACATTCCCCGATTCCTCCGCGTCGCTCCACTCGCCCCCATCAAAGTGCGCCACCATCGCGTCCGCTTCCGTGACCACGGGATCGCGGCCCGGCTCCCGCCTCTCCAGCCGCACGCCCGCGCTGCCATCGAGTTCGCGAATGCGGCTATCCGAGCCGAACTCGGCCGCCAGCCGTTTCGCGTCAAGCCGCAGGTTCTCCTTCGCCGATTCCCACACGACCGTTGCCGGCCCGCCACTAGTCGCCCGGTTCAGCAGAACCGCTTCCGCCTTCGCCTCGGCCCGGGCCATCGAGCCTTTGCGTTCGTTGCCTCGCGATTCCCTCGCCACCGGCACGGTGGTCAAATGCAGGGCGCTCGTCGCCAGCCGCTCCGTGCTGCTCCCGCTCGTGGAGCTGAGCCGCACGTTGCCCGCCGCGTCAACCGTCCTCGGCCGCTGATTCAGCGGATCGAGCGCTACCAAAAGCCGTTCTGATGTGAGCCGCATCGCTGCCGGAGCCTTCTGGCTCGCCACCACGTTCCCCCTGGCGTCGATCTGATTGGCGCGACCTTGCGCATCGAAGCCGATCTCCACCTGATCCGCCTCGAAACTCCCGCTCCGGCCGCCCTGCGCGATCCGCACCGTCGCGCGTCCGCTCGCGATCGCGTGGAGTGGCCGCATCTGCTCATCGACGTCGAGTGTCAGCGCCGCCGCTTCGAGCGTCCTCCCGCCCTTGCTGATCTCCACGGGGCCGAGTAGCACCACGTGTCCGCTCCGGCGGTCGTAGCTCAGTCCGCCCTGCGCCTTGATGCTTGTCGTCAACCCTCCCGGCCGCTGCGGCGCGAGAGTGATTTGCACATCGCGCAAGAGGGTAAGGTCGGAATGCCGGCTCGAGTACCGCACACCTACCGCGCGTCCCTGCCCCTCGGGGAATTGGAATTCGAGCGGGGCGTCGCTCGTCGCCTCGCCCGTATCGCGATTGAAGCCGACGGCGCTCGCTGCAATATGGATTCCTTCCGCCGCTGTGTTCGCCGGCCGGCCTGGCACGGGCGCGCTGGCCAGGTCGAGCTGCACCTTGCCGTGGCAGACGATCCCGCCCGTCGACGGCTCGTACTCGCACGAATGCGTGTGGATGTCGTCGTGACGCTCCCCGTGCTCGCCGTAGACGACAATGTCGACGTCTTCAAGCAGGCTCGGCTCTTCACGGCTGAATTGGGTGGCTTGCCCGGCGTGAATGGTGAAAACGGTCTGCTCGCCGTCGACTTTCGAGAACGTGAACTTCAGCGAGCGCTGCCGCACGCTCGACGGCACCGCCGGCGGCGCCGGAGGCGCCGGTCGCGAACGGCGCCACGCCCGGTACCCGAGCGTCGCCGCCACGGCGAGCACCGTTACTATCGCCGCCGCAGCCGCCCACCAGGCAATTTTCGGTATCCACCGCGCACTCGACACGCGCGCCCCCGGCCTCCCTCCCCGAGTATACCGCCCCTCCTCATACGCGGAGCCGCGGCGCAACCGTGCGCGACGGCGCCGCTACGTTCCTCTGCGTCACCTGCATTTCTGCGCCGAAAGTGGCAGTACCAGTATCTACCCAACCTGCCGGTCAGCTTTCGACTCAGAATGTCCAACCTCGCGCTTGACCTCGCCCCTGCGTCCCTCTATAGTTCCGGCACCGGGAATCAACCCATGGACGAAAGCTCATTCGGTGCGCGTCTCCGCCGGCAACGGGTGGAACGCGGCGCCTCGCTCGAAGCGGTTTCCGCGGCTACGCGCATCAGCATCCGCATCCTCGAAGCTTTTGAAAATGGGCAGTGGAATCGCCTGCCGGGAGGCATCTTCAACCGCGGCTTTCTGCGCTCGATCGCCCGCTATCTGAAGATCGATGAAGAAGCGCTCATCGCCGACTACGTCGCCGCCACGAACGATTCCCCCGAACGCCGGGCCCAGGCTGCCAAACCTGCGTCGCGGTCGCTGCATGTCGTCTGGATTTCCGTCGTCGCCTTGCTGCTCGCCGCCGCGATCGCCGCCGGAGGCTATTTCGCTTTCCACCGTGCCCGTTCCCGCTCGCCGCGCCCGGTCTCCCGCACCGCGCCCAACTCCGCCACGATGGATCCGCTCCACCACTAGCTGTACCAGCGGGACCGCAACGCCAGGTCTCACCGTACGCATCCGGCGACCGCAGGTCGCCGAATTTTCACCCCAAGATCGCAGACAAAAAGCACCTGTAGCGCCTCCCTTCAGGGCGGCATATTTTTAGGAGCGGAAAGAAAATCGCGCCCGCGGAAGCGTAGGGGCGACCCGGTGGGTCGCCCT
>JAGWOX010000302.1 GCA_028877145.1 Acidobacteriota bacterium | reverse complement strand
CGCGCAGCAACTGGCCGCCGTGGCGATGTATCTGTCGGTCATCCGGCGCTCGGCGGAGGCTTTGGACGCGCAGGGGCGGCAGGCGCTCGAAGAAAGCCTGGCGCTGGTCGAGGAGTGCTCGCGCGAGACACGGACCTTTTCCTACCTGCTGCACCCCCCGTTGCTGGATGAGGCGGGACTGCTCTCGGCGTTGCGCTGGTACGCGGATGGTTTCGGACGCCGGAGCGGAATTCAGGTGAACCTGGAGGTTCCAACGCCGCCCGGCCGGCTTCCTCGGGAAGTGGAAACGACGCTATTCCGCATCGTGCAGGAAAGCCTGACGAACGTGCATCGCCATTCCGGGAGCGCGAGGGCGACGATTCTCCTGGCGCGCGTCGACGGTGAAATCCGGCTCGAGGTCCGTGACGAAGGACAAGGAATTCGCCCGGGAGCGCTCGATCGAGGCGAGAGCGGTGTGGCCTCGCTGGGTGTTGGAATCGCGGGAATGCGGGAGCGAGTGAAACAGCTGGGCGGGCGGTTGGATATCGAATCCTCCTGGCAAGGCACGACCGTTCGGGCGTTCCTTCGGCTGCAGGGAAGCGAGGTCATCGAACACCATGCGGATCATGCTGGCCGACGATCACGAGGTGGTGCGGCGCGGCCTGCGGGCGCTACTGCAGGCAAAGCCAAGCTGGGAAATCTGCGGAGAAGCCGCCACCGGCCGTGAGGCGGTGGAGAAGGCAAAGGCGTTGAAGCCGGATGTCGTCGTGCTCGACATCACGATGCCCGAACTAAACGGCCTGGAAGCCGCCCGCCGCATTCTACGCGCGTCACCGCGCACGCAGGTGCTGATCCTCACGATGCACGACTCCGATGAGGTGGTCCACGAGGTGCTCGAAGCGGGGGCGCGTGGCTACGTGCTCAAGTCCGATGCAGGCCGCGATCTGGTGGCTGCTGTAGAGGCGCTCGGCGAAGGCCGGCCGTTTTTCACGCCTCGCGTGGCGGAGCTCGTGCTTTCGGGCTATTTACATGGCGGCGGAGAGCCGGCGAACCGAACCATGCCGCGCAGCCGGCTCACTTCGCGCGAACGCGAGCTTTTGCAACTGCTGGCGGAGGGAAAGAGCAATAAAGAAGCGGCCACCGCGCTCTCCATTTCCGTCAAGACCGTGGAAACGCACCGCGCAAACATCATGCGAAAGCTGAATTTGCATTCGATAGGCGAGCTCGTGTACTACGCGGTGCGCAACCGCATTATCAGCGTGTGAAACCCCACTCCCGGAATCATCACCAGGAATCCCAAGTCTGCCGAACGTTTGCGCCGCTTTTTCTACTTCCTTTGCTGTAGCGGGCGGATCAACTGCTTTGCCAGCAGAAATTCATGGACCACCTCCTTCACGTTGCGGTGCTCTCCTTCGACCGCGTAGTTGAGGCGGCGCATGTCCTCCTCCGTGATTTTTCCGGCAAGGGCGTCGAGGACCGGGACGAGCTGGGGATGACGCTCGAGAATCCGCGAGCGGAGGATGGGAACCGCCTGATAGGGTGGGAAATCGTGCTTGTCATCTTCCAGCACGACCATATCGCGCGCGGCGAGCAGGCCGTCGGTTGCGTTGCCCACGACGAGATCCACCTCGTGACCGAGCAGGGCGCGGTAGAGCAGTCCGAGGTCCATCAGGCGTATGGAGGCGAACCGCAGGCCGTAGACGCGTTTGAGCGAAGGATAGCCGTCAGGCCGCTCCATGAATTCGTAGCCGAATCCGGCGCGCCATTTGGGGGCGTAGGGGACGGCGTCGGAGATCGTTCGCAAGTGAAGGCGGCGGGCATCGGAGCCGCGCACCACGAGCGCGAAGCCGTTGTTGAAGCCGAAGGGCTTTCCGACGACGAGATGAAACTTTTTCGCATATTCGTTGCGGACGCGCTCGAGAACGGCGCCGGGGTCTCCCTCAGGTTTCAGCTTGAGGATGGCGGTAAGCGCCGTGCCCGTGTATTCGGGATAGACGTCGATGCGGCCGGCAAGGATGGCCTGCTGGCAGATATACGTTCCCCACAGGTAGAAGCGGCGCTCGACGTGGAGGCGAGTGTGCGCCTCGATCTGCTGCGCGATGATTTCTCCGAGGACAAGCTGTTCGGTGAAATTTTTCGAGCCGACGACGATCGTATCGGCACGCGCCGGGCCGCACGCGGCGAGAGGGACGAGCAGGCTGATCGCGAGAGCGAGTTTCGTGAATCTCACCGCGCCCGCCGCAGTTTGCGCTCCACCGCGCTGAGCAGGAAGTCGGCGGCGAGGGCCAGCAGGGCCGCCGGGATCGCGCCGGCGAGGATCAGGTCGTTGTCGACCATGGCGATGCCGCGAAAGATCAACTCGCCAAGACCGCCGGCGCCGATGGCCGGAGCGATGGTGGCGATGCCGACGGTGAGGACTGTGGCAACGCGGACGCCGGCGAGGATCACCGGCAAGCCGAGCGGCAATTCCACCTGGCGGAGGATCTGGTTGGGAGTCATTCCCATGGCGCGCGCCGCTTCGCGCACTGCCGGATCGACGCCGGTGATGGCGGCATAGGTGTTCTGGATGATCGGGAGCAGAGCATAGAGGGCAAGCGCCGTGATGGCCTGGCGATCGGCGCGCTGCTCGATCCACGGAACCGTGAGCAGGAAACCGAACAGGGCGAGGCTGGGAATCGTCTCAATCACATTGGCGGAGCCGAGCACCGGCGTCCGCAGGCGCGGGCGGCGAGCCAGGAGTATTCCGGCCGGGATGCCGATTGCGAGCGCGATGGCCATCGAGGCGCCCACCAACCAGAGATGCTCGCCGGTCAGCGTCAGTATCTCTTGCCGATGCGCCGCCAATACGGCCCACAGGTTCATCTGTCCTCCTCGCCGCGAAATGCCGCAACGTAGGCCGACGCCACAGGATCTTGTGAACTCAGAAACTCCTCCGGTCTATAGACCCCGGCCAGCCGCCCGCCCTCGACCAAGCCGATGCGCGTCGCGAGGCGCAATGCTTCCGTGAGGTCGTGCGTGACGAAAACCACGGTTTTCGCCAGACGTGCCTCAAGCGCCCGAAATTCGCGCTGCAGTTCGACGCGGGTGAGCGGGTCGAGCGCGCCGAACGGTTCGTCCATCAGCAAGATGGGCGGGTCGGCGGCAAGCGCGCGGGCGACGCCGACCCTCTGGCGCTGGCCGCCGGAAAGCTCGCGCGGAAGACGCTCCGCGAATCGGCCGGGATCGAGCCCGACCATGCGTAGCAGTTCGTCGACGCGGGCGCTGATTTTCTCTTCCGGCCAGCCTTCGAGCCGGGGTATGAGGGCAACGTTGCGTGCGATGGTGAAATGGGGGAAAAGGCCCACTTCCTGGATCACGTAGCCGATGCGGCGTCGGAGTGCGATCGGATCCCAGTCAAGCGTCGAGCGGCCCTCGACCCGCACCTCGCCCTCGGAGGGTTCGAGCAAGCGGTTGATCAGCTTGAGCGCGGTTGTTTTGCCCGAGCCGCTGCGACCAAGAAGTACCAGAGTTTCGCCGTCACGCACTCCCACAGACCACTCGCCTAGAATGGGCCGTCCGTCGGGTGCGCGAAAGCCGACGCCGTGAAATTCAATCGCCAATGGTTGCTGCGAAGAGGCGCACATGATAGGGTGCGTTGCTCGGGGAATCGAGCGCCGAGGTTCGCTCGCGAACTCGCCATGTTACTCCTGGTCCGCGAGTGGCTCCAGAAAGATCGTTGCAGGCGACTCGATGCGAAGTGAGCCGAGTCTTGATATGATCGAGCCGAAAGCTCGACACCCAGAATGAAGATCACGCTCGAAATCACATGTGCCTGAGAAAGAGTCGCG
>JAGWOX010000042.1 GCA_028877145.1 Acidobacteriota bacterium | reverse complement strand
CTTTCGCCTCGGTGGGTGAGGGCGCCATCACCATCGTGCGCGAAGAGTCGCCCGACAAATTCACCGTGCATGGCAACGTGAAGACCGAGCCCGGCGCGCGGACTATGGAGTGCGACACCTCAACCCACACGCTTTATTCCGTCACGGCCAAATTCGGCCCTCCACCTCCGCCCAATCCCAACGAGCCTCCCCGAGGACGCATGCGCTTCCGGCGCGGACCAATGATCCCAGGAAGCTTTACGCTGTTAGTCATTCCGAATCACTAGAGCGCATTGCAAAACCTCCAGTTTCGGGGGTCGGAGCTTTCGCGCGTTCTGCGTCCCGACGTTTTGGGGTCGGGAAGCGCCGACATGAAACCCCGAATGAGAGAGGGCTTCAGCCCCTGAAGCCGGCCCGCGGCCAGGTTCTGCATGAGCCCCCAACCCGCTGCCTCGCTTCCTCAGCGGTCACTTCAAAGCGGGCCAAAGGGGATGGAGCGGCTTCGAACTTAGGTCCCTTCTTCCGTCAAGGCGGCTTAGGCAAGTGGTCTGACGTCACCGCGGCCGGCTCGCTGGTTTCCGGATCGCCGACGATGCGGACAAATGGCGGGGAGGCGCGGAGTATTCGGAACTTCGGCGCTCCCGCTGCCGTATAATCGCCACAATCAACCGGGAGGGACACGAAATGGTTCCCGCCAAGCGTGACGCCCGCATTGCAGGCTGGCTCTACTTCCTGTTTGCGGCCCCGGGCCCATTCTGCCTGCTGTACGTTCCGAACAAGATTATGGTCCGGGGCGACGCGGCTGCGACGGCCGCCAACCTGCTTGCCCATGAGATGCTGTTGCGCACGAGCGTGGTCATCTGGCTGCTTGGCATGGCTCTCTGGATCGTCATGGCTCTGGCGCTCTATCGCTTGTTCAACGGCGTCAGCAAGGCGCTCTCGTCGTTACTGGTCATCTTCGTCGCGATATCGGTGGGAATCGGCTTTCTCAATGAACTGAATAACCTCGCGGCAATCCTGGTGCTGCGTGGCAGTGAATTCGCCGGCCCGCTGACGCAGCCGCAGCGTGAGGCCGTGGCCATGCTGTTCCTGCGCCTTCACGGCCAAGGGCTCGCCGTCAACGAGATGTTCTGGGGCCTGTGGCTGCTGCCGTTCGGACTGCTGATCGCGCGTTCGCACTTCATCCCGCGACTACTGGGCTTCTGGTTGCTGCTCGATGGCTTCGCCTGGATGGGCCTGAGCACGGTGGCGTTGCTGGCGCCGAGCTACAACGATCTCGCGTTTAAAGCGGCGCAGCCAGCCGTCTTCGCAGAGCTGGCAGTGATGCTCTGGCTGATCACTATCGGAGTCCGCGGACCGGCCTCCGAGCAAGGTGCTACGCCAGCCGCTGCGCACGGGTGACCGGGTTGCGTGAGAGTTTCTCGCATATCCACCTCGACGTATACGGACAAACCGGAATCTATTCCCGACCACGGTTCCCGGGAGCGCCTCCCGGCAGCAGCTTGGAACCCAGCACGCTGACATCGGAGGTCCTCATGCCAAAACTGAAGCAGAGCGATGCGGAGCCGCGAGCCGAACGACCGCGCATACCGGGCTACGGCATCAGCAAGAGTAAAACCGGCATTCCGCCCTGGAAATGGGCGGCCGCCCGTGCCCGAACGTAGCTGAAGCCATGAAGGCGCACCCCGGCCCATTGCCGCACTGCTTCAGGAGTCTGCGTAGCATGGCGGCCCGCTTTTTCGTAAGGGCACGGCTTCAAAGTTTGCGAAAAGAGGCCCCCGAATTCGGGGGTCGCGGCTTAAGCCGCGACATAAAGGCCGCAAGATCAGGAGGGCTTTAGCCAGCATTTCTCACAAGACTTCTCTGTCCACGAGCGATTCGGCTCTTTCTGCCTCCGCTCGGAGCTTGTGTAGCGCCGCCTTTCAAGGCGGCACATTGTCGTGCAAAGGGACAAACATATCGCGCGCTGTGCCAAGTGTCACTGCGGGTTTTGGCGGCTAAACGGCGTGGAAGGGGCGGGGCAGTAACTCTCGCGTTTTCTGTGGTTTCCCTTGCGTGCCGATCTGCACGCGAAGTGTCACTCAAGTGGCTTAAGGCTGGACGCGTGTCGAACGAAAAATCGATATAACGTGCGTCTTTTCAAGGAGTTTGCTTTTTCAGGGCTGGACGATTTCGCTCCCTTTCGGCGCGGACCGGCACGGGAGCCAAAAAGGGAAATCGGGATGGATGCTCCGGCGCGTCAGCTTACCGCGTTGGCGGTGGGTGAAGGAAGCGGACTGTCTAAGTGGACTGAATTGAGCCGCGCCGAGTTTGTGTGGCGGCGGGCACAGGGCGCCATATGTTTGTCCCTTTGCACGACAATGTGCCGCCTTGGAAGGCGGCGCTACACAAGAGGCAGAAAGAGCCGAATCGCTCACGCCAGCAATGTGGAGGAAGTGCCTACGGCCCCGGCAGGCGCGCGCCTTGACCGGCAATCAGCCACCAGCGCCCGTTTCGTTTCTGGAATACATGGAGGAACCGGTAAACCCCGCTACGGTCGCGCCCGCTCGCATCGCGCGCCTGCACCCGATCCACACCCGTCGAGACGGCGGTTTGCCCGTAGAGGTGAATTTCGAGGTCCTGCTGCTGGAACGCCTGGACGTTCCAGGGGTTGGTGCGAAGCTGGTCGAGCACGGTCGAACGCGTTTCCGGATTCCCGTCAGCGTCGACAGCGAAGAAATCGTTCGCCACGATCCCGTCGAGCGCCTTCGCATTGCCCTTCGCGGCCGCTTGCGCCAGCCGCGATTCCATTTCGCGCACCGTGCCGGCGTCATCCGACGCAGGCTGCAGACGTGGCAACGCTACCCACAGCAACACCAGCGCCGCGAGGAAGATTACCGCTGCACGAGGGGACATTCTTGGCATGCTTGCTCACAGGACGCCGGCAACTTCGGTCCCAATGAGCGCCCCGAATCCCGAAACACGGCTCATCGGCCCAAGGCCCCGTTCCCTCGACGGCGCCGGCACCTCGTTCAGTCGCAAGTATAACCCGACTTGCGCCAACGATGAACCGAATGATTGGCGGCGCGATCGCCCGTACCCAGCAGGCGTTATGGACTCAGAACGCGCCTTCGTCGGCCGAAGGCCCGTAAATTGAAGGCACCGGCAAATTGTTCAGCCGCAAGTAGACGCCCAGCTGCGCCCGGTGATGGATGGAATGACTCATTACGAAGCCGCGCAATACCGCGACCTTGGGCAGCGTGAACACGACGTTTCCGCCGTTCAGCAGCGTCCAGGTCTTCATCCAATCCGCGTCGCTCGCACCGGCAATCGCCGACCGCGCCGATGCCACGTTCTTGTCGAATAACGCCAGCAGCTCTTTACGATTCTTCACCTCGGCAGGCTTGTAGCCCTCACCACCCGGCGGATTC
This sequence comes from Acidobacteriota bacterium, assembly GCA_028877145.1. Lineage (GTDB taxonomy): Bacteria > Acidobacteriota > Terriglobia > Acidiferrales > UBA7541 > JAKASX01. The sequence continues at coordinate 17,933 of JAGWOX010000042.1, read as the reverse complement.
ACGTCCAGGCTGTCCATCATCAGCGTGTGCTCGGTCCAGCCAGGGATTTCGGCCAGGTGGATCGCCAGCCGTCCCATCTCCATCGATTTCTCGTGCGGTTTCCAGCCGAATTTGTCCTCGGGCACGCGCTCGAGAGTCTTGCGCGTATTTGCCATTTCATGCTCGAACTCGGGAAGCAATGCTTGGCTCAGTGCCATGGGCTTGATTCCTCCTTCACCATGAGATTCCCCGGCCACAGGCGAGGATTCCCCGGTCCAAGGAATTCTTCGCCTTGCCCCCGCGTTGCCGACAATCCGGATGACCTCCGCCGTTTCCCAAAAAAATTATGACGAAAAGGCGCCAAGGGACTTGACAGCGGCGCGATCCCGCCTATGCTGCGAGGGAGAAAATTCACCTGGAGAATTTTGCGATCGGCGACTCGCGATCGACAAACCGATGAAATTCCGACAAGCGACCTTTGCTACCCTGATTTTTATCCTGATGATCCTCCCTTCCAGCCCCGTTCGGGCGCAGGCGCTCCATCTGATTCCGCAGCCTCGCCAGATCAAGACGCAGTCCGGCGAATTCCTCCTTACGCCGAAAACGGAGATCGTCATAACCCGCGCGCACGTGCAGCAGGATCGCCTCGCCGCGCAAATCCTCGCCGCCGAAATCGAGCGCCTCACCGGCCGCAAGCCCCGCATCCGCTCCGAGCAGTCCCTTCCCCGGTCCGGCCGCGTGATTTTCCTTGGCCGCGCGGGCGAAGAAGACCGCAATCTGGAATCCCTGCTCGAAAAACAGGGCCTATCCATCAGCCCCAATTTCAGCGGTCAAGGCTACGTCCTCGACGCCGCGCCGGCTCGCATCGTCATCGCCGCGCGCACCGCCCAGGGTGTTTTCTATGGAGTCCAAACCCTGCGCCAGCTCCTGCGTCCCGATCCGGAAGGCCGGCCGTCCTGTCCCGCCGTCTCGATTCGCGACTGGCCCGCCATGACGTGGCGCGGCGTTCAGGACGATATCAGCCGGGGACCCATCCCCACGCTCGACTACCTGGAAAGCCAGATTCGCACGATCTCCGCCTACAAGATCAATCTTCTCGGCCTCTACATGGAAAACGTTTTCGATTTCCAGAGCGAGCCCCTCGTCGCGCCCAAAGGCCCGTCACTCACGGCCGCAGAAATCAAGCAGATCGTGGCCTACGGCCGGCAATATCACGTGACTATCCTTCCCGAGCAGGAGGCCTTCGGCCATCTCCACAAGCTCTTGCGCCTCGAGACGTACAACAACCTCGCCGAAATCCCTCACGGCGACGTCCTCACGCCACTTCAGCCAGGATCTTTCGCGCTCATTCATAGCCTGCTCACCGAGCTGGTGCCGCTCTTCCCCGGTCCGTTCTTCCACATCGGCGCCGACGAAACTACACAACTCGGCCTGGGCCAAACCCAAGCGCTCGCCGAAAAAGAGGGAATCGGCCGCGTATATATCGACTTCCTGAAACGCGTCGATGCGATCCTCAGCCCTTACCACAAGAAAATTCTTTTCTGGGGCGATATCGCCGTCAAGCATCCGGAACTGCTTAACCTGCTTCCCAAGGACATGATTGCCGTCGCATGGGACTACAGCCCCGCCGATACATTCGTACCGCTGCTCGCGCCCTACAAGAAGTCAGGCATCCCGACGTGGGTTTCCCCCGGCGCCGGGAATTGGAAACGCGTCTTCCCCGATCTCGACAGCGCCTTCGTCAACATCCGCAATTTCACGCGAGACGGCCAGAAACTCGGCTCGGAGGGGATGCTGAACACGACCTGGAACGATGACGGCGAATCGCTCATCGACATGACCTGGCCCGCGATCGTCTTCGGCGCCGCCTGCTCCTGGCAGAGAGGCCAATCGTCAATCGACGATTTTTGGGCCAACTATGATTGGGCCTTCTATCGCGCTCCTGGCCATGCCTTCGCCGGCGCCATTCAGAAGCTCGCCCAGGTGAACGATCTGCTGGACGACGCCGGTTTCGGCGGCGCAAATGACCAGGATTTCTGGCTCGATCCCTTTACTCCCTCCGGCGCTCGATTCGCCGTGGAAACACGGTCCCAGGTGCAGCAGGTTCGCCTCGACGCGGAGGGCGCTCTCGCCACGTTCTATGCCAAGCGCGCCACCGCGCACCTGCACGCCGAAACGCTCGACGATCTGATCTTCGCCGCCCGGCGCCTCGACGCTCTCGGCATGAAAATCCAATACACGGCTGAAATCGACAGCCTCTATCGCGACGCCTACCTCCACATGGTCAATTCTTCCCAGGTCTATCGCGATCTGTACCGGATTACGTCCACAAACGGACGCCTCGAGGATTTGCGCAACGAAACCACGGAACTCGAAGCCGACTACGCCGACCTGTGGCGCCGCCAATATCACCCCTTCTGGCTCGGCAACGTTCTGATCCGATATAACAACCTCGCCAGCCTCTATCAGGCGAAAATCCAGAGCCTCCAAATCGTGATCCATGAGTACGGTCGGACGGCGGAAATCCCGCCTCCGGAAAGCTTCGGATTCGTTTTCTCCGAAGTCGCGGAGAAGGCTGCGGAACCATGAAAAATGCGTTCGCTTCGACCCTTGTGCCTTTGCGGAACACTGGTTCGAAACGATTTACGTTACTTTATGGTATATATCAGGACTGGCATTTTAAGTTCCAGTACTCCACCTACCGTAATTGTCTAACTGGTGACAATCCAAAACATTTACTCTTTACAGTTAATGATTTAGGCAATAATGGGGACGTTATAAAGAAGGCACCTCTCGAGCGCACTGTCGCCGCCCTCTGACACAAGGGGCTGCGGCAAGGAAGTCGTGTCGCGTTAAGGGAAGAATGGCGAGCGTTCACAGCACAGCGCAAATCCCCGTCGCGAATCAGCAGGTGGGAGGGCAATTGTGAGTCTCCTGAAGAATATCTGGCGTCCCGACGAGGATCCCCCTCGCAAGGGAGCAGGCGCGCACGGCGATACGGTTCTCACGGACCGGCTGGCGGCGCTGCTTGGGCGGGAACTCGATGAGTTGCAGGAATCGAGCGCGTCGGGAGCGCAAAGCCTGGCGGACCGCCTGCTGGCCCAACGCGAGAGCCGCTCTAGCGAGAGCGTTGGCTTGGAAACGCCAACGGCGCCGGACATCGGCGCCGATGAGAAGGAGCCTAAGGGTGAGCCGCGCCGGCCCGCCTCGAAACCGCCCTCAGGTCGTGGAACCAAAGGCGAGGACGTCGCAACGATCACGCGCGCCACAGAGGAAGCCATCGAACAGCTGCGCCTCGCGCAGGAGCAGATTGAATCCAGCCTCCGTGAACGCGTGGAGGATTACGGTCGCGCCCTGGAAACGGCCCTCAACGGCGTCGACCATGGGGCCATCGGCTCGGAAAGGCCTATCGAGGAAGCGGCGCAGGAATTCCGCACCGAAGCCAGGCAATGGTTCGATGAAGCGCGGCGCGAGTTGCGCGATCAACTGGATGTGTCGCGCGCTTCCCTCGCCGACGAATTAAGAAACCACTACACCGAACTGCTCGACACCGCTCAGGCCAAAATCGAGCAGTTGACCCGGGCCACGGTCGAATCCGGCGCTCCACGAGTCGAAGATAGTGGCCAGATCGAAAGCTGGGTGGTCGATCAGGCGGAAACTTCGCGACGCCAGGTGCAGGAAGGACTGCAGAATCTTTCCCGGGCTACCGAGCAGGCCATGGCGCGCTTGCAGGCCGTCGAAGAGCGCATTGAAACCGGTTTCCACGATCTGGAGATCACCGCGCAAGCCGCGCGCCAGCAAGACCGTGAACAAATCGAGCAATGGTTGAAGGAACAGTCGGAGAATTCGCGACGCCAGTCGGAAGACGGCGCGAAAAATCTCTCCGAGGCCTCCGAGCGGGCGATGGCGCGCCTGCACGCCGCCGAGGAGCGCATCGAAACCAGTTTCCGGAACCAGGTGGAGGAATACCGGCGCGCCGTCGAAGTCGCCGCGGCCGAACTCGAGAAAAAAGGCATCAGCCAGGCGAAATTCCAGAACGCCGCCGAAGACCTTCAGCGGATGACCGACCAGATCCTCGAGCGCTCGGCCAAGCGCATCGAGGAGCGGACCGAGCAGGCCATGGGCCGGCTCACCGAACGGCTGGCTTCGGCCGAGCAGACGCTCGCCAATTCTGCCCGGGCCGCCATGCAGGGCGCGCTGGAGGAGCAGCAGCAGCGCATTGCCGAAGCCTGGGAGCAACGTTCCCGCGCCGCCATTGACACCGTCACCAAGGCCGGAGATCAGGGCCGAATTCAACTCGAATCCGCGCGCAAGACCGCCGAGGAACAGCTCCAGATCGCCGCACGCGAGCAGGGCCGCCGGCTCATCGAAGAGACCACCGCGGAGCTGCGCGGCAACCGCTTCCGCGACGAGCTGGTCGCCGATGCCCGCAAGCAGATCGAACAGGCCGCGCGCGAACTCGTCTCACGCTCGGCAGGCGAGCTTGGCAAGCAATCCGAAATGGCGCTCTCCGGCTTGTCGGGCGCCCTCGACAAGACCGCCGAAAAATTCATCGCCGAAACGCAGCAGAGACTCGACGTAGCCGGCCGCGGCTGGCTCGAAACCGCCGGCCAATCCGTGCAGCAGGAATACCAGACGCGCATCTCGCGCTGGCTCGATGAGCAGACCGATGCGACGCGCCGCCGCGCCGACGAAATCAGCCGCGGCTTCGGCCTCGCTTCGGAGCAGGCTGCCGCGCGGCTGGAGACCATCTCCAGGGAAACCGAATCCGCGCTGCGCGGCAGGCTCCAGGAACAGCAGAAACAGTGGCTCGAATCGGCGCTCGACGAGGCCCGCAAGAGCGGTTTCGAGCGCAAGGTGATGGATCAGGCCCTCGTCGAACTGGAAAAGAACGCGGTCCGTTTCCTCGAACAATCGTCGCGCCAGCTCGTCGAACAGGCCGACACTTCCCGCGCCGCGATCACCAGGGAAATGGAAGGCGCCTCGCGCAAACTGCTCGAGGGCGTCGAGGCTTCGCTCGAAAACATTTCCTGGCAGCACCGCGGCCGCCTCGCCCAGTGGTGGGAAGAGCGGTCGCAAACGGCCCGTCGCGAATCGGAAACGAACGCCCAGGGTCTCGCCCAGGCCGCCCAACAGGCCGCCAGCCAGCTCCGCACCGTGCAGAGCGAGATTGAAGCGGACCTGAAGAATCGCGCCCGCGACCACCAGGCCCACCTGCTCGATTCCGCGATGGAGGAGATGCGCAAGAGCGGCGCCATCGAGCGCGCCATCAGCGAAGCCACCAACTCTCTTCGCACCAACGCCAACGAGGTGCTCTCGCGCTCTACCCAGCAGATTCGCGAACACGCCGAATCGGCGCGCATGACGGTGGAGAACCAGGCGACCGCCTCGCGGCGCAACGTGGCCGAGGAAATCGCCCGCAAAGTCGAGGAAGCGCAGTCCTCTGTCGAAGCCGCCGGCAAGGCCGTCACCGAGGATTACCGCCGCCAACTCTCGGTTTGGTGGGAGGAACGCACGCAGGCCGTCCGCCGCGAGAGCGAAGAAACCGCCACACACCTCAACCGCTCAGCACGCCAGGCCGCCGAACAGATCCAGACCGTTCGCAAGGAAATGGAGAGCGAGATCCAGTCCGGCATGCAGAACTACCGCAAGGGCCTGCGTGAAGCCGCCATGGAAGAGTTGCGCCGGCAAGGCTTCCAGCGGGACATGCTCGAGTCCATCACCGCAGAACTCGACAAGACCGCGCGAGAACTCGCCGAACGCTCCACTCTCGAACTCCAGCGCCATGTCGATACGGCCCTAGCCTCGCTCGACGAAAAAATGAAGACCTCACGCCAGGGCTTCATCGACGATTCCCAGAAGAAACTCTCCGATCTCACGCATGAATCCATGGAAATGGCTACGCGCCGCTTCCACGAGATGCTTACGCGCAACGTCCAGGATCTCGAACGCGAGCAGGAGGAATGGCTGCAGCGAAAGCGCGAGACCGTCTGGCTGGAAATCAATCAGCACTCGCCTTCCGGAAGCCGCAAAGGCTCCGCGCCTCTCGAGAAAGATGGCAAAGCGGCAGGCGACACGGAGGACTCCGGCGGAATCCTTGGCCGCCTGTTCATGGGCGTTGCCATCATCGCGCTGGCCGCGGCGATCACCGTGATTATTCTCCGCTTCATGCCCATCGCGTCAGCAAAGAAGGCCGTCGTGATGCAGCTCAAGACCGATCCACCCGCCGGGTTCGTTGTCCAAAATCCGGCTTGGGGCGCCAAGGAACGCGCGCGCCAGTACCAACTCTCTCAAGCTTACTGGATGCTCGCCGTCAACGACCTCGAGCACAAGTATCCCTACGGCACCGCACTCCCCGACACGCCTCCGCCTGAATTCAGGGTAGATCAAGGCGGACTGAAGGACGACGCCGCAACACGCCGCGTCTATTGGGACAAATTCCGTCAATTGTGGAACGCGCCGGGAGACTGGAATCAGGTCACCACTTCGAGCGGAGGGCTCTCCGGCGTTTTCGATTGGCTGGAAAACAAGCTCACGCAGCCGCTACAGCCGGCGAGCACAACACAGGCAAACTAGCTGATCCGGCGCCCTGCCAATGGACAGGGGCAGACGGTCCGTGGACCTACCTGCCCGATGCATCGAGATCTCTCGCCAGAACAGGACCTCACCCAAGCCGAAGGTGCCTGACGGACTTGCGCTCGAGCGCTTCGGGAAATTCGGGGATTTTCGCAGTCGGGAATGCGGATTTCGGCGCGGCGAAAAGAGGCAATCTCCGAGGCGGAAATCAGATCGGCCCAGGCGCCACACATTCCCCAGCACGAGCAATCCAGGGTCAGTGGCGCGGGGCCCAGCCGAAGCCGGGCCCCATTCCAGAAAAACAATCAGCAAAGCTCGATCAACGCCTCGCTGAACCAGTCGGTAGCCAGATCGGCCACCGCTTCGATCTCGTCCTCTTCATCGACCCGCGACGGCGTGCTGGGAATCAGGACCAGTTCCCTGCGCAGCGATCCGCAGAGTCGTAGCAAAGCTGATTCGTTGGCCCCGACCAGCTTCTCATCGGCGCCGCTCGTCAAAAGCAGCACTGGCACTCGGACTTTTGCCAGAGCGCTTCCAGCCAAGTCCGCGCGCCCGCTTCGGCAAACGACCGCGCCCAGCCGGCTCGGCTGATCGGCTGACGCCGCGAGCGAGGCCGCTGCCGTCACGCCCTGCCCGAAAATTCCCACCGGCAAATCGCGAAACTCGGGCTGCCGGTCCACCCAGTCCAGAATAGCCGTCAGCCGGCTTGCGAGCAGCGGGACATCGGCGCGGAAGCGTCCTGTATCCAGGTTTTCCTCTTCCTCGTCTGGCGTCAGCAGATTCACGAGCAATACCGCCAGCCCCTGGTTTTCGAATTCACGCGCGATGCGCCGACTCCGCGAACTGCTCCGGCTCATCTCACCCCCGGCGGCAAACAGCACCAAGCCAAACACGTCTTCGGGAACGATCAGGTCGCCCTTGAGATGGACACCACCCGTTTCGATCGAGACAGGTTGTTCGACCGTCGTCGTCCATTGTTTTTCGATGATCGGCATCGATTCCTCCTCGGCGCCGGAGACGCCTCGTTTGGCATTCGCGGTTAACTACGGGTTCCCCCGGCGCTGGAAGGCGCCGCCACTGATTGGCTTCCCGTTTTGCACGCCGATTGCCAAATGCGTTTCCTCTTTCTCTCTTGACAACCCTTGTGATTACCAAACCCGCCCAAGGGTTGCCGATACCGTGAATTTCATCGGGCTGGCTTCGAACCGGCCCGTTTCAGAAATGGCCTGACGGCCTGCGCCGCTTGGCGCACCCCCGTGCCGAATGCGGCGTCAAATGACTCGCCCAAGATCCGGTTAAACCGTTGAAAAGCCGGGCTCAACCACATGGCCGTGTACTGGACCAGGTCCTTGTCCGGGGCGTCGCGATACACCCCGAGTTCCCGCAGCAGGATCATCTGCTGCGCCATTGGGAGGGCGCCTTGCATCGAAGCCCGGATGTCGGTATCGCTGGGAACCGGCTCACCGAAACCGGCGGCAGTTTCCCTCGCCATCACAAACAAAAGATTTTGGAGAAACTCCATCTCGTGCCGGCTCTTCTCCAGCCGCTCCATCAACTCCACGCGGTCCTCGCCGGGCGGGTTCTGTTGCATATGGTCGTAATACGTCCGCAGCGCCTCGGCGCCGGCCTTGGTCCCCGACGCATCCTCCAGGCGCCGCATTCGCAATGCCAAAGGGGATGCGAGTGAGGCGAGCACGGCCTCGTAGGTCGCCACGTCGCACTTTGCAATCAGTTGCGAACGCACGCTCGAGCGCAATCGCGTGGGATCGAATGCTCGCGCGAATGCCGCGTTCGCCTGGCTTCGCTCCGCGTCGTTCAGATTCGGGATTTCCGACAGCCCGGTTTGAAACTCCATTCGCGAAATTTCCGTGGCGCCTCGCAGCGCGTCCGCGTACCCGGTCTTCGTCAGCAGTTGGCCCGTCAACTCTCCGCAGCGGGCCGGGGCCGCAACGGCGCGTCCCGCGTTTACCTGCGGCGCCGCATTCTCTTGCGCCAGAACGCGCGCCGCCGGCCAACACAGCGCCATGCACGCTCCCGCAGCGGCCGCTATTCCGCGGCCCGGAATACGGCCGATCGTGGCATGCCGTTTCAACGAAGCTTTCCCCTTATGCGATCCCCGTTCTTCCCCTGCCTGTGGGGCTAAGTATGCTTAGGAACCAAGGTCCGTCAACAGGGTTGCCCCGCCTGGTGCCCCACCGTGCACTGGCTCGGAATCCGGACGGCCCACTCGCGCCTGCGCACGCTTCCGATGGAAGTGTGAGCCAACCTGTGGTATAGAAACCGCTCCGCAGATGAAGCGCAAGCTGCTGATCGTCGGATTCTTTCTCTATTTCGTCGCCGCGGTTCTCCATCTCGCCGCGAGCCATGGCGTTGGCGTGCCTCCGGCCGTGGGATTCACGGTGCGCTGGCTGGCGCTGGCTTGCCTCTTCGGCTACGCATTCCTCAACCGCACGCTCACCGGCTGGATTCTCGTCAGCATGGTGCTCGGAGCCGAGTTGGGCGCCGATTTTCCCCACGCCGCCGCACATCTCAAGATTCTCGGGGATATTTTCCTGCGGATGATCCGGGTGATCATCGCTCCGCTGCTCTTCGCCACCCTCGTCAGTGGCATCGCCGGCCATTCCGATCTCAAACAAGTGGGCCGGATGGGAATCAAAGCCATCGTGTTCTTCGAAGTGGTGACCACGATCGCCCTTTTCCTCGGCCTGGGGGCAATCAACCTGACGCACATCGGCATCGGCATGGCCCTGCCGAAAACGCTTGGCGGAGCCGCGGGAGTCAGCGCCACGCGGCCCACCGCCGCCCAATTCATCCTGCACGTTTTCCCCGAGAACATCGCGAAATCCGTTGCCGAAAACCAGATTCTGCAGGTCGTCGTCTTCAGCATCCTTTTCGGCATTGCTCTCGCCATGGTGCCCGGGGAGAAGCGCAAACCGCTCGTTTCCTTTTCCGAAAGTCTCGCCGAGACGATGTTCAAGTTCACGAACCTCGTCATGCTGCTCGCCCCGGCTGGCATCGCGGGCGCCATCGCCTACACCGTCTCGACCACCGGCTTCCGCGCGATGTACAACCTCGGCGAACTAGTGGCCACGCTCTACGTCGCGCTGTTCCTTTTCCTCTTCGGCGTGCTGCTCCCGGCCGCGCTTATCGCCGGTGTTCCCGTACGCGCCTTCGTGAGCGCTGTCGCCGAGCCTGCAACGATCGGCTTCAGCACCGCCAGCTCGGAGGCCGCTCTGCCTCGTGCCATGGAGTCCATGGAAGCCCTTGGCGTGCCCCGCAGAACGGTTGCCTTCGTCATCCCGCTCGGCTACAGCTTCAACCTGGCCGGCAGCACGCTCTATCTCTCTCTCGCAACCATCTTCGTCGCTCAGGCCGCCGGCATTCATCTCACCTGGGGCCAACAGATCGGCATGATGTTCATGCTGATGCTCACAAGCAAAGGCGTCGCGGGCGTCTCCCGCGCCGTCTTTATCATCCTGCTCGCCACCGCCGACCAGTTCGGCTTGCCGCACGGGCCCATCCTTCTCTTGCTTGGCGTCGATCAGTTGATGGACATGGGCCGCACTACCATTAACGTCGTGGGCAACTGCCTCGCCTCCGCGGTCGTCGCCCGCTGGGAAGGCGAGTTTGGCAAGGAAAACGGTTCGGAGGCCGCCGAACCCGTCGTAGCCCAATGATGCCTGTGACAGTTCGCAAAAAGCGCCCAGGCGAGTGTGCCTGCGCCGCCAAGGGAAAACAGTTTCGGCGCACCTTGCCGAATCTTGCCCATGGCTGCTGACCACGCCCAACCCAGCCTCGTCCCTGCCCTGGGCCGCTGGGACATCACTGCGCTCGTCGTCAATACAGTCATCGGCGGCGGCATTTTCGGCCTGCCGATGATCATCACGGGGCTGCTCGGCTCGGCGAGCCCCATCGGTTACATCATCGCCGCCCTGGGCATCGGCGTTATCGTTCTCTGCTTCGCCGAGGTGAGCGCCCAGTTTCGTTCCGCGGGCGGGCCATACCTCTACGCGCGCCAGGCCTTCGGCCCGTTCATCGGCCTGCAAGTCGGCTGGATCACCTGGCTCATGCGCGTCTCCGCCGCCGGCGCCAGCGCGAATCTCTTCGTCCTGTACCTGGGAGCGATCTGGGCGCCGGCGCGTTCGCCGGAGATGCGATGGATTATTATCACCGCGCTCTTCGCGCTACTGGCCGTGATCAACATTCGCGGCGTACAGCAGGGAGCGAATGCCAGTAACCTGCTCACGGCCGCAAAACTCCTTCCGCTCCTCATCTTCATCGCTGTCGGCATTTTCTTCCTCCGCCCTGCCACGTTCGCCTCCTGGCCGCCCGCTGGCCACGGCCACTGGCTGCGGGCCGTGCTCCTGCTCATCTTTGCTTTCGGCGGCTTCGACAACGCCATGTTTCCCGCGAGCGAAATGCGCGACGCGCGGCGCGACGCACCTTTCGCCCTGCTCATGGGCATGGGCATCGTCACCGTCATCTACTTGCTGATCCAGGTTGTTTTTCAGGGAACCGTCCCCAGCGGCACGGTCACGGACCGGCCGCTCGCGACTGCCGCGCAGCATTTCCTGGGCGCGCCCGGCGGCTGGCTGCTCGCGATCGGCGCCATGGTTTCGGTGTGGGGCTGGTTCGCCGCGACAATGCTCGGCACGCCGCGACTTACGTTCGCGTTGGGCGAACGGGGCGATTTCCCGCGCTTTTTCAGCGCCGTCCATCGCCGCTTCCGCACGCCATGGGTCTCGATTTTCTTCTATGCGGGGCTGGGCTGGGTGCTGGCTCTTTCAGGTAACTTCGAATGGAACGCCAGTCTCTCAGCCGTGGCGCGTCTCTTGACATACGGCGTCACCTGCGGCGCCGTGCCCGTCTTCCGGCGCCGCGACCCGGCAGCGAAAGTCTTCCGAGTTCCCGCCGGCTACTTGATCCCCACTCTGGGGATGGCCTTTTGCCTCGTCCTGCTGACCCAAATGGGCCGCCTTGAATTCATCATCCTGGCCGCGACCATTTTTCTGGCCACGCTGACCTGGCTGTGGTCCCGTCGCCGCCACACGACGCATTGATTCATTCTGCGTGGCTGCACTGCGGACGCATGCTAGGTGGAAGGGCTACAATCGAGGTCTCTGGAAATTCTCTGTCTGTGAATTGGGGAAGGATGATGGAGCATAAACCGCAAGACACAATATCGCTTCTCAGTCGCACTCCCGCCGCTCTCGATGCGCTTCTGCGCGATCAACCGGAAACGTGGACGCTACGAAATGAAGGTGAAAACACCTGGAGCCCGCTCGATGTGGTAGGCCATCTGATTCACGGCGAACGCACGGATTGGATGCCGAGGGTGAAGCTGATGCTGCAGTTTGGTGAGGCACGGACATTTGATCCATTTGATATGTCCGGCCACTTGCAAGTGATTCAAGGTAAATCGTTGGGACAGCTACTCGATGAATTCGCTCGTCTGCGGTCAGAAAACCTGGGCGAACTGCGGGCATTGAATTTGCGGGAAGAGGACCTCGAACGGCGCGGACGGCACCCTGCCTTTGGACTGGTGACTTTGTCAGAGCTGCTGGCGACCTGGGCAGTTCATGATCTGACTCATCTACACCAAATCTCGAGGATCATGGCGCACCAGTACCGAGAAGCTGTGGGACCGTGGAGCAAGTACCTCGGTGTGCTGCAATGCACCGGCCATAGCTCTCTTTAGCGCGCCAGCGGCACTATCTGCCACGCTGTAGATCAAACAGCGCCCGAGCATTCCCCGCCGAGGCCCGGCCAGCCCAAAGCCACGCGTACCGGCTCGTCAAGGCGCCGGCGACAAAGCAGACCGCCGCGAATTCCCTGCCTTCGGCTGACGAACTCTCGAAAATCCTGAGTCCTAACGCCAACGGCCCCGCCAATGTCCCGCCAATCCGCGCGGCCCAGCCCGACCGCCCGCGACGCAGCGAATCGTCGACGGCTCGCCCGCGCACTTCGATCGAAATGCCCACAATCGTTTCCCAAACCGATGCCGCCAGCCCGACGATCTGCGTGGCCGGTACGAGAAAACCCAACAGCTCTAGCATGGACGATGCTGACCCGATTGATGACGCGACAAAGTGCCCGGGCAAGAGCCGCCGATTCTGCGACCACACCGGCACCGCCGTCACGCCCAGCAATACCGCCGTGTAACTGAGCAGAAGCAATCCCAGCACCGCGCCGCCGATTTCCGCGACCCACGTCACCACGCCCATCAGGCCTGGGGCGATTCCCGCGTGGAGCGCTTCGTTCGCCACAACGGCCACGATTGCCACGCCAGAAAATTTCACGAGCGTCCAGGCGCCTACCGACATCGGGGATCGCCACTTGAAGACCCGCAGCATGTTCAGAAACCGACCCGGCCGCCCCAAATCGGCAATCAGCAGCAACGGACAAACAAGCGCCCCAATGACCGCGATCCAAAGCGCCGCACGCTCGAGCGCGGCAGCTCTTGTGCTGATCCTCGCCGCCAGAGCGATCGCTTCCGAAGCCCCTGCCACGCCGCCAATGAAGAAATAGAGGGGGACCTCCCAGGTCCAGACCGGCGCTTTCAGCAGCGGCAGGTTGTAATAGCCGCCGTCCGTGCCTGCACCGGTGGCTGCAGGCATGGGCCCGTTCGCTGGCACAACGCCCGCGCCGGCGGCGCGGCCCGTACGCGCAGCCTCTTCGCGAATCGCTTCGAGTCGCGCTTCCCTGCTCGGATTGGGCTGCTCGGTCATCGATTCACATCCGACTCATAAAAGAAACGCCGCGCACACGATCAGGAATCCCACCGCGGCCGCGACCGTCGCCGCCGTCCATGCCGATCGCAGATGCACTGTGGGCACATCCGGCGCGGGCGGGAAATTGTAGGCTTCCGGCTCGCCCAGCAGAATGAAAAGCGCATGCGAGCGCCCCACGCTCGTCCCGCGAGCGTCGTAAACATGCGCGTCCGAGTATCCGCGCGCGCGCAATTCCGTCACGCGCTCCTGGGCGCGCGATTCCATTTCCTCGATCGTCCCGAATTTGATGGATTGCGTCGGGCAAGTCTTCGCGCACGCGGGCACGAGTCCCGCTTTCTGCCGGTCGTAGCAGAACGTGCATTTGAACGCGCGCCCGTCCTCCACGCGCTTATCGATCACGCCGAACGGGCAAGACACCACGCAATATCCGCAGCCGTTGCAAACGTCGTGCTGCACGAAAACCGACTCGAACTCGGTCCGGACGATTGCACCGGTCGGGCAAGCTTCAAGGCAACCCGCGTTTTCGCAGTGCTTGCAAACGTCCGAGAGGAAGACCCAGCGAAAGGGATCTTCCCCGCCCGCGATCTGCGTGCCAAGTGGCCGCGCCTGTTCGAGAAACAGCACGTGGCGCCATGTGGAAGCGCCCAGCTGCCGGGTGTTGTCGTAGGAAAAGCCGGTCCACTCGAGCCCGTCCTGCGGCAGCCCGTTCCATTCCTTGCAGGCCACCTCGCACGCCTTGCAACCGATGCAGAGCGTTGGATCGGTGAGGAACGCGCTGACGCTCATGGCCTTCTCTCCATGAGCGACCGCAAACGCTTCAGCGCGGCCGGTCCTTCGCCGCTACGCCCACGCACCAGATTGCACAGCATTCCTTTCGTCTCCATGATCCGCACGTTCGGCTCTTCCGAGATCGCCACCAAGTCATTTGCCGCGCCACCCTTCACCAACCCACGAAATCCCCAGTGATACGGCATGCCAATCTGATGCACCAGTTTCCCGTGAATTCGCAACGGCCGCACCCGCGAGGTCACCATCGCCCTCGCCTCCACCAACCCGCGCGGCGTCACGACTGTCACCCACTCTCCGTGGCGCACGTCGCATTCCGCCGCCAGCGCCGGCGAAATCTCACAGAACATTTCCGGCTGCAATTCCGCCAGATGCGGCAGCGTGCGCGACATCCCGCCCGCCGTGTGATGCTCTGTCAGGCGATACGTCGTCAGCACATAGGGAAAGCGCGGATCGGGCGAATCGGCATATGCGTTTTCCGGTCCCGCTTTAGCTTCCGCGGCGGGATTCGTCTGCTGCGTCGAATAGAGCTGATTTCGGATAGGCGATTCGAGCGGCTCGTAATGCGTGGGCAGCGGACCGTCCTTCAACCCCGTCGGCACCCAGAGCCAGCCAAGACCGTCCGGATGCAAAATGAATGGCTTGTCTCCCGCGAGCGCCGCGTCGCCTGCAGCATCGGCCGCCGGCCGATAATCAGGCGCTTTTCCGGCGGCAAAATCCGGCACGTCGACTCCCGTCCAGCGCTTCGCCTCCTCATCCCACCACACAAGTTTTTTCCGCTCGCTCCATGGCTGGCCATCCGGCCGCGCCGATGCGCGGTTATAAAGGATGCGCCGGTCACTGGGCCAGGCGTAGCCCCAACCGTGGCCGTAAGCATCGTGCACCTTCCGTTCGCGCGCGTGATTGTCTCCCGGCGCCGGAAACACGCCTGAATAAATCCAGCATCCGCAAGCCGTCGAGCCGTCCGCAGTCAGTTCCGTGTAGCTCGCAATGGGTTGCCGATTGTTGCTGCGAAATCCATTTATCTCCGCGAGGATTTCTTCAACGCGCGGCTCCGAGTGGATTCCTTCCACCGAGTAGTCCCATGTGAGCGCCGCAAGCCCCGCATTCCGCGGCCGAGGATCATTCCGCGCTTTTTCTTTAAGCCGCCGGCCCAGATGGTAGATGAACCACGTCTCGCTACGCGCATCCCCGGGCGGATCGACAGCTTTTTCGTGCCATTGCAACAACCGCTGCGTATTCGTGAAGCAGCCGTCCTTCTCCGCGTGACCCGCTGCTGGAAAGAAAAACACTTCGGTCCCGATCTCTTCCGGCTTCAATTCCCCGCGGCGCACTTCCGGCGAGTCATACCAAAATGCCGTTGTCTCGATCTCCACCAGATCGCGCACAACAAGCCATTTCAATTTTGAAAGCGCTCGCCGCTCCAGCCGCGCGTTCGGCGCGCCCACGGCCGGGTTCTGCCCGAGCACGAACAGCCCCTCCATTCGCCCTTCATTCATGTCGAGCCAATAGCCTTGGTGCGAATGATCGCCCGAGATACGCGGTAGCCAGCCAAATCCCCAATCGTTTTCCGGCGTTGCCGCTTCGCCGTAATACGCGCGCAGCAGGCTCACAATGTACTTGTCGAAATTCGCCCACCACCCCGTAGATTGCCGGTTCCGCGCAATGTAATCGGCCAGCGTGCGCGACACCGGTCCGAGCGCCGGCATGGGCAAATAGCCGGGCAGAATGTCGTAGAGAGTGGGAATGTCTGTAGAGCCCTGAATCGACGCATGCCCGCGCAGTGCGAGTATCCCTCCGCCCGGCCGCCCCATATTTCCCAGCAGCATCTGCAAAATCGCCGCCGCGCGGATTACCTGCACTCCGCTCGAGTGCTGCGTCCAGCCCACCGAGTACACAACGGCCCCCGTGCGTTCGGCGCCCGATGCCGACGTAAAGATTTCGGCCACTTTGAGAAACATCTCGCGCGGAATTCCGCAGCCTGCCTCGACCACTTCTGGCGTGTAGCGGGCAAAATGTTTTTTAAGCAATTGAAAAACGCAGCGCGGATGTTCGAGCGTGGAATCGGATTCGTAGTGCGCGAGATCAGGAGGTCCGTTCTTCTCAGAAATACCTCGGTAGAGCCAACTGGTGGGATCGTAACTTTTCGTCTCCGGATTCCAGCCGGAGAAGACCCCGTCTAGTTCCTCCGTATCGCGGAATTCGTCAGCAACGATCACCGCGGCATTCGTGTAGTGGACCAGATACTCGCGAAATTCGCGCCCGTTTTCGAGCACGTAGCGGATCAGCCCGCCAAGAAACAGGAGGTCGGAACCGGCGCGCAGCGGCAGCCAGAGATCGGTCATCGCGGAGGTCCGGCTGAAACGCGGATCGACGTGGATCACCTTCGTCCCGCGCTCGCGCGCCTCCACCACCCACTGGAATCCCACCGGATGGTTCTCCGCCATGTTCGATCCCATGATCAGGATCGCGTCGGAGTTCAGCAGTTCCGACGGCGCGGTGGTCGACCCGCCACGCCCGAATGAGGTGCCCAGACCGGGCACCGTCGAGCTATGTCATATACGGGCCTGATTGCTCACGGCCACCATGCCCAGCCCCGCCGTGAACAGTTTTTTGATCAGATAATTTTCCTCGTTGTCGAGCGTGGCCCCGCCCAGATGCGCCATCGTTGGCGCCTGCATCAGCGGCAACCCGTCCCGCTCCTCGACAAATGAGCGTTCGCGAGTTTCCCAGACGCGCTCGGCAACCATGTCCATGGCCCGCTCGAGATCGATCTCTTCCCACTGGGTTGAAAATGGCCGACGGTACTTCACCCGCGTTTCCCGCCCGGCATGAGTAAGCAGTTCGTAGCTGTCGGCGCCTTTCGGGCACAATCGGCCACGCGAAATCGGCGATTCCGGATCCCCCTCGATGGCAACCAGCTTCCCCTCGCTGTGATAAACAAGCTGGCCACATCCCACAGCACAATAGGGACAAACCGAGCGTGCGACCTGCGCACCCTCCAGCCGGGGCCGTAGCGCGCGCGTCTCCTTGGACATGGCCTCGGCGCCCGTTCCGTCGCCCCCTGCGATCAGTTGACGGAAAAATGGCCAGCGCGAAAGGACGCTTCCCATTGCTGTACCCCCAGTCGAGAATGAGCGGCAAAGCACCGAAGAACGCGCTCATTTTTCTCGCGTAATCGCGGCGCGTCAAGCGTAAGCCGATCTGCTGGCGTGCGCAAACACTTACCGCGGACATCCCGACAGGTAAATCTGACACTCTCAGCTCTAGGATGATGACGGCAAAAAGCTGCCTAGCTCCCGTCTTCTTCGTCGCTGCTGGCCTGATACCTTGCTCCGGCTGCGCAGTTCGCAGAACGCCAGTCAACGCCACAGCACCACCGACGAGTACCAGATATCTGGACCTGCAAGCCGGATGGCGAATCCGGCAAGTTACGCCTGTTCTCAAGTCCGGTAGGTTTGTGGTCGATTCGCAAACGGGTGAACAGGCGGGCAATGCATTTTGCCATCAAAACCGGCGACGAATTCATCGGCTATCAGGTTGCTTACTATTCCGTCAAAGTCAGACCGAAAGGTGGCGTTTCCATCCGGTTTGCTTCTGCCCGATTGGATGAGAAAGGAAAATCCAAAGAGCAATCACAGCCATGGTTTCGGCTGTTCGACCTGCCTCCGAACATGCGCTTCGTAAGATTGGTCTTCCTCACCCGCGTCAGCGAGCACGATCACAACCAGGGCATCCTGGCAGCGCCGTCGATTGAGGAGCTGGATCGCTTGACACGCACTGTCGAGGCCGATCCTGAGAAAAATTGCAGGGCGTACGCTGACGCTCTCTGTTCGTGGGTCCCGCTCGGGATCGCCGTAC
>JAGWOX010000301.1 GCA_028877145.1 Acidobacteriota bacterium | reverse complement strand
CAACCCCGACCGCTGCGGCCAAGCTTCTGTAGCAGCTTTTCGCACAGTCCATCGAAGCTCCCATTCGAAAGCGTCAGGACCAAATCCCCCTCGCGCGCTTCACCGGCCACGAATTCCGCTATGTCGGCCGCCGAATCGAATGCCCACGCGACTCTTCCCTCGCCCTGAATGCGAGCCACCACCCGCGCCGGCTCCAGCCGCTCATCCTCGCTCAGCAGATGCGGGCGATTCACGGGGCCAATGATCGCCAAATCGGCCGTACCCAGCGCGTCGGCCAATTCGTTCTCGAGCAGATTCCGCCGCATCGTGTTCGAGCGCGGCTCGAATGCCGCCCAAATCCGCCTTCCCGGCCAGCGCCCGCGCGCCGCGGCAATCGTTTCGCGCGCCGCCGTCGGATGGTGAGCGAAATCATCCACCACAAGCACGCCCCGCGCTTCGCCTCGCAGTTCAAGCCGCCGCCGTATCCCGCGAAACGTCGCCAGCGCTTCGCGAATCGCGTTCAGCGGCACGCCTCGCCCCGCGGCGAGCGCGATGACGGAGAGCGCGTTCAGCACGTTGTGCCGCCCCGCGAGCCGCATCTCGAATGTGCCAATTTCGTTGCCGCAGTGCGCCACGCGAAATCGCGTCGCGTCCCCGCCAAATTCCAGATTCTCCGCCGTCCAGTCGCACTCGGTGCCCAAGCCGTAAGTCTCCACTGGGCAAAACGCTTTCTCGATAATGGCCCGCACCGTTGCGCTCTCGCCCCAGGCGACAATGCGCCCGCTGCGCGGCACCAGATTCACCAGACGCCGGAATTGCAGTTCGATCGCCGCAAGATCGGGATAGATATCGGCATGATCGAATTCGATAGACGTGATTATGATTTCGTCCGGATGGTAATGCAGAAATTTCGGCGTCTTGTCGAAAAACGCCGAATCGTATTCGTCACCCTCGATAACGAACTCCTCGCCGCCCGCCAGCCCGTAGCTCGATCCGAAATCCTCCACCATGCCGCCTACGAGAAAATTCGGCCGCCGCCCGGCCACGTGCATCACCCAGGCGAGCAGCGAAGTCGTGGTCGTCTTCCCGTGCGTGCCCGTGACGACGAGCGACCGCCGTCCCGGCAGAAACACGTCCTCGATCACGGAAGTCAGCGATGCATACGGGATTTTTTCGTCCAGAATCCGCTCGACTTCCGGATTCCCGCGCGAGAGCGCGTTGCCGATCACTACGCAATCCGGCCGCGGATCGAGATTCGCTTCCCGGAATCCTTCCTTCCACGCGATGCCCGCCTTTCGCAGCAATTCCGACGCCGGCGGGTACACGCCCGCGTCCGATCCGGAAACGACGAAGCCGCTCTCGGCGAGCATCGCCGCAAGCGACGCCATCGCGATCCCGCCGATTCCCACGAGATGCACGCGATCGCCGCGCTTCATGCCGCAACCACCGCCGGTTCCAGAATCTCGACGAGTCCCGCGCCGCGCGCTTCGAGACGCGCGCGCACGCCGAGCGGCACCGTCAGCACAGGCCGGTGCGTGTGCCCCACCGGCACGCCCCAGACCACGGGCACGCCCAGCGGCTCGAGTAGCCGCCGCACCACGTCGCGAACCGTAGGCCCGTCATCGGCTGGCGGCTCGCAGCCGGGAAAATCTCCCAGCACAAATCCGCGCACGCCGTCGAGTTTCCCCGCGAGCTTCAAATGCATCAGCGCGCGGTCCACCTGATACGGTTTCATATTGAGGTCTTCAACGAGGAGAATCGTGCCCTCGGTCTCCGGTTCCCAATCCGTGCCGATGAGAGATCGCAACAGGGTAAGGCAGCCACCCACGATGCGTCCTTCGGCATTTCCCTCGACGATCGTTTCTCCGGCGAGCGGCAAGCTCCACCCGCTGGTGGACTCCGTCACAGCCAGGCGAAACGAGCGCTCGTCGTAACCGTTGGTGCGCCCCGGCCCGGCTTCGAATCCCGCCGCAGCCATCGGCCCGTAGAACGTCACCCAACCCCAGCGATGCCACGCGAATCCCTGAAGCAGCGTCACATCGCTGTAGCCGACAATCGCTTTCGGCCGCGCCGGTTCGAGCGCGTCGAGCGATTCGAGCAGATAGCCGGTGCCGTAGCCGCCGCGCGCCGCAATCACGCCCGTTGTCCTTGGCTCGATCAGCGCGCGGCCCACTTCTCGCGCCCGGTGCTCGGCCGCGCCGGCGAAATAGCCCTCGCGCGCCAGCACCGCTTCATTCCATTCCACCCGGAAGCCGAGCCGCTCCAGTTCCGCCGCTCCGCGCCGGAGTTTTGCTTCCTCCACCGGGCCGGCCGGAGCCACAATGCGCACCGCCGAGCCGGGAACCAGCGCCTTCGGTCTGCAAATTTCTTCCCTGATCATTTCCCTTCCCTGATCGTTGGCCCTCAAGCCCCGAGAAAAAAAGCGCCTTCCGCCACGAGTTCCGCCGGCCCCACGAGTTCGACCACGTCATCCGTTTCGCGCCAGTGCGCTTCCATCTGGCCGAGTTCCGTCTCGATCTTCACGCGGCGCCAGGTCCTCCCATTCACGGCAGCCGCCACGGCGCAGGCGCATGAGCCCGTTCCGGAGGCGAGAGTGTGGCCCGCGCCGCGCTCCCAGAAACGCGCTTCGATTCTGTCCGGCGCGATCACGCGCACAAAGCCGGCGTTCGCGCGCTCCGGGAAAAACGGATGTTGTTCGATCTCCGGACCGAGGCCCATCCAGTCGATCAGCCGCAGGTCGTCGACCAGCACGATGCACTGAGGATTCCCCATCCAGAGCGGCGTTACACGCAGAATTTCATCGCCAATCGGCAGGGGGAATTCGGTGATCGGCTCGGCTACCGGTTTCGGCGGGCGAAACGGAATTTTTTCCGCGGAAAACTCCGGGCGGACGATCTCGCTTTGGAAAATATATTCGTTGCCGCGCCGGCCGCGAAAAATGTGACGCTTGGGCCCGACGCGCGTCTCGAGCGTGAGCTCGAGACCGGGCTCTGGCGCTTCCATCCGCGATGCGAGCCAGGTGACCGCGCAGCGCATGGCGTTGCCCGAAAGCTCCGCCTCGCTCCCATCGGAATTGAAGATACGGAATTTCGAGCGTCTCTCGCCGGCCGGGGAAACGAGCGCAATGCCGTCGGCTCCGACGCCCGTGTTCCGGTGGCAAATTGCCCGCGCCACGTCACTCGGCAATCGTGCGCCGAGCGCCGATTCCTCGATCACCAGGTAATCGTTCCCTAGCCCATGGGCCTTCGCAAATCGAATCTCAGCCATACAAGCTTTCGGGTGCAGACGAGAGGCAGACCCCGGCCCTGAACCGAAGGCCGGGGCACTCCGCGCGTCGTCCGGGAAATTGCGTCAACGGATGTATTTGCCGATGATTGCCGCCAGCCGCCGCTTCGTCGCCGCCGGAATCTTCGACGCCTCGGTGACGATCGCCGTCGAAAGCGCCGAGCCGCACCGGCACGTGCGGCCTTCGGGCATGTGCGCAATCGCCGCGCGCACCACTTTCTGCACGTTTTCGGCGTTCTTGTTCACGTTGGCGACCACCTGGTCGCTCGTCACCGAGTCGTGTCCCGGATGCCAGCAGTCGTAATCGGTGACCATGGAGACGCTCGCATAACAGATCTCGGCTTCGCGCGCCAGCTTGGCTTCGGTCAGGTTCGTCATCCCGATGATGTCGAAATTCATCCGCCGGTAGAATTGCGATTCGGCCAGCGTCGAAAACAGCGGCCCTTCCATGCAGACGTACGTTCCGCCGCGATGCACTTTCACTCCCGCGCCCTCGCAGGCGCCCGCCAGCGTTTCGCTCAAATCGCCGCAGGTCGGCTTGTCGAATGTCGTGTGAGCCACAATTCCCTGGCCGAAGAA
>JAGWOX010000041.1 GCA_028877145.1 Acidobacteriota bacterium | reverse complement strand
CGAGCGAATAGTCGTGGCAGAAATAGAGGATCTCTTCCTTGTTCCGGAAGTAGTAGTAGAGATTCGGGGTGGTCATGTGCACGGCGCGGGCGATGGCGCTGACGCTTGCGCCGTAGTACCCGCGCCGGCGAAAAACCGCCGCGGCGCTCTTCAGAATCGCGAGCTTTTTTTGCGCTTTCCGATCGAGCCGCGAGGAAGTATTCCGCATGTCGCGCAGCCTAGCACATTCTCTGCGGCCGCCGCCAAAGGTTGCCCCCTCGCATGCGCGACGCGGGGCGGCGTCATCCCAGACGGCGCGCCCGCAGCATCCCCACCGCGATGGCCGCGACCAGAAATGGCACCGCGAGCACGGCGTAGATCGCCTTTTGCGACCATCCCATTCCCAGTAGCACGCCGGCGATGATCGGGCTGACGATCGCGCCCGCGCGGCCAATGCCGATGCCCCAGCCGATGCCGGTCGCACGAGCTCCGGTGTCGTAAAGCCGCGCGCCAACCACGTACAGGCCAACGAAAGACCCGTTCGACGTCAAACCGAGGAAAATCGCCAGTGCAGTGAGGAGCCACACGTTCACCGGCGCGCTTCCCAGATATGCCATCAGCACGAACGAAATCACCGAGAACCACACAATCACCCAGCGCAGCCGTCCCGGCCCCGACGTGCCGAAACCGATCCACAGAATCCCGAGCACCGCGCCGATGTTAAGAATTGCGCCGATCGCTGCGGCGTTGTTGAACGTCAGGCCCGCGTCCACCACGAGCTTCGGCAGCCATACCATGACGAAATAGGTGCCGAACATCGTGCAGAAGAAGCCGATCCAGTAGAGCACGGTCCATCTGGCGTTCTCGCCGTGCAAGAGCGCCTTGATGCCCACCTTTTTCGCTTCCGCGGATAAGTCGTCCTCCGGCCATTCGTCGAGTGGCTGACGGTTCATCCTCGCGAGAATGCGGTTGGCCTTTGCGAGCCACCGCGGATCCCGCTTGCTCGCCAGAAAATCGAGCGATTCGGGAAGCGCCGCGAGCGCCAGCGCTCCCACGGCCAGCGTGCACATTCCGCCGCCCACGAAGACCGACGTCCAGCGAAACATGTGCATCAGATAGATCGTCAAAAATCCCGCGACCGTTCCTCCCAGTGGGTAGGCGATCTGCATGATGCTGATCGAAAGATTGCGCCGCGGGTCGGGTGAATACTCCGCCACCATCGCGGTCATGCTCGGCAGCATCGTCCCCTCGGCGAAGCCGGTGAGGAAACGCGCCGCCGTCAATTGCGGAACCGTGTGCGTGAGCGCAGTCACGAGCATCGAGATGCCAAGCGTCCCGACCGCCCCGAGCACGATCCAGCGTCGCCCGATGTAATCCGCCAGCGGCGCGAGGGCAAGCGATCCCAGCGCCATTCCGACGAAGCTCGCACCCAGCACCACGCCCAGCGCCGCCGGCCGCACGTTCCAGTCGTTCGCGATCACCGGCGCCGTGAACGAGATCGCGAGAATGCAGAACCCGTTCATCAACGTGATCAGCCAGCAGATGCCGATCACAATCAATTGGTATCGGGAGAAGCTTTCGAAGGTCAGAGGCTTTGTTTGGCTCATCCGCCGGGTCGTTTTTCCCTTCGGGTGGCGTTCGGCGCCGCTTTCGGCGGGTTTCACTATATACGAGGAGTCAAGAGAGCAGGAATCGCACCGCGCCCAAATCCTGTCATCCTGCGCGAAGCGATGAACCCCGAAAGCGTCGAGGCAAGGCACACCACAGACCCCTTCAGAAATATCGCTCGTGCTGACGCAAATTGGGTAGACGTAGCAACGGGATCCTTCGCTTCGCTCAGGATGACAGGGTAGCGGAGGGAGCTAAGTGTGGAATCGGAAAGGGGAGGGGAAGCGTGCGAACGTGGCCTCAGGCGCGCGCGGCGCCGTTCTTGTGGTTCAGGAGGCCCGAAATCAAATGCTCGGCGAACTCCTCGCCGATCTCCACGGATGTCGCCTCGCCGTACGGATCGAACCAGTAGGGAATCCAGTTGATCGAGCCGAGAATGGCGAAGGTTGCCAGCTTCGGGTCCGACGGCCGGAAAATGCCGGAGTCGATTCCTTCGCGGATGATGCGGCGAATGCCGCGGTCGAAGCGGTCGCGTTTCGCAATCACTTTCTTCCGGCGGCCCACCGAAAGCGCTTGCACGTCCATGGTGAGCGCCGTGCCGCGCAGCTCGTCGATCATCATGTGCACGAAGCCGACGATCACTCGCCGCAATTTTTCCTGAGGTGGGTGCGGGTTGTTCTCGACTTTTCGCAGCATGCCGAGCAGCAGGTCCAAGGCGTACTCGTGGCAGGCGAATAGAATGTCTTCTTTATCCTTGAAATAGTAATAGAGGTTGCCCTTGGTCATGTGGAGCGCGCTGGCGATCTCGTCCACGCTCGCCCCGTAATAGCCGCGCCGGCGAAACGCCGCCGCCGCGCTTTTCAGGATTTCCAGGCGCTTCTCGCCGTTCCTGCCGCCTTTCATGGGCATGCGGTGTTCTTCGTCCTCGCGTCTTCGTGCTGCCGAGCGCATGGATTATATTCGAAGGGAAACTCGAATCACTCCGCTTTCTTCCGCGTGTAGATCGTCTTGAACTCGACCGCCATCAACGAGCTGCAATCCT
Organism: Acidobacteriota bacterium; assembly: GCA_028877145.1. Taxonomy (GTDB): domain Bacteria; phylum Acidobacteriota; class Terriglobia; order Acidiferrales; family UBA7541; genus JAKASX01. Next base: position 19,044 of record JAGWOX010000041.1, on the reverse strand, counting down.
CGCAATCCGTCCCCGCCTCTTCCGCCCGCACGGGTTCCGCCCGCACTTCGTATCCCAGCCGCTCGTAAAGCTCGATGGCCTCGGCGGTCCTCTGCGCGTCCGCGGTGAACCTCCGCTCCCAGCTTTCCGCGAGGAGGGCGGGATCGGCCGCGAGCTGCTCCTCGGAAAGAAATCTCTTCGCCGAGCGGCCCAGCAGATCTTCGATCTTTAAAATTTTCGCCATTGTCGCGCCTTGCGCATTCAGTGCGTTACCGAGTTTTCGGTTTCGCCGGCGACTTCGCCAGTCGCTCCGTTGAGTTTCTTCAGCCGCCGTTGCGCCAGAAGCGCCGCGCCGAGCGCGCCGACGAACTGTACCATGTGCTCGGGCGGGACGTTCACATCCGCCTTCAGTTTTTCGCGCACCACGCGCGCCATCGTCTCGAACCGGAGGATGCCGCCGATCAGAGTGTATTCCGGCTGCATCTGCACACGCTTCATCAACTGCACCGAGCGGTCCACCAGCGACGCCACCGCGCCGTGCATGATGTCGGCCGGCGAGCTGCCGAGCGACAACTGGTTGATCACTTCCGACTCGGCAAACACGGCGCACACGCCCGAAATTGCCACCTGCTGCTTCGACGTCGCCACCAGCGGGCCGATCTCCTCGGTCTTGTATCCCATGTATCGCGCCGTCTTCTCGAGAAACGCGCCGGTGCCCGCCGCGCACTTGTCGTTCAGCCGGAACGATTTCACGCGGGCGGAGTCATCGATGCGCGAGGCCTTCATCGTCTGGCCGCCGACGTCGAGGACGGTACGCGTGCCAGGGAAGAAGAATGCTGCGCCGCTGGCGCTCGCCGTCAGGTCGGTGACTTGCGTATCGCGGAAATCTACCATGTGCCGCCCAAAGCCAGTCGCCACGATGTAAGCGACATCGGATTCGGCAAGGCCGGCATGTTCCAGCGCGCGCCGGTACACGCGCCGCGAGACCTCCGCCAACTGGAACCCGGTGTTCTCCAGCGCCTGGCCGAGAATCTCGCGGCTCTCGTTCACGATGACCGCTTTCGTATAGGTCGAGCCAACATCGATGCCGGCAGTCAGGATCATTACGACCTCCCCGCTGCGGCCGGCGCCCGTCCGGCCAGCACATGATCGAGCGCGAACATGGCGGCGCCGAGCGCGCCCATGTAGTGCGAGTCAGGGCTGACGTTCAGCTTCGCTCCCAATCCCTTCTGGATCGCTTCGATCATGCCCACGTTGCGCGTTACGCCGCCGGTGAATGTGATCTCCTCTTCGATCCCCACCCGCCGCAACAGGCCGATCGACCGCGCGGCGATCGATTGATGCACGCCTTGCAGGATGTCCTCGATCTTCTTCCCCCGGCCCAGCCAGGAGAGCACTTCGGACTCCGCGAACACCGTGCACGTCGTGCTGATCCGCACCGGCCGCTCCGCGCGCAGCGCCGTCGGGCCCAACTCTTCGAGCGGAATATTCAGCGCGCTCGCCGCCGCACCCAGGAACCGGCCCGTTCCGGCCGCGCACTTGTCGTTCATGCAGAAATCGAGGATCTCGCCGGTCGGGCTCACCCGGATCGCTTTCGTGTCCTGCCCTCCCATGTCGAGCACGGTGCGCGTGCCGGGGAACATGTGCACGGCGCCGCGTCCGTGGCAGCTGATCTCGGTCACCTGCGTATTGCCGAAGGTGACGCGATAGCGGCCGTAGCCCGTGCCCACCACATATTCCACTTCTTCTTCCCGCGCGTTCGCGTTCTTCAGCGCTTCGGCGAAAGCCTGCTCGGCGGCAATGACCACATTCGCGCCCGTATCGATCAGCGCGCGGCCCACGATATTCTTCGCCTCGTCGATCACCACCGCTTTCGTCTGCGTCGATCCGACGTCCACCCCGGCTGCATATGCCATCTTCGCTTTCCTCCCCTGCGGAAGTTCCTCGCCCTTAGCGGGCGGCGGCCTCCTGCTGCTTGCGCGAAGCGAGCCCTTCGAAAAACGCGTCGATCCGGTTTTTCATTTGCGCCTCGGTCACCACGCGCCGGTCCATCATGTCCGATTCGATGAACAGGCTCGGGATGTTCCTCGCGGCCATGAGCGACCGCCGGTTGTCGGCCAGTCCGGTCGAGGTCGTCCGGCAGCTTTTGACCGGATGGTAGACCACGCCGTCGAGCCCGAACGAATCGACCATGTCGATGATCGCCCCGTCCTGATAGAACATGCTGTCCATCGCGTTCCGCACGCTGATGAGCACTCCTTCGGCCAGGCTCTCGAGCGGCCGCCCGAGGTCGTACTCGAAACCGACGTTCGCCCCGCCCGAAGCGAACCACAGATACGTCGAATGCACGAACGTTCCACCCCATTCGCTGAACAGCTCATTGAACCGGCGGAAAATCGGGTAGCAGGGAACGCCGACGAACGTCAGCCGGTACTTTTCCTCGTTCAGCGTGCCGATGTGGCGCTCGGCCTTGTAGGCCATTTCCTCGACCAATTCCGTGAAATAGCGAGCGCCTTCCGGCGTGCCGCGGAAGCTGTTCGAAACGCCCAGATAGATCGTGCCGTCGGTCAGCGCGTTGAAGAGCGAAGGCCGGCTCCTGTTGAATTCGAGGACCTGCTTCCAGCCGCGCGACATCTCGTTCGCGTGGCCCATCACTTCGCGCAGCCGGTCGATGTCGAACTTGATTCCCGTCACCTTTTCGCAGATTGCGATCAGCTCGGTGAGCTGCGCTTGCACGTATTCGCGATCGTTTTCGAAATCGGGATCGCCCGGCCAGGTCTGCGTTCCGGCGGCGCGCGTCCCCGGGACATCGAGCGTGAAAAGCGGGATATGATACATCCGCTCCCAGATCTCGCCCCACTTGATGTAGGTGTTGCACGCGTTCGTCAGCACGGCCAGAGCCGGCTTCGGGATCTTCCCCATTGGGTGTTCGCCGCCGCGCAACTGCACCGCGACGTCGGCCTTCACGTAGCCGCAAATGTCGGGCGAATAGCCGTAATCTTCGGCTTGGTTCAGGTATTCATGCGCCACGCGCCGCACCGCCGTCTGCAGGGAATTGATCTCCGGAAACACCACCGGCAGATCGAACGTGCGCAGAATTTCCGCCAGGCTTCCCATCACGAAGACGTAGGCCGCACCCTTGCCTTCAGCCGCCGTGCGGCCCAGCTCCGTGAACCATTGGCGGAATAGTTCCGCCCCCTCGCGATTCCCGCGGCCCACGAGTCCCGTTCCCTGTCTTTGCTCGTCCATCGGCCCGGCCCTCCTCGGTCTCTAGCTGAAGAGAATGCTTTCGACGAACGTTTCGAGCTGAATCTCCATGTGCTCGAACGTCGTCATCTTTTCCTCGAACTCGCTGATGAAATATGGAATGCCTTCCTTGTCGAGCGCGTGCAGGTAGGCAACCTGCTCCTCGAGTCCCGGCTCGCACATCTTCGCGGCCGTCAGAATCGCCGCTTCCGCCTTGGCGTTCCGGATTCGCTCGATCAGCATCTTTTCTTTCGGCTTGCGCAGATCGTGCTGCACGGGGCTGTAGCTGCTCTTTTCGATATAGGCGGTGGCCAGGTTGCGCAATGGATCGCCTTCGAGTTCCACGTTCTCGACGATCCAGCGCAGACCGATCAGCAGATCGTCGTCGACCACGTAGCAGGACCGCGCGATCGTGCGAATCAGGTCGAGCGGCGGCTGCTCGCAGAAACCGCCTTCGAACACGAGGCGAATCTTGTCCTGTTTTTTGTTAGGCCGCGCCGCGGTCATCGGCAAGAGAGCCTCGAGCATTTCGTTGTGCTCCTCGCGGGGGATCATGCCGCCAATCGCCACGAGCACGTACGCCTCGTCGGCAGAGAGCAGCCACGGCGTCTCGCGCTTGATCGCGTACAACTGGCGCAGCAGCGCGCGGTTCTTGTTATAGACCGCGATGGATTTTCGCAGATCGTCGTCGGTGACCTTTTGCCCGGCCACTTCCTCGATGCTTCGCTGCAACCGCGCGTACTCGTTTCGCAAATAGGTCGCCGCGGCCGGCGAATTCGCGTTCTGCGGCAAGTAGAGAATCTGGCAGGGATAGGGAAAATTGCGGCCCCACACCGCGCCGAGGTTGCGCGCCGCGTCGCAAATCGGGTGCGTCACGAACATGTCCAGTTTCACTCGCTCGCTCAGCGCGAGTTCGAGCGAGCTTTTCAGGATCGAGCATAGATACGATCCGAAACGCGAATCGGCATGCACGGCCTCGACCTGCGCGCCGCGCACCTTGAACGGCAAGAGCCCCGCTGCGTGCGCGATCTCCTCCGGGAAATACACCTGGAAATGCCCGACAACTTTTCCGCCCCCGTCGCGCCAACGGCGCACCGTCGGGAAGTCCATGTCCTCGAGCAGTTCGCGGCATTCGTAGAACGCCTCGTCGAGCGGCTTGCCGCGCCACGCTTCAAACAAAGGAGTCGTCATGACCGCCCCCTCTCTACCTCTCTCCATCGGGCCGCAAAATCGCGCGGCGACGCAGTTCGTGCTTCGCCACCGCGTCCAGCACCGCGGGCGCTTCCTCGAGCGAATGCATCTCGATGTAAGGGCCAAGAGCGATTTTCCCGTCGAGGACCATTCGCAGCGCCGCCGGATACTGGTCCGGCGGGCAGCCCCAGTTGCCGCGCGCCGTCGCGTCAAACGCCATCAGGTTCGAAAGCCGCACCTCCACTGACTTCGGTGTGAATCCGACCACAGCGAGATATCCGCCGTGATCGAGCAGCCCGAATGCCGTGCTCTGGCCGGCCGGCGTACCGCTCATTTCGAAAATCTTCAATCCGATGCCCTTGCGCCCGGATTCCGTACTAAAGGACCGGACGGCGCCCTTCAGTGCCTTGAAGTCCATCGAGCCGGCATCCAGGACGAGACCCGCTCCGTGTTTTGCTGCCAGGTCCAGGCGCTCACGGTCCACGTCGATTGCCACGACCGCCGCGCCCAGCGCCGCCGCGATCTGCACGCCGAATCCGCCCACACCGCCCGCGCCCACGATTACAGCCACATCGTCGGCGCCGAGCCCGGCCCGCCGCATGGCTTCAAAGGGCGTGGTCACCGCGTCGGCCACAACCGAGAGCATTTCGAGCGTGATTCCTTCCGGCAGCTTCTGCGGCACAGGGCACAACCCGCGCGCCGGCACTCGCACGTGCGTTGCAAATCCGCCGTCGCCGTCATTGCCCGGCATGAACTGATTGCGGCAAATCGTCACGCGTCCTGCATGGCAGGCGGGGCATGTACCGCAAGGAATCACCGCCGGCACGATCACCGGGCGGCCCATCCACGCGCTGGCTTTCTCACCCGCCACCACCACGCGCCCGGCGATCTCGTGCCCCAGGATCAGAGGCAGGGGATGGCGCGTCGGCACGCCGTCAACCGAGTATCCGACGTCCGTATGGCAAACACCGCAGCCGGCCACTTCAACGACGACATCGTCGTCGCCCGGCTCGAGTTCCGGCAGTTCCCATCCCTCGAGCGCCGCGCGCGGCGCCACCAGCCGGTATCCATGCGCTCCTTGAACGCTAGCCACGCGAGTCCGCCTCCAGTTCGTGTGTGTAGTGTGCCCAGCCGGCGGCCTGCGTTTGCCTTGTGACAGATGCCGCGCTTTCAGTCGCACGGGCGGCGCACGACCGCCGACCACTCTGGTCCACTTTCGAATTTTTCTTTTGGGGGAAGCTTTGTTGCTGGATTCGCTCGTTAAACAAATGTTCAGATGTCACCGGAACATCCTATGACTCTGAATCAGCTGTTCAGTCTATCAGTTCAATGCTGCACCAATAAATTGAACAACTGTTTAAAAGCTAGCAGAGGTCAATGACGGTGTCAATAATTTTCTTTGCTTTACACAGCCTTGGGACCGGCAGGGGCGGGGAATTGTCGTGCGCGGCCTTGTGGCGTTTGCCCACAAGGAGAGACAGGAGGGCCGACGTGCGACAGAAAGAGACGGTTCACTGCAAAATTGTTAATGGAGGAGGACGCACAGCCAGCAGGGCGAGCATAACGCTTTTCTCAGGCCGATCCTTCCGTCAGAATACTGCTTATGAGTGACAATCGACTTTCGCGCCAAACGGCTTTTCTCACCGAAGCCGACAAATTGAAGACCATCTTTCGCCGCACGCTTTTGACCGACGCCTCCCGCCGCGAAAACACCGCCGAGCATTCCTGGCACATCATTCTCACCGCGATGGTGCTGAGGGAATATGCGGCCGAGCCGTTGAATTTTGATCGCGTGCTCGAAATGCTGGCGGCGCACGACCTGGTGGAAATCGACGCGGACGACACGTTCGCCTACGACGTCGAAGGCGCCAAAACGCGCGCCGATCGGGAGCGCCGCGCCGCCGACCGCCTGTTCGGCATGCTGCCGCCGGATTTGGGGGCGAAGCTTCGCGCATTGTGGGAGGAATTCGAGGCGCATGAAACGCCGGAAGCCCACTTCGCCAACGCCGTTGACCGCTTCCAGCCGTTTCTCCAAAATCTCGCGACCGAAGGCGGCACCTGGCGCATCTATCATCCCACGCGCGAACAGGTGCTCCGCCGCATGGATCCCATCCGCACGGCGCTGCCCGCGCTCTGGACCTTTGTCCGCGCTTCGATCGAGCAGTTTTTTTCTTCCATGGAATAACGCGGCTGCATCGCCCGAGGACGGGTAGCCGGGTTAGGGCGACTTGCGCAGCGGGTGGGCTTCAGTATTGAAAACCACCCTGTTCAAATCCAACTTTTCCGGCGGCGCGAAAAGCAGATACAAGTACTTCAGCGTTTCGGCGAGGAAGTAGCTCGGCATGGCGTCCGCTTTCTGTTTTGTGCGCACGTCCTTGAGGGAGGCGAAACCGGAATCGGTGCGGCAATATTTCACCAGGCTGTCGTAGAAGGTACGGCCCATACGGAGATAGCGCGGGTCGCCACTGAAACGGTACAGGTAGAACGCGGATTCGATGATTTCGGGCCGCAGCGGATAGCTCGGGTACGTCACCTTCATGTCCGAATAATTCAATTCGTCCGGTTCGACGCCGTACAGATTCCACATCTTGAAGCAGGAATCTTCCAGCCGCTTGGCGCGATCGAGATCTCCAGAGAGCGCCAATGCTCCCGGCCAAAACGCCTCCAGCGCGCCGAACTCGGTGCCCGTTCGCGCGCCGGTATTCATATTCACTTCGCCGTACCAGAAACCTGTCGGTGCTTGCTGGGCGACGTACCGGTTTACGGCCGCGACGCTGGAATTCCACATCCGCTCGAAATCCTTGTCGCCGAACAGGAGCCAGGCCTTCAGCAAGTATTCGTAATAGGAATCGATTCCTCCGCCGATGAAGCTCTCCGGATTCACCCATTGGCCGGTTTCCACGTTGATTTGCGAGCCCACGAGGCCAATCGGCGAGCGGCGCTTGTAGAGCGCGACGACGGCGCGTTTGGCCGTGTCGAAGTAGATCCGCTTGCCGGTCAATTTGCTCAGCGTACCGAATTCGAGAGTCAGGGTGCCGATTTCCGCGGGATTGCTCACCTTCCCCCGCACCGCGCCCGTCTTCAAATTCACGAATCGGTAGGGCATTCCAGTGGGTGAATGAAAGGCGGGGAGCAGGCGATTCGCCAGATCCTCGGCCAGCGCCAGAAGGCGCTTGTCGCCGGTCATCTCGTAGCTGCTTTCGAGGCCGCCGAGCAGGCGAATCGTGATCTCGAAATTTTCCACGGAGATGTCGCGATCGAACGACAAATTTCTGTCGATGAGTTCGCGGGCGCTGTCGGCCTGTTTCTTGAGGCCCATCAGCAGCATCGTGTCCAGCGCATCCACCGGCGTCATTCCGAGCGAAACGCCATACCAGTCGTAACTGCCCCGGCTCAGGGGCTTCAACTGGTCGTGTCCCCAGGCGTATCGCCGGTAGCCGTCCCAGGCGTGAAGAAATTGCTTCTTGACCGCATTCGCCATCTCGGCTTTCTCGGCGCTGGAGAATTCGGCGGGTGCGGCCTTCGAGGGCATCTGCGCCGGAGTTTTTGTCTGGGCGTTTTTGGTGCCGCGGGGAAAGGGACCGATAAGTGCGAGCAGCAGGCTAGCGGAGAGAACGAAAAAGCGCATGATGCGGTAGCCTCCCAGTGCGGGCAGCGAATTCGCTAAGGGTGAATTCAAACCGATTCGATAGGCCGGAAGAAGTATACAGGAGACGAGGGCGGGGCCTGGGACTGCCTTTGTCTCCCTTCTAGTAGCCCGGAACGCCCAACGACAGAAAGTTACATGCCATTGACTTCCCCGTGACAATCGTGGGATTCCGCTCATCTATCTTTTTCTCTCTTTGTCCCTTTTTCATATGGGAATATCCGATAAGCGCGGGTCTTTTGCACCATCTGGTTCGGCAGTCGCCAAAGTTCCGGAGCCTGCCACGGTGACCGCGCAGGACATTTCCTCCGCAAACGAGCCATCGAATTCCCCCGCGGTCGATCGCAACGGCCCTGATCTGCTGCACTCCCGGCCATTTTGGCTGGCAATCGGGTCCGCGGCTTTTCTTGTTTCTTGCCTGTTCATCTTCCCGCACATCGCAATCTGGACGGGAGGGGACGAGGCGGTCATGCTGCACGACGCTGATCGCATGTTCACAGGCCAAATTTTGTATCGGGATTTTTTCGAGCAGACGTTTCCCGGCGTTCAGATTCTTTTCCTGGCTCTCTTCAAGCTATTCGGCCGGCGTACGTGGATCCCCAACGCCACCCTGGTCTTCCTTGGAATCGGCTTCACACTTTTGCTGTTCGCGGTTTCGAAAAAAATCCTGTCCGACCGGCGTGCGCCGCTGCCGGCCCTGGCCTTTCTCACGCTGATCTTTCACGAAAGATTCGACGCCACGCATCACTGGTTCAGCATCCTCGCCATCTTGGGGGCCGTTGCCCTGATGATGGACCGGGGGAGCAATAGCCGCGTCTTTTTCGCGGGCGTGCTCCTGGGCCTCTCCACTTGCTTTACGCAAAGCCACGGTTCATTGGCCCTTGTGGCCTTTGCCCTGTTCATGTGGCTCGAAAGGGATTCACGGGAAGATTACCGACGCATTTTTGGGTTTTACGCGATATTGCTGGCCGGCTATGCGCTGCCGCTTCTGTTGATCGCGGGGCCGTTCATTTTGCGGGCGGGTTGGGCTCGATTCATCGATTGCACTTTCATCTACCCATTCAGGTACGGGCCTTCCCTTCGAATCGGCAACGATTGGCGCGGCTACATGATCGGTCTCCCTGCCGTCGTCCGCTCGTTGCGGCCATGGAGAATAGCGACGTTCGTGCTCGTTCATGCGCTGGTTCCACTCATCTACATTCTGGCCCTGCTTCGGTACGCTCTCGGCACGCTTTGTGAGAGCGCCATCCTGCGCTCCCGCCTGCTGTTGATCGCTCTGGTTGGTCTTTTCCTCTTCCTGAGCGTGGCCAGCTCCCCAAACTGGAACAGGCTCTACTACGTCTGCTTCCCCGGTCTTCTTCTCTTCTGCTGGTGGCTCGAGCAGACGGGGCGCCAGGGGCAGTGGCTTTTGGGGGCCATCTATCTCACTTCGATGGGCCTCATGCTCGCGTCCCCAATCTCGACTCAACTCCGTCGGCACGAATTCCTCAGCTTGCCCGGCGGCCGCACCGCCTTTCTCGAAAGAAAGAATTTTTCGCGCTATGAATGGGTGTCGGCGCAAACGCATCCCGACGACTACTTCTTTGGCGGGTTTTACCCGGATTTCTATTTCCTCCTGGAGTTGAGGAATCCGGCGCCCGTGCCCTACGTCTCAGCCGATGACTCGACGCGGCCGGAAGCGGTCGCCGAAACAGTTCGTGGCCTCGCACTTCACCGCGTTCAGCTCATCCTCTGGGCGGACAGGCTGGATCTGCCTCCCGTTCCGGCCAGAGATCATCTGGGGCCGTTGCGCGACTACATCCGTCGCCACTACCATGTGGTAAAGAATTTCACGCGCTACCAGGAGTGGTCCCGCAACGAGGAGCAGGCCATTCCTGCTGCGGATCGCGTGTCCGGCATCGCTCCGGGGCCTTTGGCCAGATTGGGGCAGAAAGGGAGACTACCTTGAAACGATTGAGTTACGCGCGCCATCTTTCGTTGATCATTGCTGTGGTTGCCGTCATCGCATGGGCGCGGCCGCAAGCGCCGAATGCGTCCGCTCAGAACGCACAGGTAATCGAAGTCACAGCGAAAAAATACGAATACGATCCGCCGACCATCCACCTGAAGCAGGGAACGCCTGTCGAGCTGCGTTTCACCGCTATCGACCACACTCATGGATTTCAAATCAGTCCTGTGCCGGCCGGTGCGGACAAGGACGCTCAGCCGGGGCTGATTTTCTCCACGGCGCGAGAGTGCTGGACGTTGGAGAAGGGTAAGGTCACCTCCGTCGAATTTGTCGCGAAAACCCCGGGGACCTATCCTTTCCATTGCTGCCATTTTTGCGGTTTTGGCCACAAGCGGATGAAAGGCGAACTGGTCGTTGACCCTTGAAGCGTCTTGACCAACGTGGATATTGAGGGCGCCGTCATGACTGACGACGAGCCCATTCGCATTCCCATCACCGACGTCTTCGATTTGCACACGGTGCGGCCGAAAGAGGTGGAGGCCGTGGTCGAGGCGTACCTTGAAGAAGCGCACCGACTGGGCTTGAAAGCCCTGCGCATCATCCACGGCCGCGGCATCGGCGTGCAACGCCGCATAGTGCGTACCGTGCTCGCCCGCACGCCCTTCGTCGTCTCCTACGGCGACGCGCCAATGGAAGCCGGCGGCTGGGGCGCCACGATCGTCACCCTCCGATAACCGAGCCTCCACGATCACAGGTCCCTCCTGCTGGATGGGCGCCGTCGAATAGCACGCCTTCGATTTCGAATGTCTTATACTGATTCTGTGTCAAGCCGTGCTTTCTTCTGTATCGCGCTAGCCATCTTTTGTGTTCGTGGATTGGCCCGGCAGAACGTATCTCCCAACCCTGCGCGGGAACGTTTTAAGGCGGGCGCAGTCATTCCGAAAGTGATTTGCTCCACGCAGCCCGACCAGAGCTACGCCCTTTATGTTCCTTCTTATTACTCGCACAGCAAGCGATGGCCGATTGTTTACGCGTTCGATCCGCTTGCTCGCGGAGCCGCGCCGGTGGCGCTGATGAAAGAGGCGGCCGAGCGGTATGGCTATATCGTGGCCGGCTCGAACAACGCGCGCAACGGCACATTGGAACCGTTGACCGAAGCCGCCCAGGCCGTATTTCGGGATACGCACGCGCGCCTGGCCATCGACAACAGGCGAATCTATTTCGCGGGATTCTCGGGCACCGCGCGCTTTGCGGCGTCGCTCGAGCAAGCCTGCAAATGCGCCGCCGGAGTGTTGCTCGTCGGAGCGGGCTTCGCGACATCCTCTCCTCCAGCGCCGAGCGCCGCTTTCCCCGTTTTTCTCGCGGTAGGAACACTCGATTTCAATTACGGCGAGGTCGTGGACCTCGACGCGAAACTCGGCTCGCTTCACTACGATCATGCCTTGTGCCGCTTCGACGGCCCTCACGAATGGGCGCCCGCGAGCGTGATGGAGGGGGCTTTCGCCTGGTTTCGCCTGATGGCCATGAAGGAAGGCCGCGAAGAGCGCGACATGGAGTTTGTGAAGGAACAGGCCGTTGAAGCGGAGCAGCGCGCGGAAGTGCTCGCGCTCTCCGGCGACGCCTATGGAAGTTGGGAGGAATATCGGCAGGACGCCGATACATTCGATGGTCTTCTGGATGTGGCTTCGTCCTTTCGCGAGCGCGCCGCGGCGCTGGAAAAGAAAAAAGCGGTGCGCGATGGTGCGAAACTTGAGGGCGAGGAAATTGAGGAACAATCGCGCCTGACCGCCGAAATCGCTTCGGGGATGGAGGATCTGCGGCAGAGTCTCGGCAACCCCGGCCATTTGCGCGACGAAATTGCGGGCCGGATCTCCGATCTCCGCAGCCGCGCCGCGCGCGAGAAGAATCCGCGAAAACTTCTCGTCGACCGGCGCGCGCTGGCCGGGGTTTTCATGCTAGCGATCGAGACGGGCCACGCGTTTTTGCAGGCCAGGCGCTTCTCGGAATCTCGCATGTATTTTGATTTCGCAGCGAGTGCCGAACCCGGCTCGGCCGCGGCGCTACAGGAATTAGCGATTGCCCGCGCCCTGGACGGCGACCGCAAAGGCGCCATCGAGGCTCTTCTAGCAGCGGCGAAAAAAAGCAAGGATCCCGCCGCTTTCTCCACATGGCTGGCGAAGGAGCCTGCTTTCGCCAAGCTTCGCGACGACCCTCAATTCCGCGCTCTCCTCGCGCCCGCTAAGAACACCCGATAGAACCGATCTGTCAGTTCAGACCAAGCTGTTCCGCCACTATTTCGGCGGATGAATCGGGTATTCGTCCGCGCTACACTGGAGCCAAGCGGGGGACAAGGAGGCTCAAACCATGCTTCAGACTGTTTGGGAGAAAACCGGAGAGCAACTCGTGGATGTTTTGGGAGACGGCGCCACAGTGGCAAAGAAGGCCGCGCGCCGCGTGGGCCACGCCGCCGAGGATCTTGTGGATGGCACCTCGCGCACCATCAAGCGGCATCCCCTCGCCATCGTAGGGGCGGCTGTTGCGGTGGCCTTTGCCTCGGGCATGCTGGTCGGCCGGACAAGGAAGCGGGGCTAGTTCTTTCGGGAGTTGCGGGGAATTTGGGGTCTAGTGCTCTGCCGAATGGCGCACAGGCAGGAATGCCTGTGCTACCGAATCGGTCACAGGGTGGAATTGACCTGCTTCCCGGGCGAAGGTAGGATCATCTAATGAAGCAAAGGGGGCGAAACGGTATCGACGGGAGTTAGAGCTGTCAGAAGGCATGCCGGTCCCCACTTGTCCGTTATCGAGTGGAAAACTAGAACTGCCAATCCACAATTGGCTCTGGCTGCCTAAAATAGGCTAGCCCGTCTCCTCAGGCTTCGCCTGTGGGCCTGAGATGAGGCGTCGCACAGCAGGCTGGCCGTTCGGTCTCGGCCCGTGATCGAGCGGCGAGAACCACCGGGCTAGCCACCAGCGTTTCTTGCCGGTTCTGAGCGCTGACGGCGAACCCAATGGAATCGGATAAGCATGTAGTTCTTCTGACGGCAAGACTCTTCGGACGGGGGTTCGACTCCCCCCGCCTCCATCTAGTAAATACTTCACTAGTAAACACTTAGAGCTTGCTCGGACCGCTCGCGTGTCCAATGCGTGTCCGGGTCGCCCACTATCCACACCCCCTCCCCTTGCAGGATTCTGTGGGTGTGGTTTGATTGATGCATGGAGATTATGTCGCGGAAGGACGCAGTCAGAAAGGAACGCTCTGAGGACCCCGAAAGGCGCGACGCTTACCTAAAGAAGTGCGGCGAACAGGCGGACGACATGCTCAAGGCGCTTGAGCAGAACAAGGGCTCTCTATGCGAGGAGGAATACTTGTCAATTGCTGAAACAGCAGAGTACTTGGAGAACGAAAGCAGCGGGATCGAAGGGATAGACTTCTGAGATTCGGCTGGGCTAGGGAAAAACGATTCCGCTAACGTCTTCAATGAAGCTGGATGCCTTTTTGATTCCGGGATCGTATTTGTTTGGGTGCCCGCATTTATTGCGCAGATTCAGGCAGTCCTCCAGCGTGTTTCGCTCCGCCTTGTCTAAGAGGCCGACCCCCTCGGCGGCGAGCAGCAGGACGCTTTCCTTAATGTACTGGAAATCGTCTAGCTTCTTGATTTGTCGTGCTTTGGGGTCGTGGGCCTGAATCGCCGCATTTACCTGGGTGATGCCTGCGGTCAGGAGGCGCTCTTGCAGGGTACGGACCGCGCCAGCCCAAAGAAACACGATGCCAGCCTTTAGCGCGCCGATGCTCAGGCAATCAATTGATTCTTCGATGTACGAGCGTACCAGGGCATCTGGGATTTTAGCCACCTTACTTTTCAGATAGCTGACATCATGTTCGATCTCAGCTTCGGCCTCTTTCAACCCCAGTGCTTGGCGCACGTGGACTTCCCCGGCTCCGGTCAGCTTCCAAAGACGGGCCAATCCCCGGGCTCCTGGGCTGTCCACCATTGCGCCGCTCTTTGCCAGCACGTCGGCAACATTGATGGACTTCGCGCTTGGCACGCGACACTGAACCAGAGCTTTTTTGATCTGATCGGCTGTGAGGCTCTCGATCTGCTCGTATCGGTGCTTGTAGTAAAGCACCGCGAGACACCGGTCCCGGTTTGAGCTGTTCCTTACTGGATTGAGGAACTCTACGAGGGTCATTTCTCGGCAGCCGGCGCCTTTGTGCCCTTCCTTACGCCGTATGTAGCCTTGAGGAAAGACTCGCCTACAACCGTCGGCCTGAAGAGTCCCCTCCCTGTCGGGACATAGAGGTTCTTGCCCTTCTCCTTAGCTTGCTTGAGGGTCATGTCAAGTCTATCGGGAATCGTCAAGCCAGTTGAGCTGGCCTTCTCTCGTACGTGTTCAAGCGAAAAGGGGTGGGAGCCGTAATCGTTAAACCAAATTGCGGCGATGAGATTAACGTTCTCGTGAGGTTTCCCATCGCCATGCTTTTCGATAAGTTGAGACACGTCTCCGGACGGGGCTTGCTCTGCGTGCTGCCTGTGGGGATCGGGGTGGGATAGGAGCGTGCCGCTCGATAAGTATGGCTTGAGGAAGTCGAACGCGGCTGCGCGAATTGAGGGATCTAGTTTTGCGATGAGCTTATTAACTTCCGATAGTCGTTTTTCGACTTCAGAAAATGCTTTTTTATCCATGACGAAACCTCAGAACTGCTTATCAGTGTTGGCCATCACGGTCAGGTGGTCGGGAACCCGCGGTATCTTAGCACACGCCAATATGGAATACCCCGTCCCGCGTGTCAGCCACGTGTCAGCGGGGCGCGTGTTCGGCACATCTGGCTCGTATGGCTCCTGAGCAATGTCAATAAGTTAAGTGTTTTCAACAACCCACAGCAATCCGACTCCCCCCGCCTCCACCAACCTTCGCGAAAAGCGGCGCTACGGTTGGCAGGCCAGTCTTCCCACCCCAATTCAACCAACGCCGGGCAGTCGTGCGTAGGCGCGAAGGTTGGTGCCCCCGTAGCACCAATCCAGCATCTCCGCATTTAGTTCAGCCCCTCTCGTGCTAGCATCCACCCCGCCAATTCCTTGCAAGCGAAGGCGGGCTTTTCATGTACTACGTCTACATTCTTCGGAGTATCGCCCATCCGAAGCAAACCTATATCGGCTACACCCACGACCTAAAGACCCGCTTAGCGCAGCACAACGCTGGGAAATCTGCTCACACGAGCAAGTTCGCTCCGTGGGCGCTTGCCAGCTATATTGCTTTCCCTGACGAATCCCTCGCCATCCGGATGGAAAAGTATCTGAAGAGCGGATCGGGACACTCCTTCGCGAAAAGGCATTTACTTGCTCCCAAGCCTGGTACAGACAGCAAGTTCACGCCCGAACAGCGACAACGGTAAACGGGTGAAGGGGGAACAGAGAAGTTAGCGGGTTCCGGCTTCCTGGGCTTTCGCTTCGCGTCCGAGCTTTTCTATACGTTCTTCGATTTTCTTGGCGTCTTTGGCGTAGGGCTTGATATCCAGATATTTGCGGTATCCGGCGATGGCGCGATTGGGGTCGTCCTTCTTTTCGTACGCTTCGCCCAATAGCTCGTAGGGGTCGGCCCAGGCGGGGTCGTGTTTGACGGCGCTATCGAAGCGGCTGATGGCGGCGTCGTATTTGTGCTTGTTCAGATAAAATTTGCCGACTTCCACGTCATTCGAGGCAAGCAATCGCGCATATCCGGGCGAATCGCGATTCACCGACGGAGGCGGGGCGGGGTGCTTCGAGGCGCTTGCGCCCTGTTCGGGAGATTTCTTCTGTTGTGCGGCAGCGCAAAGCGGCGACGAGACGGCCGGCAAGCCCAGCACGAGCACAGCAAGTGCGGCAGCGGCCCAGAACGGGGCGCTTCTGGATGGCTGTGAAAAGCGTTTGCTATGATGACGCGAGGCAGCTTCCATAGCCTCCATTGTAGGCCAACCGGTGGATCTCGACGAAAAAGTCTCTTCCTTGCCCTTGCAGCCGGGCGTCTATCTCTTCAAGGACGCCGCGGGCACGATTCTGTACGTCGGCAAGGCGAGCGCGCTGCGGAATCGCGTACGCTCCTATTTCGTCGGCTCGCGGGCGCTCGACGCGAAGACGGGATCGCTCGTGCGGGAAGTGGCCGATCTCGAAACGATCGTCGTCGACAACGAAAAAGAGGCGCTGGCGCTCGAAAACAGCCTGATCAAGCAGCACCGGCCGAAATTCAACATCCTGCTGCGCGACGACAAGACGTATCCGTACGTCCGCTACACGGCATTCGAAAAATATCCGCGCGTCTACGTCACGCGCCGGCTCATCAAGGACGGCTCGCTCTATTTCGGCCCATATTTTCCTCACAATCTCGCCTACCGCGTGGTGAAATTCATCAACAAATATTTCCAGATCCCCTCTTGCCATTGCGACCTGATGAAGCCGCACAACCGCCCTTGCCCCGGCATGCCGGTCGAGCGTTGCCTGGGACCGAGCATGCCGGGCGGCGCGAGCGACGAACGTTACGCCGAAGCGGCGCACGACGCTCGGATGTTTCTCGAAGGCCGGCGGCACGATCTGGCACGCAGCCTGCGCGAGCGGATGACGCACGCTTCTGAGGAGGAACGCTTCGAGCGCGCGGCCGGCTACCGCGACCTGTTGCGCACGCTCGAAGAGATGGAAGAAAAGCAGAAAATGGCCGCCGCGCGCGGCGACGATACCGACGTGCTCGGCTTCTATGCCGAGCCGCCGCAAGCCGCCGTGAACCTGTTCCACGTGCGCGGCGGACAGGTTGTAGATCGCCGCGATTTCTATTGGGAAGATCTCGAGGAGTTCGATCCGGGCGAATTTGTTTCGTCGCTGCTGAAGCAGCTCTACGTGGACGCCAATTACCTGCCGTATTTCATTCACATTCCGGTGGAGATCGAGGACCGCGAGGTCCTTGAAGAATTGCTCAGCGAGCGCGCCGGGCGGCGCGTGGAAATCCGCGTGCCGCAACGTGGCCAGAAGCACCAGTTCCTCGAACTGGTGGAGAAAAACGCGCGTCATTCCTTCATGCAGCGGTTCCGCGTCCTGCGCCCGGATTCGAAAGCGATCGCCGAAGCGCTCCAGGAAGCTCTCGGCCTCGAATCGGCGCCGCGGCGGATCGAAAGCTTCGATATTTCGCACATACAGGGGGCGGACACCGTCGCGTCGATGGTCGTGTGGGAAGACGGGCGGATGAAGAAATCCGACTATCGCAAATTCATTATTCGCGGCGAAGCGGGCAACGATGATTTCGCCTCGATGCGCGAAGCGGTGGGCCGCCGCTACCGCCGCGCGCAGGAGGAGGGCTGGGCAATGCCTAGCCTCGTCCTGATCGACGGCGGCGTGGGCCAACTGCACACCGCGGCCGAAGCGCTCGACGCGCTGGGCATCCTGGTGCCGCCGCTGGCCTGCATCGCCAAAAAGGAAGAAATCATCTCGGTTTACGGCCGCGAGAGCGAACCGATCGCGCTCGATCACCACTCGCCCATCCTGCATCTGGTGCAGCAAATCCGCGACGAAACGCACCGCTTCGCCGTCACGTTTCACCGGCAACGACGTACACGGCGCACGCTGCGCAGCGAACTCGAGGACATTCCCGGCATCGGCCGCCCCACCGCGCGCAAATTGCTCGCGCATTTCGGCAGCGTGGCGAATTTGCGGCGGGCGAGCGCCGAAGACATCGAGCGAGTGGTGCCGAAGGCGAGAGCGAAAGTGGTGTTCACGCACTTGCACGGCGAAGAGGGGTAAGAGCCGAAGTCCCGCGCCTCTTAGTTGACGGTCTGCGATAAGGCCGGAAGGGAATCTAAATCACAGCGATCACCTGGCAGGATCGTGCGCCCTCTTTAAAATATACATTTATTTGACAATTCTCGGACCGCTTCCTGACATCCCCATCAGAGCCCCTGGCTAATCTCATCTGCATACAGGCGAATCGACAAGCTTACACAAGCATGCGAGATCGTCCTCAAAGACGGTCAGGCAGCAACAGGTATCGAGCGGCAATCATGCGAGACAGGAGGACCCATGAATCGCGATCTTGGCTGCAGAAAACCAATCACGGGCCTAAAATCCGCAATCAAAGAGAGGGAGTTCCACCGATCGATTCCACTCATTGCTGCAGTTTTCCTGTGCGTGCTCAGTTCCGCCGCGCTCAAGGCGGACGATAGGCCTTTTCTTCCGGGGCCCGTTCGTGTCGTATCGACGGTACCAGCCAACGGTGATTTGAATCCGTACGGCGTAGCCTTCGTGCCACCCTCTTTCCCCGCTGGGGGATCGATCCATCCAGGTGATGTTCTTGTTTCGAATTTCAATGCCAGTTCGAATCTTCAGGGAAGTGGTACAACGATCGTCGACGTTCCGGCGAACGCACCGGTGTCCCTGTTCTTCCAGGGGACGGCGCCTCTCGGGCTTACCACCGCGTTGACAGTTCTCCAAGAGGGTTTCGTGCTGGTCGGAAATTTTCCGTCTACCGACGGGAGCTGTGGAAACGCCTCGGCGGGATCAATCCTTGTGCTCGACAAGAATGGAAATCTGAGTTCGACCATTACGGACGCAACGGTTCAGGGTCCTTGGGATTCCGCGCTGTTCGATGAGGGCGGAACCGCAAAATTGTTCGTTGCGAACGCCTTGAGCGGAGCGGTTGTGCGTTACGACCTGGCCGTCAGCAATTCAGGCGTATCCGTCACGCGCGCGACACAAATCGCATCCGGTTACTTGCATAATTGCGACCCTGTCACTTTTGTCGACGCGCCCACGGGTCTGGTCTTCGATCCATCGAAGAATGTTCTCTACGTGGCTTCGACCGCCGACAACGCTGTGTATGCCGTAAACGACGCAGCTGATCGAACCGATGACGGAGGTATCGGCGCGCTAATTTACAATGACCCCAACCACTTGCACGGGGCGCTTGGATTGGCGATGGCGCCGAACGGTCACCTGCTAGTCACCAACAACGATTCGATCAACCCGGATTCTTCACAGCCAAGTGAGCTCGTCGAGTTCACCGTGCAAGGCAAATT
>JAGWOX010000040.1 GCA_028877145.1 Acidobacteriota bacterium | reverse complement strand
CGACCTGACGATTACGAATCGTCTGCTCTACCAGCTGAGCTACCTCGGCTTGGTCTTACAACTTACTGAAAAAGCGCGACTTGATTCTGTGCGTCGTTCCCAGCCGCGCCAGAATCGGCAATTGCGCGCGCTTTGAGGCCGCGGATTGCCTTCGCTATACGCCCAGGAACGCCGGCGCGCGCAAGATTCCGCAATCTGGCGCGCCTCGGATCGTGCTTCAGAGCGTGCTACAGAGGCTGCAAGGTCCGCTTTCGACCAGCGCAACCCGAGGACGTCCGAGATGCGCATGCCGGTATAGTAGCCAATCGCCAACGTCGGCTGCAAATCTTCAGACAACTTGGCGCGAAGCTTCTGGTAGCGCGCGTGCTCCGAATAGCCCGCGCCTCGTTCGGGCTGGATTGGCAGAGCAGGCATTGCCACCGGACCGCCAGCCACCGATGCAAGCTCCACCGTGGCCCCTGAGACCAAAGTCACTGGAGAAATCTCCTGGCCTCGCCATCATGGAATTCCGAGTCACGAGGGAGGAATTCTGGCAGAGTGGTAATCACAATCATCTCACACGCGAGGAGGCGCGAAAGCGATTGCGGGCGTCTTCTGCCTTCCGGGCCAATGAGCGAACAATGGACGCTTCACATCACAAAAATCACGAGCCTCGGGATTCGTCCGTGAAAGAAGCATGTGGATAGCGGGAGTGAACCTTGAGCGAGATCGAGACTAAAGGAACACCGAAGCAGGGATTGTGGGCGGCAACGATGGCTTTCTTCGTTGGCTTCGCTGCTGTGGCCCTTTTTGGCCCCACGGCCAGCCGCTTCCAGGACGTGATGCATCTGAGCCCCCTGCTGGTGGGATTTCTCGTGGCCGCGCCGGCCCTATCCGGCTCCTTGCTGCGCATCCCGTTTTCCGCGTGGGTCGATACGACGGGCGGCAGGAAACCGTTTCTGGTGTTGCTCGGTCTCTCGATCATCGGCATGCTCGGCCTGTTTCTGGTGATCCATTTCTTCTATCCCGATCATCTATTTCCGGGGATCTATCCCGTGCTGTTGCTGCTTGGCGTGCTGTGCGGCTGCGGGATCGCAACCTTCACTGTGGGGATCAGCCAGGTTTCCTACTGGTTTCCGCAGGTGAAGCAAGGCAGGGCGCTGGCCATCTTTGCCGGGGTGGGAAATCTGGCGCCGGGAATCTTTTCCTTCCTGCTTCCATTGGCGCTGGTGATGCTGAGTCTGGGCGGGTCGTACCTGGCGTGGCTCGTGTTGCTCGTGGCAGGTACTGCTTTCTACTGGTGGTTCGGACGAAACGCGTGGTACTTCCAGTTCCGCGCCGAAGGCGCGACCGACGAGGAAGCAAAACAGGAGGCAAGGCAGCGAGGCCAGGAACTCTTCCCTGCCGCCGGGTTCAAGGAAACGCTCCGAGCGTCGGCCCGAGTATGGAAAACCTGGGCGCTCGTTTGGCTCTACTTCACAACATTCGGAGGATTCATCGCGCTGACGGCCTGGCTGCCGACGTACTGGCATTCCTACTTTGGCGTGGGGCTGGTGCTGGCCGGCATCCTGACCGCCGTGTATTCGATCCTCACCTCGGTGATTCGCATCGTCGGCGGCGTGCTTTCCGACGTATTGCAGCAGGGCGGCGAAAACACCGCCATCCTGGCGCTACTCATCATGCTGATGGGCGCGCTGGTGATGACGAGCACCACGCAATTCGAGCTGGCCGTTCCGGGAGAGATACTGCTGGCGATCGGGATGGGCATCTGCAATGCGGCGGTCTTCAAAATGGTGCCGCAAAAAGTGCCGCACGCCGTCGGTGGCGCGGTGGGCTGGGTGGGAGGACTCGGGGCGCTCGGCGGATTTGTGATTCCGCCGGTGATGGGGTTCGCGGTGCACAACCTGGGACAGCGGGGATACCCGATCGGCTTCGTGGTCTTCATTTTCCTTGCGCTGTTCTCTCTTTCGATGACCTGGATCTTGAAATACACGCAGGACGTGCCTGCGAGCGCAGCCGCGCCCGCCTCTCAACCGGAAACGTTGATTCGTGAAAAACAACCAAAGTAGCGGCGCTGCTGGTCTGCAGAGTCGAGGAAGCCCGCGGGGCAAAGAAAGCGTCCGTGGAAGATCCCCAGGCCGCGGCCGTCGCCGGGCCTGGACGCTGGCCGGAGCGGCGTGGCTGGCGTTCACGATCGGCCCGAGGGCGCTCTGCCAATCGGCGAAGCCGGCGCCTTCGCCGCATGTCCCTTCCCTGCTCGACCCGGTGAATCGCCGGCTTCCCAAATGGCTGCGTTTCAGTGGCGAATTCCGCGATCGCGCCGAGGGACGAACCGCTTTCAATTTCGCGCCGGGCAGCGGCGATGGGTACGACCTTACGCGTTTTCGGCTGAATGTGGAAACCAGACCGAAGAGCTGGCTGCGCTTTTTTGTCCAGGGCCAGGACGCGCAAGCACCGGGAATCGATTCCGTGAATCTCAATTCCATGCTGAAAGACAATTTCGACCTGCGGCAGGGCTACGCCGAGTTTGATGCCGGGCCGCAAAGCCACGTGCAGTTTCGCGTAGGCCGTCAGGAATTGAATTTCGGCGCTCAGAGGCTCGTGGGTTCTTTCGATTGGGGCAACACGTCTCGCAGCTATGATGCGGCCAGGCTCACGCTCGCATGGAGCCGGGCGAGCGTGGATGTGTTCGCGTCTTCGCCCGTGAATATCCTTATGACAAGTCCCGACAAGCGCCAACCCGGCGTGAACCTGTATGGAATCTACGGCTCGCTCGCCGACGGCTCGCGGCGCACCACGCTTCAACCCTATATCTTCTGGAAAACGAACCCGCTGGTAACCAGCGAAGACGGAAAGCCGGGAGACGAAGACCTGTTCACACTCGGTTTCCGCTGGATCGGGACGTGGCCCGCACATTTTGATACCGAGATGGAGATGGCGCGGCAAGCGGGCAGCTACTCGAACGACTCCATCGCCGCGTGGGCGGGCTACTGGATCGGCGGCTATACGCTCGCCGACCTTCCTCTCGCTCCGCGACTTTCCGTCGAGTACGACTACGCCACCGGCAACCGCCGCCCGGGAGACGGCGAGGTGAACACCTTCGATCAGCTCTATCCCACGAACCACGCCTATTACGGCATCACCGATCAGGTCGGTTGGAGGAACATGCGCGCGCTGCGCATGGGCACGGATTTTTCGCCACATCGCAAGATCAAGGCGAATTTCGATTATTACTTCTTCTGGCTGGCCAGCCCGTTCGATGGCCTCTACAACGCCGGCGGGGCGCTCGTCGTGAAGGCGCCGCCCGGCGGGGCGCTCCACACCGACGTTGGGCAAGAGGTCGACATCTTCCTGTCCTACGCGTTCGCGCCAGAACTCAGCTTCGGCGCCGGTTTCGGCCATCTGTTTCCGGGCAGATTCCTCCAGGAGAATTCGCCGGGCAGCGGGACTTCGTTCCCTTACGTTTTTGCGACCTATCGCTTCTAGGAGTGCTTCCCGGCGCGAATGCCACCTGTGACCTTTGTCCTACGCATCGGCCGTTCGCCAAACCATACTTTGTTTGCAGGCGCGCAATGACAGAACCGTTGGCGCGCCGGCATCCGATATCGAGATGCACAGAACTATCGCCTCCATCTCCGATTCGCTTCCCGAAGCCTGGCGCCGCGCCTTCGCACGTGATCTTGCCGAGCCCGCCGACCACGCCGATCCCGGCCCCGAGCGCCGCGCCGGCCGCATGCTCGCGGCCTTCATCGCCACAGGTCTCGTCTTTCTTGCCCTACCCGGCACGCTGCTCGGCGTCTGGAATCTCATGAGCATCTCGGAGCACCACAGCGCCGTCGCGCCGGCAACGGCCTGGATTCAGGCGCACGGCCAGGCGCAGCTCTTCGGCTGGGTGGGCACGTTCATTCTGGGAATTTCACTCTACGTGCTGCCGAAATTCCGCGGCCGATCGCTTCGGCGCTTTGGACGCGCGTGGGCCGTCTGGGCTTTGTGGACCATCGGCGTGGGCTGGCACTGGCTGGGCGTCGTTTACGTTTGGCACTGGCGCGAAGCACTCATCGGCTCGGCCGTGCTGGAAGTTGCCGCCTACGCCATGACGCTCCGCGTGCTTTTCGCGCCGGGGCGTGCCGGCCGTCGCGGGGCGAAGAGCGTTCCCGAAGATCTCGGCTCGTGGCTGGGCATCTTCGGGTTTTTCGGACTTGGATTGGCGCTCGCGGCAAACCTCGTGCTCTCGCTCCAGGTGGCATTCAAAGGCGCCTCGCCCGCGTATCCCGTCGTTGGCGACCGGGTCTTCTTGCTGCTGGCCTTGTGGGCCTTCGTGGCGCCGATGGCGTGGGGCTACAGCACGCGTTTCGTCACGGTCTTTCTGGGTCTTGAGCAGCCCGCGCGGCGTGCTGCCCCATGGCTAGGTGTGGGGATTCTGGCGATTGTCGCCTTGGCGTTGACTCGCTGGTTTCTGGCCGTCGATCTCGTCGCCATTGTCATGACCGCGTGCGCGATCTGGGCGCTGCGTGTTTTTCATCGCTCCGTGCGGCCGGCAAAGCGAGCCGGCGTCTACAGTCATTACACCGCTTTCGTCCGACTCAGTTACGTCTGGCTTGCCATCGCGGCGATTCTGGGCCTTGCGGCCGATCTGGTTCCCGCAATGCCGGGCCTGGGCGGAGCGTCGCGTCATGCGATGACGGTCGGTTTCGTGGCGCTGCTGATTTTCTCGATCGGCCCGCGGCTGCTGCCGTCGTTTCTGAATGGCCGCGAGCTTTCAAGCCCACGCCTGATGGCCGCGAGCCTCTGGCTGTTGACGCTCGGCTGCGCCTTGCGCGTCTCGACCGAATCGATGGCGTATTCCGCCGTGGGCGGGCTGGCCTGGAAACTTCTGCCGGTCTCCGCGTTCATCGAGTTGAGCGCCGTTCTGCTCTTCGCGCTCAACCTCGCGCTGACGCTTGCGCACCCGATGCCCGTCTGGTTCGTCGAAAGCAGCGTGCGTGCCGACCTGCCGCTCTATTTCTACGTCACCAGTTTCCCCAGGACGCGCCCGCTGCTGGTCCGCGCGGGCCTGAAGACTCTGGGCGAGAATCGCCGCGTGCCGCATTCCCTCACGCTCGAGGAAGCCGCGAGATCCGACGGCGTGGATGTGGAAGTGTTGCTCGATGTGCTCCGCCGATTCTTCGCGGCACGGAAGCCACGAAGGCTGGACAGGCCGCCGCTCGAAGAGGATTCCCTTTCCGAATCATGCTGACCGTATCCGAATATATTGACGAAGCCTCGACGAAAGGCGCTCCACGGCCCGGCATCATCCTGGCAATTCGGATGTGCGTCCTCGGAATGAAACTTCTCGAAATCGACGATCTGTCCGCATATCACAAGAAGCTCGTCGCGATCGTGGAGACCGATCGCTGCCTGCCGGACGCCGTCAAGCTGATCACTGGCTGCCGGCTGGCCAACCGGACTCTGAAACTCAAAGATTGGGGCAAGATGGCCGCGAGTTTTCTGGATCTCACGAGCGGACGCGCGTTTCGCGTGGCGGCTCGCGAGGATGTCGAGCCGGAAGCGCTCCGCACTTTCCAGACGCTTCCCCGTGAAGAGGCCTTGTCGCAGGCTTACCTCGCTTTCGTGGATCGGAAGCTCTTCGAGTGGCGGCCCATCCTCGCGAAGCTCTCGCCCGAGGATGTTCCCGGCTATCGAGGCAAGCGACTACTTTGTGAGCGGTGTCGAGAGGGAATCGGATTCAGGCGCGAGGTCAGTGTCGACGGTCTCACGCTGTGCCGGGCCTGCGCGGGCGAGGCCTACTGGTTGCCGGATGTTCGCTGACGGTCTTGCCGATCTCATGTCTGGCCCATTGCATCGGGCCGGTGGCTCGTGATACCAAGGTTGTGACTGCCCCTCCCCGCGCAAGGGAGAACCTGAGTGAACAACCCAGCAGGATCGCATACCTCCGGTTCGGCAAACGGCCTGCGGCGTTCGGCCGCTCTGCGGAATGGCGAAGCAGCGCACGCGTACGAAAGCTGGCCGCTCAGCGAACTGATCTGCCACATCGTCGCGCGCCACCACACCTGGCTTCGTGCCGAACTCCCTGAAATCGCGCGGCTCATCCACCAGACGATTGCGAGCGAAGGCCGCGCGCTGTCGGGGCGCTTCATCGAGATCGAAAAGCTTTTTCGCCAATTCCAACGGGAAACCGAAAACCACCTGAAAAAAGAGGAGGCCGTCCTCTTTCCCTTGATCGAGAGGCTCGAAGCCAGGGCCGCCTCCGGCCTGCCTCCCGAACGGCAATCCTTCGGTTCCCTGAGCAATCCGGTGCAGTTCATGATGGAAGATCACGAACTGGCCGATCGTTTGCTCGAGAAAATGAAGGAATTGGCGGGCGAAAGCGGTGCGTCAGAAGAAGCCACGGCCGCCCGGCGGGTCTTGCTCGAACGGTTGAAGGCCGTGGAGGAAGACCTGGCAATCCACGTCCGCCTGGAGGATGAGGTTCTGTTTCCTCGGGCGATTCGGCTGGAGGAAAACGGAGAGTCTCCTGGCTTGTGACTGAGGTCACCGACGAGCGAGTGACAACAGATGATATTCAAGGGTCGCTCGATGAGAAAATCCACCGCAGTCCATCTGACCAGGCGGCGGAGCGTGGCCATAGCCGCCGTCTGCGTGGCGGCGTTTTGCCTTAGCCAGTACCCCGTGAGCGCCACAGGACGGCCCAGGGCCGCGACGCTCGCGGAAACCGGGCCCCGGTCGCCAACCGCGCAACCCCAATCGACCGCACCCGTCTCCGACGCCGCGGCCGGCGAGGAACTCTTCCTCGGCCGCAAGCCCTTCCAAAACGGCGGCCCGGCCTGCAGCGACTGCCACGGCATCTCCAGTTTCGCCGTCTCCCAGGGCCCGACGCCGGGCGCCGACTTGACCCATGAATATTCCAAGCTCGGCCCCGAAACTCTCACTTCCATGCTGGAACAACCGCCGCTCCCGCCAATGGACGCGCTTTACAAGAAAGGTCCGCTGACGACGGGCGAGCGGCAGCAACTGATAGCCTTCCTCCAGCGCGAGGACCAGGCGAAGCCGGCCGCGGCGGCGCCGGCAGCGCCAACTCCGGGAGCGATCGCCGCCGGCGAGGCGCTCTTCGCCGGCCGTGCACGCATGCAGAACGGCGGTCCGGCCTGCGTCACCTGCCACACCTCCGCCGGCATCCCGTTTCCCTACGGCGGAACGATGGGCCCGGATTTGACGAAGGAATACTCGAAGCTCGGGCCGCAAGGTCTCGCCGTGGCGCTCAAGACGCTCTACTTCCCCGCGATGACCGCCCTCTTTCAAAACCACCCGCTCACCGCGAGCGAGCAGCAACAGCTCGCCGCCTTCTTCCAGAGCATCGACCAACGCAAACCACCCCGTTCGCCGGCCCGGGCTCTGATCATGCTGTCGACCGTCGTGCTCGCTGGACTCTTCTTCTGGACCTGGCTGGCCGTGGGACGCCGCCGCGTCCGGTCGGTCCGGCAAAAACTGCTGGAGGAGGCCGGAATGCGCGGAGGAGACCGCTGATGAGCTGGATACGCGATCTGATCGATCCGGGCGCCCGATCCTGGGAGGATTTCTACCGCAACCGGTGGCAGCACGACCGCGTGGTACGCAGCACGCACGGGGTGAATTGCACGGGCGGCTGCTCGTGGATGATCCACGTCAAGAACGGCATCGTCACCTGGGAGATGCAGGCGCTCGATTACCCGAAACTCGAGCCGGGCCTGCCGCTCTACGAGCCGCGCGGCTGCCAGCGAGGCATCACCTTCTCCTGGTACATCTACAGTCCGATCCGGATCAAATATCCGTACGTCCGCGGAGTGCTGGTGGACCTTTGGCGAGAGGCGCGCGAGCGGCACTCGGATCCGGTGGATGCGTGGGCGTCGCTGGTGGAGAACGAAGAAGCGCGGCGAAAGTGGCAAACGGCCCGCGGCAAGGGCGGTTTCCGCCGCACGAACTGGGATGAGGCGAGCGAGATCCTCGCCGCGTCGATGCTGCACACCGCGAAAAAATACGGCCCCGACCGCGTGGTCGGATTTTCGCCGATCCCGGCGATGTCCATGCTCAGCTACGCCGCCGGCTCGCGCTTTCTGCAATTGTTTGGCGCTCCGCTCTTGAGCTTCTACGATCTTTACGCCGATTTCCCGCCCGCTTCGCCGGAGACGTGGGGAGAGAAAACCGACGTCGCCGAGAGCGCCGATTGGTACAACAGCAAATTCATCGTCACCGCCGGCGCGAATCTGAACATGACGCGCACGCCCGATGTGCATTTCGTCGCCGAGGCGCGCAACAACGGCTCGAAACTCGTCGTGCTCTCGCCCGATTTCAGCCAGGTGGCCCGTTATGCCGACTGGTGGATTCCCGTACATTCGGGCATGGATGGCGCGTTCTGGATGGCCGTGAACCACGTCATCCTGAAGGAATTTCATGCCGAGCGCACCGTCGATTATTTCTCGGAGTATATTCGCCGCTTCTCCGATTGTCCTTTCCTGGTCGCGATTGAGAAAGAGGGAGACCGTTACGTCGCCGGCCGTTTCCTCCGCGCGGGGCGCCTTGCGCGCTACAAGGATGTCGAGCACGGCGATTGGAAGCTGGCGGTCTGGGACCGCAAATCGAACGAGCCGCGGATGCCGCGCGGATCGATCGGCTTTCGCTGGCAGAAACAGAAGGGGCAGTGGAACCTCGAACCGAATGACGGGCTCGACGGGACGGAACTCGATCCGGCGCTGAGCCTGCTCGACGGGCGCGACGGCGAGCTTCAGGTCAGCTTCTCCGATCCCGCATCGGGCCGCGCATACACGCGCGCCGTGCCGTTCCGCTGGGTGGAAACGGCCGACGGCCGCGTCGCCGTCACCACCGTCTACGATTTGCTGATGGCGCAATTCGGTGTGGCGCGCGGACTGCCGGGCGATTACCCCGCCGATTACGACGACCCCGAGAGCCCCTACACGCCCGCGTGGCAGGAAAAATACACCGGCGTCGGCCGCAAAACGGTGATCCAGTTCGCCCGCGAATTCGCCGGCACCGCCGAACGAACGCGCGGGAAATGCACCGTGATCGTCGGCTCCGGCGTGAACCACTGGTATCACAACAATCTGCTCTACCGCGCCTCGATCGTTTCACTCGTGCTGTGCGGCACGGTTGGCGTCAACGGCGGCGGGCTGAATCATTACACCGGCCAGGAAAAAATAGCGCCGGCAGCGTCCTGGGTGCCGCTGGCGATGGCGCTCGATTGGTCCGCGCCGCCGAGGCTGATGAACGGGCCGTCTTTCCACTACGTCCATTCCGACCAGTGGCGGTACGAGAAGGGATTCGTCGAGCCATCGCCCGCCTCGGGCCCTTTCGCCAAGCAACACGTGATCGATCACGAAGCCGACGCGGTGCGAATGGGCTGGCTGCCCTTCTACCCCCAGTTCGACGCCAATCCGCTGGAGCTGGTGCGCCGTGCCGGGGAAGAAGGCGCGCGCGGCAAGGAAGAAATCGTCGCCTGGACGGTCGAGCAATTGCGCAAGCGGCGCCTGCGCTTCGCCATCGAGGATCCCGACGCACCCGAGAACTGGCCGCGCGTATGGATCATCTGGCGGGCGAACGCGATCCTTTCGAGCGCCAAGGGACACGAATTTTTTCTGAAGCATTACCTGGGCACGCACACGAACGCCATCGCCGAAGAAGTGGCGGAGGGAGCCTCGCGCGACGTTGCCTGGCACGAAACCGCTCCCGTCGGAAAGATGGACCTGGTCGTCGACCTGAATTTTCGCATGGACACCTCGGCGCTCTATTCCGATATCGTGCTGCCCTCGGCAAGCTGGTACGAAAAAAATGACCTGAACGCCACCGACCTCCATTCCTACATGCATCCGCTCGGCGAGGCCGTCCCGCCCTGCTGGGAATCGAAATCGGACTGGGACATTTTCAAGACGCTCGCCCAAAAGGTGAGCGAAATGAGCCGAACCCACTTCCCCGCGCCGTTCCGCGATCTGGTGGCGACGCCGCTGCTCCACGACTCGCCCGATGAGCTAGCGCAGCCGGAAGTGCGGCGCTGGTTCGAGGGCGAATGCGAACCGATACCCGGCAAGACGATGCCACGCATCACCGTCGTCGAGCGCGACTATCCCAACATCTATAACAAGTTCTGCTCGCTCGGACCGCGCCTGCGCGAGGAAGGCGTGGAGGATCGCGCCATTCACATGCCCATCGCCGATCTCTACGACGAGTTCGCCACGATGGTGCCGGCATTCGAGTGGAATGGAAAGAAATATCCCTCGCTGGTCGACCCCGTCCACGCGGCGAACATGGTGCTGTTCTTCGCCCCTGAAACGAACGGCGAGGTGGCTTATCGCGGGTTCGAGTATCGGGAACGCGAAACGGGGCTGAAGCTGGTGGACCTGGCCGAGGCCACGCGCAGCGTCCGCTACGATTTCCAGGCGCTCGTCGCGCAGCCGCGACGCATCCTCACCAGCCCCTGTTGGTCGGGCATCACCAACAACGGCCGCGCCTACACCGGCTATAGCCAGAACGTCGAGCGCGGAATTCCCTGGCGCACCCTGAGCGGCCGCCAGCATCTCTATCTGGACCATCCCGGTTATCTCGCCTTCGGCGAGAACCTGCCCACGTTCAAGCCGAAGATCAGCCTGGATGCCTCACTGAATCTGGTGAAAACGAAACCCGGCGCTCGCTCGCTCGTAGTGAACTGCCTGACGCCGCATGGCAAGTGGCACATTCACAGCACCTATGCCGACAACCTGCGAATGCTCACGCTCTCGCGCGGCATCGAGCCTTTCTGGCTGAACGACCGCGACGCGGCGGAAATCGGCGTACAAGACAACGACTGGGTGGAAGCCTACAACGACAACGGCGTCATCGTCACCCGGGCGGCGGTGAGCGCGCGCATTCCGCGCGGCATCGGCATGTTTTACCACGCGCCCGAGCGCACCGTGGCCTTTCCAAAATCGCCCACGCGCAAGAACGGCCGCGGCGGCGGCACGAACAGCATCACCCATATGCGCCTGAAGCCGCTTCTGATGGTGGGCGCCTACGCGCAATTCTCATGGCGATTCAATGACTACGGCCCGCCGGCCACCGATCGCGACACCTACGTCGTCGTCCAACGGCTCGAGGGCAAGCCGCGGTTGTACTGAGAAGGAGGAAGTCCGTGAACGTTCGCGCCCAGGTCTCGATGGTCTTTCACCTCGACAAGTGCATCGGCTGCCACACGTGCTCGCTGGCCTGCAAGAATCTGTGGACCAGCAGGCCGGGCACCGAATACATGTGGTGGAACAACGTCGAAACGAAGCCCGGCACCGGCTACCCGACGCTTTACGAGGACCAGGAGCAATACGACGGCGGCTGGAAACTCGAAAGAGGCGAATTGAAGCTTCGCCTGAATTCGCGCGCCGGCGAACTGCTCAATCTCGCCTTCAATCCACGGCTCCCGTCGCTCGACGATTACTACGAGCCATGGACCTACAAGTACAACGACCTGATCGACGCGCCGCAGGGTGATGGCCAGCCCGTCGCCGCGCCGGTTTCCCTGATCACCGGCAAGGAAATCGACATCGAGGCGGGGCCGAACTGGGACGACGACCTGAGCGGCTCGCCGGTCTACGCCGCGAACGATCCGAATCTGAAGGGTTTGAGCGAAGAGGAACGCCAGATGCTCTTTGCCACCGAGCGGCTGGTCTATTTTTACCTCCCGCGCATTTGCAACCACTGCGCCAATCCCAGTTGCGTGGCCGCCTGTCCGGCTGGGGCCATCTACAAGCGTGGCGAAGACGGGATCGTCCTGGTGAGTCAGGAAAAATGCATGGGCTGGCGCATGTGCATCTCCGGCTGCCCTTACAAGAAGGTGTATTTCAATTGGGAGACGGGAAAATCGGAAAAGTGCATCCTCTGCTACCCGCGCCTGGAAACCCAACAGGCTCCGGCCTGCATGCATTCCTGCGTCGGGCGCATCCGCTACCTCGGCCTGCTGCTCTACGACGCGGACAGGATCGAGCAAACCGCGAAACGGCCCGATCACGAACTGGTGGAAGCGCAACGCGCGATGATTCTCGATCCTTTCGATCCCGAAGTTGTCGCACGCGCCCACGAAAACGGAATCGATGACGGGCAGATCGAAGCCGCGCGCAAATCGCCCGTTTTTCAATACGTGAAGCGCTGGCGCCTGGCCCTGCCGCTCCATCCCGAATTCCGCACGCTACCCATGCTCTTCTACGTTCCCCCGCTGCTGCCCGTCACAGGCTCAATGGGTGACGGCGTGTACGACAACTCGGCCGATTTCTTCAGCTCGCTCGAAAGCGCGCGATTGCCGCTGCGCTACATGGCGAACCTGTTCACCGCCGGAGACGAGGAGCAGGTCGCCGCCGTCTATCGCAAACTGATCGCGGTGCGCATCTTCAAGCGCGCCCAGACCGTCGGCGACATCCCCGCCGAGCGCGTGGCGCAAACCCTCGAGCAGGCGCGCACCACGCCCGAAGAGATCGAAGAGATCTATCAGCTCACCTCGCTGGCCGGCTTCGACGAGCGTTTCGTGATTCCTCCCTTCTCCCGCGAAGCGGCCATCGAACTCGTTCAGATCACGCAGCAGCGGCAGGAAGGCGGCGGTATGGGCTTCCTGCACGGGCCGCAACGGGGCTTGTAACCATGGCGGAGACGGCACACCTTTGGGAAGCTCTCGCGCAGGTGGCGGAGTATCCCTCGCCGGCGTTGCGGCCTGCCCTGGACGCTCTGGTCGAGGCCTGTTCCTCCGCCGTGCCCGAGGCAGCGGCGGAATTCCGCAAATTCAGCGACGCACTCGATCGCCTGGGACTGGCCCGCATCGAGGAACTGTATTCCGCAGCATTCGATTTCGAGGCGAACAGCTCGCCCTACGTCGGCTACCACCTTTTCGGCGAAGATCCAAGGCGCAGCCTGTTCATGGCTCGGCTGAAGGAGCGTTACCTCGAGTTGGGTCTCGACGCCGGCGTCGAACTCCCCGATCACCTTGCGGCCATTCTTCGTTTGCTGGCCGCCGCGCCGGAAGGAGAGGAAGCCGCCGAGTTGGTTGCGGATTGCCTTGTGCCGGCGATTGCAAAAATGTGCGCCGGACTCGATAGCAAGGACACACCCTACCGCGGGCTGTTGCGCGCCATTTCCCAAGTGCTTGAAGAGCAGGCGAAACCCGCCTCCGCGCGGAGAGAAATTCCATGTCGACCTTTCTCTTTATCGTCTTCCCCTACGTCGCGATAATCCTGGCGGTCGGCGTCGGCCTCTACCGCTATTGGACGAACCGCTTCAGCTATTCGTCCGTCTCGTCGCAGTTGCTCGAGAATACGAAGCTGTTCTGGGGTTCGGTGCCGTGGCACTACGGCATCACGCTGATCCTGCTGGCGCACGTGTTCGCGTGGCTCTTTCCGGGCCTGACTGGCTCGATCCTCGGCTTCGGACCGCGGCTGTTCGCTTTTGAAGTGGCCGGGCTGGCGCTGGCGCTTTTCGCGGCGGTGGGGATCGTGATCCTGATCGCGCGCCGCCTGCCCACACTCTCGCGCGCACGAGCGGTCACCTCGCCGATGGACTGGATCCTGCTGTTCGTCCTGCTCGTCCAGGTGCTCACGGGAGCGGCCGTGGCGCTGTTCGATCGCTGGGGCTCGCACTGGTTTCTGAGCGCGGCGGCGCCGTGGCTGTGGTCGCTGGTGAGCTTGCGTCCCGATGCCGCGACGGTCGCGCCGCTTCCGCCGCTGATCCAGTTCCATTTCCTGCTCGGGTTCGCCGTGATTCTGCTCTTCCCTTTCACGCGCCTGGTGCACGTGGTCATGCTGCCGATCCACTACCTCTGGCGCCCTTATCAGGTGGTCGTCTGGTATCGCGACCCACGCCGGCGGCTCGCGCCGGTTCCGGCAAGCCAGGCGGCGCCCGCAAAATCCCACTTTTCTTCCGCCGAACTCAAGGAGTAGCTGCGAATGGATGATAGCCAGGCCCCTCGGCCCGAATTTCCGATCGAAGATCCCGAGCGCCGCCGCTTCTTCGGCAAAGTCGGGGCCATCTGCGCCTCCATTGCCGGCGTCATTGTTGCGATCCCCGCCGTCTCGTTCCTGCTGGGATTGCGCAAAGCGCCGCGCGATTGGCGCGTGCTCGGGAAGGTCGAGGAATTTCCCGTCGGTGAAACGAAGCTCGTCTCGTTCCTGGATCCGTCGCCGCTGCCGTGGGCCGGCGTCACGGCGAAAACGGCGGCGTGGTTGCGCCACGAAGAGGAGCAGAAATTCATTGCGTTCTCGGTGAATTGCACGCATCTCGGCTGTCCGGTGCGATGGCTGCCGGAGGCGGACCTCTTCATGTGCCCCTGCCACGGTGGCGTCTACTACGGCAACGGAACGGTGGCGTCCGGTCCGCCGCCGAAGCCGCTGCCCACCTACCCGGTGCGCGTGCGCGACGGCAACGTGGAAATCCTCACCACTCCTCTCCCGATCAGCGGCGAATGAACGCGAACCACATGAACGGAAAACAGGCGATCGGAATGTGGAAGCGCCTGTGGCTCTGGTTCGACGAGCTCACGGGCCTCGGCGCCACTCTCGGCCCCGTGATGACGCATCTGGTGCCGCGCGCGAAGAAGACACGCTGGTTCTACGTCCTGGGCAGCGCCACGCTGGTTGTCTTTCTGGTTCAGGTGGTCACGGGCATCGCCCTTTCCAATTCCTACGTTGCCGGCTCGGGTCAGGCGTACGAGAGTCTGCGATTCATCACGCAGAATCATCTGGGCCGCATCCTGCGCGGCATTCACGATATCGGCGCCTCGGCGATGATCATCCTCGTCGGCCTGCACGCCATTCGCGTGTACCTGATGGGCGCCTACAAATATCCGCGGCAGATGAACTGGCTCACCGGCGCCGGCCTGCTGCTCTTCACCATCCTGATGGCGTTTACGGGGCAGCTCCTCCGCTGGGACCAGAACGGGTTCTGGACGGCGGTGGTGGCGGCCGAGCAGGCGGGCAAAGTGCCGATCATCGGGCCGTGGCTGGCCCATTTTCTGCTGGCGGGAGACACGGCGGGCGGCGCCACGCTCAGCCGCTTCTTCGCCGCGCACGTTTTCTTCATCCCCGCTTGCATCTTCCTGTTTCTGGGTCTGCACCTCTACCTCGTGCTCTACAACGGAATTTCCGAGCCGCCGAAGGCGGGCGAGCCGGTCGATCCGCGCACCTATCGTCGCGGGTATCACCGCCTGCTCGAGCGCGACGGCGTTCCCTTCTGGCCGGACGCGGCGTGGCGCGATCTCTTCTTCGGGATGCTGGTGGTGATTACGATCGTCGTGCTGGCGATCGTGATCGGACCGGCGAAACTCGGCAAGCCGCCCGACCCGACGATCATCCAGGCGTCGCCGCGCCCGGACTGGTATTTCCTGTGGTATTTCGCGCTGCTGACGCTCATTCCCAACTGGATCGAGCGGTGGGTCATCGTCGTCGGACCGCTGGTGTTCGGCCTCTTCCTGATTCTGCTGCCGCTCATCGCGCCGCGAGGCGAGCGCAGCCCGTTGCGGCGCCCATGGTCGATTCTGGTGGTCGGCTCGATCGTCGCGATGATCGGCTATTACACGCACATGGGATTCGTCGCGCCGTGGGCGCCGCGGCTCGACGCTCAGCCGCTGCCCACGCAGGTGGTCGGCGCGGCAACCGGGCCGGTGGCCGCCGGAGCGAAGCTCTTCCACGACAAAGGCTGCGAATACTGCCACGCGATTTCCGGCTACGGAGGCATTCGCGGACCCGATCTGACCTACGTCGGCGATCGTTTGAAGCCGGACCAGATCGAGACACGAATCTTCAGCGGAGCGGTAAACATGCCGTCATATTCAAAAATTCTGAAGCCTGAGGAACTTCGGGATCTTCTCGCATTCCTCGATTCGCGCCGCCGTCTGGCGACGGCAGGTGCTTCGCCTCCCGCCCCGTAACGCCACGGTGCGCTCGCCTCAAAACTCGTACGGAATGTCCGCGTTTTCTTCTCTTCCCGTGGTGACATAAGTCATCGGCTCCGGCGCGCAGGTTCCCTATCTTGTTTTCCGTATGGAGACCATCCGCGAAGAAGATGTGCTGGCCGCGCTCGCCGAAGTGCCGGACCCGGAAATCGGCATCAGCATCGTCGATCTGGGATTGATCTACGGCATCGACATTTCCGGCGACAACATTCACATCCGGATGACGATGACCACGCCTGCCTGCCCACTGCACACCCACTTGCGCGTGGCCGTCGACGAAGCGGTGCGCCGTCACCTTCCCGAAGTGAATTCTGTATTGGTCGAACTGGTCTGGGAGCCTCCCTGGCACCCGATGCTGATATCGCCTCAGGCCAGACGCCAACTGGGATGGCCGGAATAAACGGAACCACCTGCGTGCGCCATTCGATCTACGAAGCTGAATAAAAGGAGGAAAGCACCAATGAGCAACAATGCCCAGCCGGTAGAAAGCAGCGAAAACATCCTCGACGTCCGGGAACTCATACCGAGAGAACGTCACACCCTGATCTTCCGCACATTCGAGAATCTTCATCCCGCGCAGGCGTTCATCCTCGTGAACGATCACGATCCGAAACCGCTCTTTTACCAGTTCCAGGCGGAACATCACGGCCAGTTCACCTGGGACTATCTGGAGCAGGGACCGGAGGTCTGGCGCGTGCGCATCGGCCGCGTGTAGGAGCGAGCCGGCTCGATTCCCGGGTCTTCGCTCACCGGAGACGTTAATGCGGATACGGCTTCTGCCTCCGCGATTGCCGCTGGCGGCGTTTGCCCTGTTCACGCTCGTCATCGGCCTTTGGGCGGCGCTGCTGCGCATGGGTTGGAATCTGCCATGGCTCCAGTCCGGCCAGGCCCTGGCCCACGGACCGCTGATGGTTTGCGGCTTTCTGGGAACGCTGATCAGCCTGGAAAGGGCCGTAGCGCTCGGCCGCGGCTGGGGCTATCTGGCGCCGGGACTCGCCGCACTCGGCGGAGCGGCGCTGATTGCGGGTGTTCCCGGCCTCGCCGCGCCGGTCTTGATTTTTCTGGCGAGCCTGGTGCTTATCGCCATCTTCGCGGTCATCGTCCGTCGCCAGCCGGCGATGTTCACGGTGACGATGACCGCCGGTGCAATCGCGTGGGCTATAGGCAATGTCCTCTGGCTTGCCGGCGTGCCGATCCCCGAGATGGTCCACTGGTGGATGGCTTTTCTGGTCCTGACGATCGTCGGGGAGCGCCTTGAATTGAGCCGCTTTCTTCCGCCCTCGCGCTACGGCCGTCCGCTCTTCACCGCCGCTGTCGCTTTCTATGTGGCCGGACTCGCCGGCTCGTCCCTGGCCCCGATTTCCGGCCACGCGGTCCTTGGCGTCGGAATGGTGGCGATGTCCGCCTGGCTCGCCCGATTTGATATTGCCCGGTTCACCCTGCGGCAAGGCGGATTGCCGCGCTTCGCCGCCGTGTGCCTGCTCGCCGGCTACGTCTGGCTGGCCGCAGGCGGCATATTCGCCATGCTGGCCGATCGCTGGCCGTCCGTAGTCGAGCTACGCTACGACGCAATGCTGCACACCGTTTTCCTCGGTTTCGTTTTCTCGATGATTTTCGCCCACGCCCCGATTATTTTTCCCGCCGTCACCGGACTCCGTCTGCCGTTTCGCCCAGTGTTCTACACCCACGTCCTGCTGCTCCAGCTCTCGCTGGCCTGGAGGATTGCGGGCGATTGCGCCGACTCGTTCGCGGCATATCATTGGGGCGGTCTCCTGAACGTCGCCGCCGTGCTGCTTTTCCTCGGAAATACCGCCTGCGCCTTGCTGTTGGGATTTCGCAAACCCGGGCATGCGGATGCACTCTTTGCCCTAAGTTTGCCCGAAAGAGTCAAAAACAGCCGCACGGCGCCTCGCGCGGCCAAACGGAGCCACGTGGAAGCAGACTGAGAAATCAGGCGCTCACTGATTGTGGAAGACCGCTGGCGTCCGGACTGCAAAAGCGCGCTTGCCGGCGCACCAAGCAGGTTTATACTGCATTCGCCCAGTACGGCAAAATGGAAATCCTGTTAAAAGGCCTGGCCACGATTATATTTTGACTGACCACACGAATTGCCCGTCGTCGTGCCGCTAGCACGAAACCTGTCGAAAAGCCTGCGGCAATTAGACGGACTGTTTTTGAACCGAGTGTGAGATGACAATTGGCAGGCGGAGGAAAAGAAGATGGCGGAAATGAGAAGGCGAAACTTCGCGGGGCAAGCTGGAATTGGGGCCGGGCTAGCCATCGGACTCGCGATAGGTTTGGCTCTGGGGAATGTGGGTGCGCGACCAGCACAGGCGAAGCGTAACACGGCGAATCGCGCGGATGGTGCGGCGCAAGCGATGGGGCAAAACCATGCCGCTAAGCTAAGCGCGCCGCATGAAACGCTTGCCAAGCTCGAGGGACATTACGGTCGCGTGGTCAAATTCGTGGGACAAACGGGCGCGACGGCGAAACCGTCCACGGGAACATCCACGTTTTCGGCGGTGCTGGGCGGGCGATTCATTCTGGAAAGAAGCAAGGACGTGGTGTTTGGCCGGCCGGTGGAGGGATTGCGGATTTACGGTTACAACGACGCAACGAAGCAATACGAAATGGCGCGGATGTACACGATGTCGACCGGCATCACGATGATGAAAGGCACGAGCGGCGACGACGGCGAAACTATCGAGTACGCGGGCGAGACGTATAGCACGGGGGCGGGCGACGTGCCACTGTACGCGCGACTGCATTGGGATAGCGAAAATCAGTTCACGGTGACCATGTCCACGACGGGCAAGGATGGGAAGCAAATGCCCTTTCAGGAAACCATCTACACGCGAGAAAAGTAATTCCTTGCGCGTAAAACGCGGGGAGGGTTCAAACGCGGGCCACACCATGCACGTTGGCCCCGCTGGTGACGAGCGAGACGGGGACGCCACGCGCGCCAGCTAAAATTGAGGCGCCGTTCGCACAAAGGGATTTCATTCCGCCAAAACTTCTACGCGCCCATCGTCGAACACCATTAGAACTTTCTGGAAATCAGGCGCCGTGCGCAGCTGCGAACAGATGTAGCGATACGCCTCCAAGAAGGAAATTCCTCCGGCGTTTATCAGAACGAGCCATCGATCACCCGCAGGCCTTCTCGCCTGCCTGCCGGGCTTGGGGCTGATTCGCTCAAGCAGGTCACTTGTCAGATTCAAAAGCACGAGCGGGTCGGAATCGGGATTGTGCACGAAGCCAATCAGCTTTGGCGCTCGCACAAATTGATTTCGCAAAAGTCGAACCTGGATACGCTTGCCGTGAATCGTGGCTTTCACATCCCGGGGCCGCGATCCCTTCCCGAGTAGAGTTTGGATTTTGGTTTCCAGGGCGACAGCGGTTTTCGATGGCAGACGGATGGGCGCAGTGATGGTCAGCAAGACTGTCGTGCGGTCCGGGACAATACCGGCGAGGGCGGATTGGAGATGTTCCATTAGCCTCGTCACGACCTTATCGAACCTCAAACCGGGCTTGGCGGCGTTAGTTTTGCCACTGTTGCGCTGTTTGAGAGTTCCGATGTCGACGGCAACGCGTTTCCCAGCGACCGTGAGCCAGGCGCTACAGAGATCGCTTCCCTTCTCCCACGTTGCGGAGAAGCGTCTGGCGACGGCTTCAATGGCGGCTTGCTCCTGCTTTTTCAAATCCGTCATGCGTTCCTGCCGCCGCGCGCAATGGGCTGTGCGGGGACGCCAGCTTCGGGCCCTCGGCGCAAGCGGGGATCGAGCAGATCGACGATGACGAACGCGGCGGCGGCCAGGAAAACGACGAGCATCGCGACCCACATTAGCATGGCGGCGGCCACTTGATCGTTCAGCGCAGAAATTCCATAGGGCTCGGAAAGAGCTCGGTACGTCGGATACACAACGTGACCGCAGAATGCCAGCTAGGCGTGGGCGGGTGTGGTGGGGCGCTTGCTTTCGTGGGGCAACGGGCCTAAGGTTAAACGAACAGCGGTGTGGCCGCTTAGCTGCGATGTACTGTCCACAGTGCGGGACGGCGAACCCTCCTGAAGCGACGAATTGCGAGAAGTGTGCCGCAGTGCTTCCGCGTACGGAAGCGAGCGCGGGTGGGGCGACGATGGGCGGCGCGACGATGGATTCGAACGCGACGCCTGGAGCGTACACGCCCAGCGGGACGGGAGCGGGAACAGGCGGGGTCGGCGGGGGCGTGGCGATTCTCGAGCCGGGGCGCGTGCTCGGCAATCGTTATGAAATTCTGGCGGTGCTCGGTCAGGGCGGGATGGGCGCCGTGTACAAGGTGCGCGACTACGAGGTGGGCGGATACGCGGCGTTGAAAGTGATCCGGCCGGAAATGGCCAACCGGCCCGAAGTGCTGCAGCGATTCAAGCAGGAATTGATTCTCGCGCGACAGGTAACGCACAAAAATGTGATCCGGATTCACGACCTGGGCGAAGCCGAAGGCGTGAAGTTCATCACGATGGACTTCGTCGAGGGGCACAACCTTGCGTCGCTGATCCGGGAGCGGGGGAAATTCGAGCCGGAAGACGCGGTGGGAATCATCGCGCAGGTGTGCCGGGCGCTCGACGCGGCGCATTCGGAAGGGGTGGTCCACCGCGACCTGAAGCCGCAGAACATCATGGTGGACGAGCAGGGGCGCGTGAAGGTGATGGATTTCGGGATTGCGCGCTCGACCGAGGCGGAGGGCGGAATGACGCAGACGGGCGCGCTGCTCGGCACGCCCGAATACATGTCGCCCGAGCAGGCGAAGGGCCTGCATGTGGATTCGCGCTCGGACATCTTCTCGCTGGGAATCATTTTTTACGAGATGCTGACGGGCAAAACGCCGTTCCACGCGCACACGATGATGGCAACCATCTTCAGGCGCACGCAGGAGAAGGCGAAGCCGCCCATCGAACTCGAACCGACGATTCCGCAGCCGGTCAACGACGTGGTGGTGAAGTGCCTGGCCACGGAGGCGGCAGACCGATTCCAGAGCACGAGCGAGATTCTGGCGGCGCTCGGGCGCGAGGCGACGACCGGACTCGGGACTTCCCTTCCCGGCGCATTGCCGGCGGCCGCGGGCGATGCGGGCGGGGGCACGGCTTCAGGTACGGCGACAACTTTCCCGGGGACGGGCGCGGGTACGGCAGCGGTTCCCGCTCCGGCGGCCGGGTTGCTGGCCGGACGGAACAAGTGGATTGCGGTGGGAGCGGCGGTTGTGGTGCTGGCGCTGGCGGCGTTTTTTGTGTTTCGCGAGCGAACGCCGGGAGGCGCGGGGACGGCGGAGCATCCTTTGTCGCTGGCGATTCTTCCATTCCAGAACGCTTCGGGAGACGCATCGCTCGACTGGCTGGGCACGAGTCTTTCGGAAATGCTGCGGACCGACATCGGGCAATCGGAGGGTTTCCGCACGGTTGCGCCGGACCGCGTGCATGAGGTGCTGAACGCGCTCGGGGTTTCGTCCGACTCGCAACTCGATTCGGGCACGCTGATCCGCCTGGCCGGACTGACCGACGCCGATCTGGTGCTATCGGGCCAATACGTGAAGGCCGGCGGCCAGATTCGGATCAACGCGCGCATCGAAGACATCAAGCAGCAGCGAACGATACCCCTGATGGCGCAAGCGGCGGACGAAACTGCATTGCTTGCGACCGTCGATCAGCTCGCCAAATCGGTGCAGCACGACCTGGCGCTGGCGCCGAGCGCGGTCAGCCAGATGCGCGCGAGCGCGTTCACGCCGACTTCGAAATCGCTGCCCGCGCTCAAGGATTTCAGCGAGGGGCTGACGCTGCTGCGGCAGGGGAA
>JAGWOX010000039.1 GCA_028877145.1 Acidobacteriota bacterium | reverse complement strand
GGAAAGAGGTAATTCTCCTTGCCGGTCTCCATCATCGCCGCGTATGCGAAACCGTAGCTCAGCCGGAACGCGCCGTTGTGATGGAAATCGTCGCCCAAAAACATGTCGGCCGGCGAAGCCTGTTCGGAAGCGGCCTTGAGCGCCGGGTGCGGATGGAGTAGCGCCATCGCTGTCAGCCAGCCGCCATACGAGATGCCGAGCAGGCCGGCGCGTCCGTTGTTGTCCGGCACGTTTTTCAGCAGCCAGGCGATTGTGTCGTAGGTGTCGGTGCCTTCGTCGATGCAGCCGGCGCGCGGCGGCTCGCAGGGATCGCGGTTCATCACGAATTTGCCCTCCGATTTGTAGCGCCCGCGGATGTCCTGGAAAACGAAGATGTAGCCGTCCGGAAACATCGCGCGATAAAGATTCAGCAGCCGCGAATAGCCCTGCGCATCGTCAGCCAGGCCATAAGGCGTGCGCGTGATCACAAACGGCAGCGGCCCGGTGGCGTTTTTCGAGGTGTAAATCTCGGTGTGCAGATGGATGCCGTCGCGCATCGGAATCATCGCGTCCCGCTTGGTGAACAAATCGGCGAAGCTCGGCTGCTGCTGCGCCGCCGATTGCCTGGAAAGTCCAAGCCACAGGGGAAGGGCGAGTAGGACGGCTGCAAGCACGGCGAACTTCAGTTTCGACTGGCTCATGACGAGGCTCCGAGCCGAAGATTCAGCGCGCGCGATACGCGCTTGGCCCGCACACCATATCACAGGTTTCCGTCGCCGAGCGCAACGACTCGACGTTCCAGCTCTCTCGCGATTTCCTCGGAATCAGTTTCCGGCTCGAAGCGCACCGGCTCGCCGATCGTCACGCGGACCTGGCCGGGGCGGGCGGTTTTGCGGCGAGCCAGACGCAGCGGGAAGAGGCCGTCGATGCGGAGCGGAACCACGGGCAGGCGCAGGCCATTTGCGAGGATGCCGATGCCGGCGCGAAACGGCTGTATGTTGCCGTCGGTTGTCAGGCCGCCCTCGGGAAAGACGAGTAGGTTGTAGCCGCGATCGGCGGAGTCGCCGGCGAAAGCAAAGCTTTCGCGGAAGCCGGCGCGCTGCGGCAGCGGGAACACATTGAAGAGCGCGACAACCAGCGCGTATATGGTTCGCTGATACCAACGATATAGAAAAAATTTCTCCCGCGGCGCCCTCCGCATCGAGGCCAGCCGCTCCCCCACCATCGCCACCGCCAGCCGGTTGCGAAACCGCGCCGGCAGCGCGGCCAAAATGAAAGCTACGTCGATGCTCGTGACGTGGTTCGAAACGAAGAGCACCGGTCCGCGCAGCCCGGCCAGCCGTTCGCGCCCGCGAACGGAGGGATAGCCGAGCAGCAGCGTCGCGGGCCAGGCGAGCAGATAGTAGACCGCGATACGGATCCAACTGACCGGCCAGCGCAGTGCCCAGTGCGGATAGACGTAATCGGACCGGCGCGCCGACGGCTCGCGGAGAAGACGGTCGAGTTCGCCAACCGTGGTGGCCTCGGTGAACTGGCTCTCGCTCAATTCCACCTGATACCGGTCTTCGAGCGCGGCGAGCAACTCAACACGTTCGATCGAGCTGAGGTTCAGGTCGCGTGCCAGGTTGGCGCCGGGTTCCAGATGCTCGACCGGGCGGCCGGTGATGCGCGCGACGAGTTCTGCGAGTCCACCGGTCGCGGCTGGCGCTGCGGGCGCGCCAGTGGGCGCAGCGGCAACGCCCAGCGCTTCGCGAACAGCGGCAGCGATGATGTGAAGCTGCGGCTTGCGCGTCGGCGTGCGCGGAAAATCGTCTTCGGGCCAGATTTGCCAGCGGCGAATCTGCTGGTAATCGGCCAGTTGCTCGTTGGCCCCGCGTACGGCGGCCTCTGCGGTGGCCGGTTCCGGCTCGCGCAGCAACAGCACGGCGCACGGCTCGGCGTTGCCGTCGCGCTCGATTCCGATGACCACCGCGTCGCGCACCTCGGGCCGCTGGC
Organism: Acidobacteriota bacterium; assembly: GCA_028877145.1. Classification (GTDB taxonomy): domain Bacteria; phylum Acidobacteriota; class Terriglobia; order Acidiferrales; family UBA7541; genus JAKASX01. The sequence continues at coordinate 19,774 of JAGWOX010000039.1, read as the reverse complement.
GCAGCACAGCCTCGAGATCCTCCGGATAAACGTTCAGCCCGGCCGGGGTGACGATCACATTCTTGCGCCGGCCCTTGAAATAAAGATTGCCGGCCGCGTCGGCGACGCCCAGGTCGCCGGTGTGGAACCAGCCCTCGTCGCCGACCACCGGCTCGAGCCCTCCACCGCGCGCCGACCAATAACCTTTGGCGACGCTCTCCCCGCGCACCAGAATTTCACCATTTTCGGAAAGCTTGATTTCGCGCCCGGGCAGCGCCTTGCCAATCGATCCTTTCGCGAGTTGAAACGGGTGCTGGACGGTGACGAGCGAAGCGGTTTCGGTCAGGCCGTAGCCCTGGATGACGGCGTAGCCGAGCCGCGACCAGAATTTCTCCGCCGCCTCCGGCAGCGCCGCGCCACCGGAAATGAACGCCCAGAATTTCCAGCCGAGCCGGCGATGGATGCGGCGGAAACGCCACCAGCGGCGCAGAAAATGCTCGTGCTCGGCGCGAGCGAATTCGCGGCGGAAATTATCGGTGCGGCCCTCGGCTTCGAGGTCGCGCTCGATCTTGTCGCGCAGGCTTTCCACCAGACGCGGCACGGTCACCAGCACGGAGACCCGCTCGCGCCGGATCACGCGCTCCACTTCGCCGGGGTTGAGCGTATCGAGCAATAGGATCGTGCCGCCGAGCAGCGGCGGCACGAAAATTCCCATGAACTGCCCGAATACGTGGCTGAGCGGAAGCAGATTCAGGAAGCGGATGGGATGAAACCAGCGCTCGTACTTGTCGTATTTGCGGATCTCGGTTTCGAGCGGTTCGAGATTCGCGAGGAAATTCCCATGCGAGATGACCACGCCGCGCGGCTCGGCGGTGGTTCCGGAAGTGAAAACGATTTCAAGCGCGTCGTCGCGCGTGAGTTCAGCGCGGGGCAGCGGGTCGGCGGGATGCGCGGCCACGATTTCGCGCAGCTCCTCGAGAATGAGCGCCGGGGCGGCGATACCGGCGCCGGGTTGTTCGCGGCCGAGCAGAGCCAAGCGCGGCTCGACCTGTGCCGCGACGCGCGCGACGAATTCCGGCGTTGCGCCTCGATCCATCGGCACGGCAATTACGCCCGAAAGCGCGCAGCCGAGAAATGCCGCAGCCCATTCCGCCGAATTCTCGCCCCACAGAAGGACGCGTTCGCCTTTCGCGATGCCGCGGGCCGCGAGTTCCCTCGCGAAACGAGCCGCAGTGTCGAGCAGGTCGGCGTACGACCAGCGTTCCATGCGATAGCCGCGGTGGTGAACGATGGCGACCGCGCGGCCGTGGCGACGGAAATCGGCGATGAGATTGGCGAGAGAAGCGCGGCGCATCGGCCTCAGTCTTACACCTTCCGCGCCCCGGTAAAAGGGCTAACGCCTGCCGGCGTCCCCGGCCGGAGGAAACAGCTTGGCTGGCGGGAGAGTGCTGTTATGATGCGCCGGGAACGGGATCCTATGGCGACGCTCGCGCGCAAGCTTCGCACGGTCGATTACTTCACGCTGTCCTTCGGGACGATGATCGGCGTCGGCTGGCTCGTAGTGATGGACGACTGGCTGAGCCGCGGTGGACCGCTCGGCGGAGTGCTGGGATTCGCATTGGGCGGGTTGGCGCTCGTGCCGATCGGTTACGTCTACGGGCGGCTGGCGATGGCGATGCCGGACGCCGCGAGCGAGATCGCCTACACCGGCAAAGTGTTCCCCGAAACGGTCAGCTACCTAACCGGCTGGATGATGGTGCTCGCGTACGCGATCGTGTGCCCATGGGAAGCGGTGGCAATTGGAAAAATCGCGGCGTTCATCTTTCCGTGGCTGGACCGGATGCCGCTTTACCGCATCGGCGGCGACACCGTCTACCTCCCTCATCTGGTGATCGGACTAGGCCTCGTGGCCGCGCTCACATGGCTGAATTGTCGCGGCATCCGCTCGAGCGCCACGTTTCAAAATTGGATGACGTTCCTCTTGCTCGCCCTCTTCGCGCTGTTCGGCTCGTTCGGCGTGGCGCGCGGTCATCTGGCGAACCTGCATCCTCTTTTCAGCCACAGCGGCTGGGTTTCTGTGTTGCTGGTGCTGCAGATCGTGCCGTATTTCATGACCGGTTTCGAAGCCGTGCCGAAATGCGCCGAGGAATCCGCGCCGGAATTCCGCAACCGCGGATTCTTCCACGCGATTCTGCTGGCGATCATCGTCGGCACGGTTTTCTACACGGCGGCTATTGCCGTCGTCGGTTATGTGGGGCACTGGCCCTCGCTCGTGAAAGAAAATTTCGCTACCGCCGTCGCTTTCGAGCGGGCGCTCGGCAGCCGTTGGATCGTGAGCGTGATTTTCGCCGCGGCACTCTTTTCGCTCGTCAAGGTGTTCAACGGCAACATGGTGGCGTCGAGCCGGCTGGTGTTTGCGCTCGGCCGGCGGGGAATGCTGGCCAAATGGCTGGGCAAAGTGCATGAGAAGAATCGCACGCCGGCCGCCGCGATTTTGGGAGTCGGCATCGTTTCGGCCGCGGCGGTGCTTCTCGGCGAATCGATCCTCGTGCCGATCACCGAAGTCGGCTCGCTCGCCTCGGCCACGGGCTGGCTGGCCACCTGCCTGGCCTATCTGGTGATGCGGCCCGGAGCGCGGCAGGCTTCGGTGGCGCTGCTCGGCGCGCTCGTGGCGCTGTTGCTGGTGCTGATGAAGGTGGTTCCGGCTGTCCCCGGCCATTTCTCCGCGACCGAATATCTGGCGCTGGGCTTATGGATTCTTGCAGGTCTGGCCCTGCGTCGGCGCCCCCGTTCGGCCTAAGCCGGGTAGCCCCCCGGACCGCGCAGAACATACATCGGAAACCAGACTCCAGGTCCCCCCTCCTTCTTCTTGTGAAAGTCCACGGCCTACACACCTTACGTGCAAAAAATCCCTTGACCGCCGGTTTACGAGCATGTATAAAATTGCGGTGCGGTGAATAAATAGTCGCGCATCATGCCCGAGCAGAAATCATTCCGGCAGGGACAGATTCTGAAACTGGTCGCTGCCGAGCCGATTGCGAATCAGGAGCAGTTGCGTCGGCGGCTCGAGCAGCAAGGGCTGAGCGTGACGCAGGCGACCCTGTCGCGCGACATTCGCGAATTGGGCCTGGTCAAAACGGCCGAGGGTTACAAGCCGCTCGGCGCCGCGGCCACGCCCCCGGGCGTGTCGGGTCTTGCCAGGGCGCTGCGCGAATATTTGCGCGACGTTTTGCCGGCGCAGAACCTGCTCGTTTTGCGCACTCCGCCAGGCGGTGCGCAGCCGCTGGCCGCCGCGGTTGATCGCGAGCGATGGGCGGAAGTGCTGGGCACGATTGCCGGCGACGATACAGTGCTGTTGATTACCGAGAGCCAGATGTCGTGCCAGACGGTGAAAAAGAGGATCGAAGGTTTTCTCGAATGAGCGCGGGACCGAAAATCGCGGTGGTCGGGGCGACCGGATACGCCGGGCGCGAACTGGCGCATCTGCTCGTGCGCCATCCGTCGATCGACCGCCCAATCTTCTTTCTGCGCGAAGGGCGCGACGGCGAGCGGCGCGCGAACTGCATCACCGATCTCTATCCCGAATTGCGCGGCCGCGGGGAGGCTCCCTGCCGGCCGTTTTCCGTGGACGCGGTTGCGGCGAGCGGCGCCGCCGCGGCGTTCCTGGCGCTGCCGCATGAAGTCTCCGCCGAAGTGGCCCCGCCGCTGGTCGATGCCGGGCTGAAAGTGATCGACCTGAGCGGCGCGTTCCGTTTCCGCGATGCGGCGACGTACGCCGAATGGTACAAACTGCCTCCGGCGCCGGCGGCGCTTCTGGGCGAAGCGGTCTACGGTCTGCCGGAAGTTTACGGCTCCGAGCTGAAGCAGGCGCGCGTGGTGGCGAATCCCGGTTGCTATCCGACGGCGGTGATTCTGGGATTGAAACCGCTCGTCGAGTCCGGCTGGATCGACCGCGGACGCGGCATCGTGTGCGACGCGAAATCGGGCGTGAGCGGCGCGGGCAAGCAGCCGAAACCGGAAACGCATTTCGTCGAGGTGAACGAGAATTTCCGCGCCTATGGCCTGTTCACGCACCGGCACACGCCGGAGATCACCGGCAACCTCGGCCTCGCGTCCGAGGACGTGATTTTCACGACGCATCTGCTTCCGATCGAGCGCGGGATTCTGGCCACCCTGTACGTTTGGCTCGATTCTCCGCGCGAAGCCGCCGAGATCGAGGCGCTCTATCGCGAATTTTACGCCGGGCGGCCGCTGGTGCGGATCTGGTCCGCCGGCACGTTGCCCGAATTGCGGCACGTGGCGCACACAAATTTCTGCGACGTTGGTTTTGCGCTCGATCGGGACGCGCGGCGTCTAGTCGTCGTCTCCTGCCTGGACAATCTCGGCAAGGGCGCGGCGGGCCAGGCGGTGCAGAACATGAACGCGATGTTCGGAATCGAGGAAACGGAAGGACTGCTTTGAGAATCGTCGTCAAGGTTGCCGGCGTACTCCTGGAATCGGAAGAAGGCCTCGCGAACGCGTGCGCTCAGATCGCGGAGCTGGCGCGCGAAGGGGCCGAACTGCTCGTGATTCACGGCGGCGGCAAGGCGTTCACGGCCACGCTCGCGCGGATGGGCATCACCAGCCGTTTCGTCAACGGGCTGCGCGTCACCGACCGGCAAACGCGCGATGCCGCGGTGATGGTCTTCGCCGGCCTGCTGAACAAGCGCCTGGCGGCTTCGGTTTCCGCCGCGGGCGTTCCGGCGGTCGGAGTGTGCGCAGCGGACGCGGAGGCATTTTCCGCCGAGCCGATGGTCGTCGAAGGCGAGGAAGGCGGCCTGGGTTACGTCGGCTATCTGGCGGCGATGAACGTGGATCTCTTCGAGCGGCTGTGGCACGCCGGGCTGGTGCCGGTGGCGGCGTGCCTGGGAATGGGGAGCGACGGCGAGCTTTACAACATCAATGCCGACCATATGGCGGCCGCGTGTGCCGAGTATTGCCATGCGGACCGTCTGCTCTACCTCACCGATGTCGCCGGCGTGCTCGACGGCGATGCGGTGCTCAATCGCGTGGAATATTCGGACGTCGACGAACTGGTGCGTTCGGGCAAGGTGCAAGGCGGAATGGCGCTGAAATTGGAAGCGTGCCGCCGCGCGCTCGATGCCGGCGTCGGCGAGGTGCGCTTGGTGCCGGGAATGACGCCGGGTGCTCTCCTCTCGGCGGCGCGCGGCGAACCGGGCCCCGGAACTCAAATCGCCAGCCTGGCCGAGTGCCATGCCGCCTGAGGATCAAAAAATGGAAAGCTCCGTCGCACCCGCACCCGAGGCGTCCGTGTTTTCACCGAATCCGCCCGCCGTGCACCTGATGAACACGTACCGCCGGCCGGAGCAGGTTTTCGTTCGCGGCCGCGGCTGCTATCTCTACGATTCGAACGGGCGCCGCTATCTCGATTTCATCACCGGGATCGGCGTGAACGCGCTCGGCTACGCGCATCCGCGGCTTGTGCGCGTGATGCGGCGCGAAGCGGGCCGCGCGGTGCACGTCTCGAATCTCTATCACCATCCTTTCCAGGAGCCTCTTGCGGCGAAGCTGGCCGCATGGAGCGGGCTTGACCGCGTCTTCTTCACCAACAGCGGAAGCGAATCGATCGAGGGCGCGCTCAAGCTGGCGAGGGCGCGCGCGCGGAAAATCGACGAACGGAAGATCCGGATTCTCGCGCTCGAAAATTCCTTTCACGGACGTACGTTCGGCGCGCTCTCCATCACATCGACGCCGGAATACCGCCAGCCGTTCGAACCTCTGGTTCCCGGCGCGGAATTCGTTCGCTCGGAAGACGTTGCCGATCTCGAAGCGAAATTCGGCGACGACGTTTGCGCGATCGTGCTCGAACCGATCCAGGGCGAGGGCGGGATTCGTCCGTTGAGCGACGCGTTCTGGAACAAGGCGCGCGAACTGGCCACGCGGCACGGCGCGATGCTCGTCGCCGACGAGATCCAGTCGGGACTCGGACGCACCGGCCGGCCGTTTGCCTTCCAGCGCTTCGCGGGAAAGCCGGACATCGTCACGGTGGCGAAACCGCTCGCGGGCGGCGTGCCACTCGGCGCGTTCATCGCGAGCGAGGAAGCCGCCTCGGCGCTCGTGCCGGGGATGCACGGATCGACGTTCGGCGGCGGGCCGCTGGCATGCGCCGCGGCGCTCGAGTTCCTGACGACGGTCGAAGAGGAGAATCTGCTCGAAAACGTGCGGCGCCGCGGCGAGGAGATTCGCCAAGGGCTTGAAACTTTGGCTGCGCGGGCGGGCTTCGTGCGCGAGGTGCGCGGCGAAGGACTGATGCTCGCGATGGAACTCGACGTCGAGGGCGCGGCATACGTCGACCGTGCGCGCGAGCGGGGTCTGCTGATCAATTGCACGCACAAGCATGTGCTGCGTTTCCTGCCGCCGTTCATTCTCGGCGAGCGGCAGGTGAACGAGTTCCTGGGAAAGATGAAGAGAGTACTGGCGCAAAAGCCCAAGCGCCCCGCCAAAGCGGTAACCGGCGCGGGCGCGACTGGCGAAGCGAGGTCACAATGAGCGCAACTGCAATAGCCCGGGCCCGGCGCACGGCGCCCGCGGGACTGGTGACCGGCGCGGAATGGACTCCGGCGCAGGTGAAGGACCTCCTGCGCCTGGCCGCGAAAATGAAGGCGAACCCGAATCGCTATCGCAGCGTTCTGGATGGCCGTTTCGTCGCCCTGATTTTCGAGAAGCCTTCGCTGCGCACGCGCGTGACGCTGGAAGTAGGTGCTGGCGGTTTGGGCGCCAAGGCCATTTTCATGGACAACACCGCGAGCCGGCTGGGCGAACGCGAGCCGATTCGCGATGTGGCGAAAAATCTGGACCGCTGGGTCCATGCGATCGCGGCGCGGACCTTCACGCAGGAGACCGTCGACGAACTTGCGCTGCACGCGGCGATTCCCGTTGTCAATGCGCTCAGCGACCGGTTCCATCCCTGCCAGGCACTCGCCGATTTCCTTACGCTCGACGAGCGATTCGGTGGGCTGGGCGGGCTTCGGCTGGCCTACGTCGGCGACGGCAACAACATGTGCCATTCCCTGATGATTGCCGCGGCTCAAACCGGCGCGGCGATTCGCGTTGCCACGCCCGCCGGATACGAACCCGACGCCGGCATCGTGGAGGACGCGCGCCGGGTGGCGGCGGAAACCGGGGCGAGCATCGAGCTCTTCCCGACGCCGGAAGCGGCGGTCAAGGGCGCGCAAGCGGTGTATACGGATGTTTGGGCCAGCATGGGGCAGGAAGAGGAAGCGGCGGAGCGGGCAAAGATATTCGCGCCCTTCCAGGTGAATCGCGGGCTGCTGGATCTGGCCGCGCCCGATGCGGTGTTTCTGCACTGCCTGCCGGCGCATCGCGGACTGGAAGTGACCGAAGATGTGATCGATTCTCCGCAATCGATCGTGTACGAACAGGCGGAAAACCGGCTGCATATCGCGAAGGCGGTTCTCGCGACGCTCGCCGGCTGATTCGGCGAATTTCATTCCCAAGGAGACGCAACGTTGGCCAAGAAAGTCGTGCTCGCCTACTCGGGCGGGTTGGATACCTCGATCATCATTCCGTGGCTGAAGGAAAACTATCACTGCGAAGTCGTCGCGATGGTCGGCGACGTCGGCCAGAGCGAAGACCTGAAAGCGGCCGAGAAGAAGGCTTTTGCGACCGGAGCGAGCGCCTGCTTCGTCGAGGACCTGAAAACGGAATTCGTCCGCGATTACATCTGGCCCACCCTGCGTTCGGGCGCGATTTACGAACACCGGTACCTGCTCGGCACGTCGATGGCGCGGCCGGTGCTGGCGAAAGCCCAGGTGGAAGTCGCCAAGCGAGTGGGCGCCGACGCCCTCGCGCACGGCTGCACCGGCAAGGGCAACGATCAGGTGCGCTTTGAGCTTACCTACAAGGCGCTCGCGCCGGAGCTCGAGGTGATCGCGCCGTGGCGCGAGTGGGACATCAATTCGCGCGAACAGGCGATCGATTACGCCCACGCGCACAACATTCCCATCGAGCAGACAACGAAATCCATCTATAGCCGCGACCGCAACCTCTGGCACATCAGCCATGAGGGCGGAGTGCTCGAGGACCCGGCCAACGCGCCCGATGAGGCGATGTGGCAATGGGTCACGGCACCCGAACGCGCGCCGGACAAGCCCGCCGAAGTCGAAATCGGCTTCGAGCAGGGCGTGCCGGTGTCGGTCGACGGAGCGCGGATCGAGCCGGTGGCCCTGGTCGACCGGTTGAACGAACTGGCCGCGGCGCACGGCGTCGGGCGAGTGGACATCGTCGAGAACCGGTTGGTGGGCATGAAGTCGCGCGGCGCGTACGAGACGCCGGGCGGAACGCTGCTCGTGCGGGCGCATCAGGAGCTGGAATCGCTCTGCGTCGATCGCGAGACGCTGCACCTGAGCCAGCAATTGGCTGTGCGTTATGCGGAGATCGTCTATTACGGCATGTGGTTCACACCGTTGCGCGAGGCGCTCGACGGATTCTTCGAGCAGGCGCAGAGCACCGTGACGGGAACGGTGCGGCTGCGGCTCTCCAAGGGGAACGTCACCGTTCTCTCGCGTCAGTCGCCCTATTCGCTCTACCACACCGCTCTCGCCAGCTTCAGCATGGTTGGCTACAACCCGAAGGATGCGGCCGGCTTCATCAATCTGCTCGCGCTGTCGGTGATTCCGAGGCGCGGAGAGTAGCGTTGACCAAGGAAAAGGGAAAGCTGTGGGGCGGCCGGTTCGAGGGCGCCTCGGACGAGGCGTTCCGTCGCTTCGACTGCTCTTTCGGGTTCGACCGCCGGCTGCTTCCCTACGAGCTGGCGGTCGATCGCGCGTGGGCGGGAGCGCTCGTCGCGGTTGGCGTGCTCACGGCCGAGGAACAATCGCGCATTGTAGCCGCGCTCGATGAAATCGGCCGGCGCATCGAAGCCGAGCCCGAATGGCTCGACCGCGTCGAGGCCGAAGATCTGCACGGATTCGTCGAGGCGGAACTCGTCGAGCGGCTCGGCCCGCTGGGCGCGAAACTGCATTCCGGGCGCAGCCGCAGCGAATTGATCATTGCCGATCTGCGGCTCTTCGTGAAACAGGCGGCGGCCGACGTGCGCCGGCGCGTGGTGCGGCTGGTCGCAGCGTTGACCAATCAGGCGGAGCGGCATTTCGGGTTGCCGATGGCGGGCATGACGCACCTCCAGCACGCGCAGCCGATCCTCTTCTCGCATTTCCTTCTCGCCCACGTCGAAGCTTTCGAACGCGACGCCGCGCGCCTGGAGGCCGTGGCGCGCCGCGCCGATTCCTGTCCACTCGGCGCCGGAGCGTTTGCCGGTTCCACGCTGCCGCTGGACCGCCAGAGACTGGCGCAGGAACTGGGATTCGCGCGGCTCACCGCAAACAGCATCGACGCCGTCGGCGACCGCGATTTCGCGCTGGAATATCTCTTCGCGCTCGCGGCGCTCGCTCTGCACCTCTCTCGCCTTTCGGAGGATTTCATCCTGCTGGCAACGGCCGAGTTTGGCTATCTGGTGCTGCCGGACGCCTTTTCCACCGGCAGCAGCATGATGCCGCAGAAGAAAAATCCGGACGCGTGGGAACTGATCCGAGGAAAGACGGGACGCGTGACCGGCGCGCTGGTCTCCCTGATGCTGACGGTCAAGAGCCTGCCGTCCGGCTATCAGCGCGATCTGCAGGAAGACAAGGAACCGCTGTTTGACGCGCACGACCAGATGCTCGCCGCGACGGAAATTGCGGCGGGCGCGGTTGCCGCAACCGGCGTGAACGCCGAACGCATGCGGCAGGCGGCAAGCGATCCCGCCCTGCTCGCGACCGACGCCGCCGATTATCTGGTGGCGCGCGGCGTACCCTTCCGCCAGGCGCACGAAATCATCGGCGCGCTGGTGAAGGAAGGCGAGCGTCGCGGGCAGGCGTGGAACGAATTGCCGCTCGATGTGATGAGGAAATTGTCGCCGGTATTCGAGCCGGATTGGCAGCGGGCGGTAACGCTCGAAGCCGCGCTCGAGCGGCGCTCGCTCGCCGGAGGCACGGGCCCGGCGGCCGTGCGCGCGGCGATCGAAAACTGCCGCGTGTGGCTGCGGGAGCAATCGAGAGAGGAGGACGCGAGTTGAGAACGCGGAGAGCGCGCGCCGAGGACGTCGAGGCGATCGCGCGGCTGATCGAGCATTACGCGGCTGAGGGGTTGCTGCTCGCGCGCTCGCGCGACGAGATTCACGCCCGTCTAGACCGCTTCCTCGTGCTGGTGGATGACGCGAAAATCGCGGGTTGTGTCGCGCTCGAAAGCTACGGGCCGGACCTCGCGGAGATTCGCTCGATCGCGATCGAGCCGGCGGCGCATGGCAAGGGCCACGGTGGGCGGCTCCTGCGTGCGGCGATGCGGGAAGCGCGGCGGCGCGGCTACGTGCGAGTTTTTGCGGTGACGCACGCGGCCGATTTTTTCCTTAGGCACGGCTTTGAGACGGTTGACCGACGCACCTTGTCGGAAAAGATCGAAAGAGATTGCGCCGGCTGCGCGCAGGCCGCGAAGTGCCGGCTGATGGGAGTTGTGGCTACAGTCGCGGTCCGGCCGATGATACTGCCGGTCCTCGCGGGCGAAGCGCTCCCCGTCCTTTCCTCATGAGCGGGAAAAACGCCAATTCGTCGCTTCCCCGCGGTTTTTCATTTGCCGCCACGCGCTGCGGTATCCGCAAAAGCCGCGCCGATCTTGGCGTGATCGTGGCCGAGAAGGCCGTTTCGGCGGCCGCGGTTTTCACCACGAATCTCGTGAAAGCGGCGCCGGTGCTGGTCTCCCGCGAGCATCTGGCCGCCTCGAAGCGCCGCGTGCGCGCGGTGGTGGTGAATTCGGGCAACGCGAATTGCGCCACGGGCGCGGCCGGGCTTGCCGCTTCGCGGGCAACCGCCGCCGCGCTCGCCCGCGAACTGGGCTGCTCACCCGAGGAGATTCAGGTCTGCTCGACTGGCGTAATCGGTTTGCCGCTCGCGGTCGAGAAAATCACCGGCGCGCTGCCGGACCTCGTGGCGAGCCGCACCGAGAGTGCGGAGTCGTTCGCGGAATTTGCCGGCGCGATTATGACCACCGACACGCGCCCGAAACAGGCGTGCGCCTCGTGCCGGATCGGCGGGAAAACGGTGCGCGTGGCCGGTTGCGCCAAGGGCGCGGGAATGATTCACCCGCAGATGGCCACGATGCTGGCGTTCATCGTGACCGACGCGGCGGCGAATCCCGCCGTCTTGCGCCGATCGCTCCGCGAAGTGGTCGATCGCACGTTCAATGCGATCACCGTGGATGGCGATACGTCGACCAACGACACTGTGTTGCTGCTCGCGAGCGGAGCTTCCGGCGCTCCGTCGCTTGTTCCGGACAGCGACGATGAAAAGCGCTTTGTCCAGGCCCTCGAGAAAGTGTGCCGGGCGCTGGCGCTCGAAATCGTTGCCGATGCCGAAGGCGCGGAGCACGTGGTGGAAATCGAGGTGCGCGGTGCGCCGAACAATGGCGCCGCGCGGCGCGTGGCGGAAACGATTGCCACATCGCCGCTCGTGAAAACCGCGCTGGCCGGCGCCGATCCGAATTGGGGCCGCGTTCTGGCTGCCGCCGGACGTTCGGGCGTCAATTTCGATCCGGCCAAGTCGCGTGTGTGGCTCGCCGGGCAATTGGTTTGCCGGGGTGGGACGCCGGTGCCGTTCGATGAAGCGGATGTGCACCGGCTGATGGAACAGCGGGAATTTGCCGTGGCGATCGATCTGGGCGCCGGGCTCGGCCGCGCGCGGATGTGGACCTGCGATTTTACGGCGGAATACGTCCGCATCAACGCCAGCTACCGCACCTGACGCCGCGGAGGCCCTGGTGGCGCTATTCCTCTTTCGATGACTCGGACGGAGCGTGCCAGTCGCGGTATTGCTCGCGTAACTGGCTCTTCAGGAATTTGCCTACCGACGTCCGTGGAATTTCCTTGGTGAAAACGAAGCCGTCGGGAATCTGCCATTTCGCGAAGCGGGTGCTGAGAAATTTTTCGAGTTCCGCAGGCTCAACATGCTCGCCATCCCGAAGGACGACGACCGCGAGCGGCCGCTCCTGCCATTTTTCGTCGGGAATGGCGATGACGGCCGCCTCGCGCACGGCCGGATGCGCCATCAGCGCGTTTTCGAGATCGACCGAGCTGATCCATTCTCCCCCGGATTTGATCATGTCCTTGGAGCGGTCGAGAATCTTCACGTAGCCTTCCGGGTCGATCGTGGCGATATCGCCGGTGCGAAACCAGCCGTCGGGGGACCAGCGATTGGCGGCTTCGGGCGCGTTGTAATAGGAAGCGGCGATCCAGGGACCACGCACTTCGAGTTCGCCGGGCGTCGCGTCGTCCCATGGCGCCTCGCCTTCGGGCCGCATCAGGCGCAGGCGGATGAGCGGCACGGCGTAGCCCTGCTTCGAACGCGTTTCATATTTGCGATCATCTTTCCACTCGCGCATGCTCTCTTTCAGTCGCCCGACCGTGGCCAACGGAGAAGTCTCCGTCATGCCCCAGGCGTGAATGACGCGCAGGCCGAAGCGATCGAGTTCGCGGATCAGGCTCTGCGGCGGCGCCGCTCCGCCTATCAGCACGCGGACCGGACCGCGAAATTTCCAGCCGTCGGGATTCTTGTGCAGCGCGTCGAGCACGCCCAACCAGATCGTCGGTACGCCGCATGCAATGGTCACGCCTTCCTCTTCCATCACGTCGAGCAAGTCCTCAGCGCTGCAGCCGCACCCGGGAAGCAGCAGCTTCGCGCCGGCCATCGGACAGGTATACGGCAGGCCCCAGCTGTTCACGTGGAACATGGGCGCGAGAGAAAGCACTGTGTCGCTCTGCGAAATTCCGAGGCAGTCGGTCATGCATTCGGCCATCGAATGCAGCACGAGCGAGCGGTGTGAATAGACGACGCCTTTCGACCGGCCGGTCGTGCCGGAAGTGAAGCACATTCCGGCCGCGTCGTTCTCGTCGATTTCGGGAAATTCAAAATCTTCGGAACTGTGCGCGAGGAGCGTTTCGTAGCTCTCCGCTCCCGGCGGCGTGCGCATTCCACTGAAAGGGACCACCCATACGCGCTCGAAGCGCGTCTTGTCGCGGAATCGTTCGTACACCGGCCACAGAACGTCGTCGACGATCAGGAAACGGTCTTCGGCGTGGCCGGAGATGTAGGCGATTTCATCGGGATGCAGGCGCAGGTTCAGCGGGTGAACGATGCCTCCGGCGAGCGGCGCCGCGAAATAGGTTTCCACATGCGCCGAGTGATTCCACATCAGCGTCGCCACCCGGTCGCCGCGGGCGAGACCGGCTTCCTGAAGCGCTCGCGCGAGCCTGCGCACGCGCTTGGCAAGCGCTCCGTACTCGATTCGCGAAAGCGTTCCATCCGGGCGGAGGGAAACAATCTCGATATGGGGGAAATAGCGGCTGGCCCGCTCGAGGATGGCGGCCAATGTCAGAGGTTCATCCATCATGAGTCCGCGCATCGCAACCTCCGGAGCGGGGCGAATTGTAGCACCGTTTCGGAATGCCAAAGTAGCGCGGGGAAGGACTTGAACAAATTTGGGAGTTCTGACTAAGAGCCGGCAGTGGAGGGTGGAAAGTTGGGGGTTGAAGGCTGAAAGTAAACCCAACTCTGCGTTCGGAACTCTCCTACGCCTCGATGGCGATAACGATGTGGCCGCGGCGGCGCAGCCACGTCCCCCAATCGATCAGGCGTTTCTGGATGCCGTACTTCCGCGCCAGTTCGCGATTGGCGCTTTCCGCTTCGTCTCCCTCGGCGACGCGCGCGGATGCCTCGATCCAATCGCCTTTCAGTGCCCCGCGGAAATCGCAGACGGCGACGCGAACGCGTGGCGTATGCCGGATGCGTTTCACTTTCCAGGCGTCGTCGGGCGTGCGAACGTAGAGCCGCCCGTCCACCTCCACGAACCAGAGCGGAGTCCGCACGGCTTGCCCATTGCGGCGGTAGCTTTCGAGATTCAGATATTTCTGTCCCGCAAAGGGACGAAGACGATCCTTCACAGACCCATGCCTTTTTCATCCATGCGAAACTTCAGGCCGAGTGGCGCGGGCACTCCTGCCCGCGCGCTTGTGTGCCAGCCTCGCCAAGACGCCAACCACTGGCACCATCCCTCTCATGCCAAAGCCGTCATTTTCAATCGTGGCGCGGGATGGCGGCGCAGGACGCCTCAATCTTTCGCGGCAGGCTCTTGGTGAAAGGCGCGTTCGGCTTCTACGGCCGGGGCCGGGGCAAGTTGCGGGGCCTTTCGCGCGATGCGCTCCACGCGCCCATTCACCAGCCGATAGCGCTCAAACGTCGCCGTTTCCACTCCCTGGCGAACGAGCGCCGGAATGTCGAGTCCGGCCTCGGCGCATTCGAGCTCCTCCGCCGTCGCGCGAAGCGACGGGCTGCGCGGCAGAAAGACGGGGCAGCAATCATGGAACGGCTCGGAAGAAATATCGTACGTGCCGATGCGTTGCGCAACAGCGAGGATTTCCTGCTTGTCGTCGCCCACGAGCGGGCGAAAGACGTTCAGCGGAACGGCGCGGTCGACGGCAATCATGTTTTCGAGCGTTTGCGAGGCCACTTGTCCGAGGCTGTCGCCGGTGAGCAAGGCCAGCGCGCGGGTGCGCTCGGCAAAGCCGGCCGCAATGCGCAGCATCATCCGGCGGTAGAGGAGCACGCGCGTGTCCTCGGGCGCGTATCGCACGATCTCCCGCTGAATCGGCTCGAAGGGAACCAAAAAGAGATTTGCCGTGAGCTGGTAAGGAGTCAGCTGGCGCGTGAGTTCCCGCGCAACGTGGATCGACGATTCCCCCGGCTGCGCGCCGGTGCCGTAGAAATGCACGAAAACGAGGTGCGCCCCACGCTTCATCAATTTGTAGGCGGCCACGGCCGAATCGAATCCGCCGGAAAGCAGGCAGACCATCTTCCCGCCGGTTTTCGCCGGCAAGCCGCCCGGGCCGGGAATCTTCCTCGCGTAGACGAGTACGGGGCCCGGCGTAATTTCCACGCGGCACGTGCGGTCGGGCGAGCCCAGATTCACGCGCGCGTCGCGCCCTGCCTCGCGCAACCGGGCGAGCAGATAGGCGCCCACCGCGCGCTCGATTTCCGAGCTACGATAGGGAAAGGATTTGTCGCTGCGCTTGGCGCGCACGGCGAACGTGGCGAACGGCTCGTCTTTCAGTTCTTCCCAGGCGGCGGCGCAGATCGCGTCCAGGTCGCGCTCAACCGTTTGGGCGGGGGCGAAGTAGGCGACGCCGAGCACTCGCTCGATTCGTCGCAGGGCTTCGGCCGTATCCGCCCCCTCGCCGAGCCAGACGAGGATGCGGTCGCCCGGCCGGCCGATGCGGTCGACCGGCAAGCCTTCGAGGATGCGACGCAGGGCATCCGACAGCCGGTTCAGGAAAAACAGCCGGTTGCGGCCCTTGAGCCACAATTCGTGGTAGTGGACGACGATGGCGCGAGTCGGCATAAGCGACAGGGAACGCAGGGATTGAAACCAATTCAGTATACCAGCCCCTTCGCCGGGTCCCGTAGCCGGGGAACCGGGCGCCTCGTAAAGCTTGACGTGGAGGGGTGAATCTGTACACTCTCTATTTTCTATGGCGACGGCCACGGCCCATTTCGACGAGAAGCGCGATTTCGCCTTCCCGCAGCGCGAAGCCGCTTTTTTCTATGGCCTGTTCCTGCGCGGCCATTCGGCCGAACAGTTGCGCCGCGACATCAGCGTTCCCGTCGAAGTGGTCCAGAAGTGGAGCCGCGACCGGCACATGCAGCCCGAGCAGCGCGCCCTGCTCGATCGCATCCTCGAATATCGCGGCCGCGTCCTCGCCATCTTCGATTCCCTGGTGGGCCGCGAGGGCAGTTACCACACCATTCAGTAAGCCTTCCGATCCCCCGGCTCCTGCGAGCGTCCCGTTCCTTCAAATCCTCTATCTTCAACGGCCGGTTTCACTCGGGCGCCCTGCCGTAGTACAAAAATGACGGCAAGGAATTGCGAGAAAAGACTCTTGCCAGCCGAAGCAACGCTGGAGCGCGAATCATGACCGCACGAATCAAGACGACAACGGTGGGCAGCTATCCGGTTCCCTCCTGGCTCGTGGGGAACACGTCTCGGCTGGTCTTGCGCGATGCGATCATGGCCGTGCTCAAGACGCAGGAACTCGCCGGGCTCGACCGGCTCACCGATGGCGAACTCTCCCGTTTCGATCTAGACGTTGCGTAACGCGGCGATTCCCATCGCGCACGTCATCCCCGGCAATATCAACCGCCCCGCCCAACTGGCGAGCGATCTCGAATATCTCGGCCTCGACATTCACGACCTGCTGCACGTCCGCTCGTTCCTCGACCACAACCGGCCGTACATGACGCCCGCGAATTATGTGCGCGGGAGCCGCGAGGGAAAATCCACGGGCGCTTTCGCGTACCTGGGCGAGGAGATTCCTGCGGACGAGTTGGAGGAAAATCTGGTGCGGCATCTGCGCCGCTGGGCTCCGTACGTCGGCCGGTTCGGCCTGCTCGTTTTGGAGCTGCACACGCTGCCGCCGGAACTCACCGCGGCCAATCTGGACCGGACTCCGGCCGTCGCCTACGACGGCACACACGGCTTTTCCGATCAATATCTGGTCGAGCTGCCCGTATTTCTCGATTGCGCGCGCGAAGCCGGCCTGGAAGCCGATCCCCGCTACCAGAGCAAGTTTCCCCCGTCCGACCTCCCCACCGTCAGGATCAATTTCTTCACCGCCCCCGCCGTTTCCCGCCCCGCGCTCTGAGGGCCCGGTCCCCGTCGCCGTAATCCCGAACCGAGCCCCGAGCTTTTTCCCGGGGATCGTGGTGAGGGATCTGCTTTTCGAAATCAGGCCGCGCCGCCGTCTCCGACCCCGCTCTCTGAGGGCCCGGTCCCCGTCGCCGTCATCCCGAACCGAGTCCCGAGCTCTTTCCCGGGGATCGTGGTGAGGGATCTGCTTTTCGAAATCAGGCCGCGCCGCCGTCCGCGCCCCGCGCTCTGAGCGCCCGGTCCCCGTCGCCGTCATCCCGAACCGAGCCCCGAGCCTTTTCCGGGGATCGTGGTGAGGGATCTGCTTTTCGGAATTTGGCCGCCCCCGCCTGCCATGGCGAGTTGGCGACGAGTCCCGCCTGTATTAAAATCAGAAAGCTTTCACAACCCGTTCCCCGGTAGCTCAACGGCAGAGCATTCGGCTGTTAACCGAAGGGTTGCTAGTTCGAATCTAGCCCGGGGAGCCAACTCCCTCTTTCGATTCAATCAGTTAGCGGCGGCTTTTCGCCGGTCTTCCTCCGTCTGCGGCTGACCGTAGTAAAAACGTAGTACGTTCTTCTTGCCGTAGATGCTCTTGTTGGCCTTCTCCACCGCCTTGCGCACCTGGTCCGCCATTCCCAGTTGGTATCGCCGCTTGGTCTCTGGACTCGTATGCCGCATCGCGCGCTGCACAACGGCGTCCGGAGCGACTTCACTGAGACGGGTACAGAAGACGTGCCGCAAATTGTAGATCGGAAAATGGGCTACGCCCGCCCGCCTGAGTGTCGCCTTCCAAGCTGTCTTCACCGTCAAGATGGGTCGGCTGGGACGTATCGGGCTCGGAAAGACGTATGGCCCGGACGAACCTTGTTCCTTTTTCCACGCTGCCAGAACATCACGGGCAAAGTCGGAGAGAGGAACAGGCTCCACGGAACCCGGGGTCTTCACGTTATTGTCCAGGCGGATCACTTTGTTCTCAAGATCCACTTGGTCCCAACGGAGTGACAGTCCCTCGCTGTACGTTCTTCCACCCGTCTGGGTGAGCAGGATGATCGCCACTCGAAGATAGGGCGGTGCTGCCTGCAAGATGCGCTGCTCTTCTTCGACGGTAAGCATTCTTCGTACCGGCCGTTCGCGGAGCTCGTTGAAGTGCTTCACCGTCGAAGCGGCGTTTTCGGCTATATATTTCCGCCTGACGGCGAGATCCAAAACACACTTCAGACACTCGAGTTCGCGGTTGACCGTGGCTCCTTTGACCGTCCGGTTTGGGTCGTTCTTCGTTGCCTGTTGGCGGCGTTGATCGCGATATTTCTCGACCATTTGAGCCGTGATTGCGTCTAACGAGCACTCCCCGAAGAATGTCTTTAGGTGCTTGATGTAAACGCGATGGCCACGCACTGTGTTTTCAGCGAGGCCTGCGAAATGAGAGCGTTCGAACTCGTCACACAACTGCTCGAACGTCATCCTTTCGCCGGGCCAGCCAATCTTGAACAATCCCAGCGCGATCTCGCTCTCACGATGCTTCCAAATTTTCACCGCGAGTTCTTTGCTGGTTGTTTTGGTTGACTCGTAAAGGTGTTCGCCGTTCAATGTGTAGCCCATCCACCAAAAGCGTGAGTCTCTTCTCTTGAACAGTCCCACTGGCGCTCCTCTCAGATGCCGGAGCTAAGCGCCGGAGCGATTATACCGCGCACACGAAGTGGCCGGCGGGCGGGTCGGACATGCTGATCTTTGAATCGATCCAGGGAAGAACGGCGATATTCGAGGCGGTTTCCGAGCTTCCTGGACTCGATGCGTTGCTGCTCCGCATAGCGATAAAGCGTGCTCTTCGAAATGCCGAGATACGCAGCAGCCTGGGCGTGCCTGAGCCAAGGATCTTCGGAACCCGCTTGGGGCTTAAACATCGGCGTGGCCACAGGCACAGCAGGGGCAGGGGTGGCTATACCCGTCATGGCCTCGCGCAAAATCTCTATAAGCCGCTCAGGATCCTGGGTTCGGAACACTACACAGGCAACGAGAGCAGGGCCGTTTGCCTCTTCGTCCCCCGCTCGATTCCTTCGGTTGTCGGTCGCGCCTAAAACTTCCTTCGTTGCCGGCCCCATGGATAGTGGAATTCTCCCCTAATCCGTCAAACCTTCAAGATTATTGGCATCGCCACGCACAAATTGGAACGTCTCCGATCACTTGAGCAAAGGGAACTTGCCGCTTTGAGCCCTGGATTGCTTCGTCGATGCACAGGCCCGGGTGCGTTTAGAGCCTTGTGTGACTGATTGCGGACCGGATAGCTGCCATTGCCGAACTGGTGCACTTGGAACCCACGCCTGACCATGGACAACCTCTCGGATTCGGTATGGCTGAGAAGCCAGGCAGGAGGCGCCTGATTCACCCCTTGAGAAAAGGGAATCTCTGGAGAGAGGAAAATCACATGTCGAACGTTGGAGTGAACAAGGTAATCCTTATCGGCAACGCCGGGCGGGATGCAGAAATGAGAGCCACATCCTCGGGCAAATCGGTGGCGAATTTCTCGCTTGCCATCAATGAGCCTTTTCGCGACAAGAACAACGGAAACCTGCAGAGGGTCGAGTGGGTGCGTTGCGTCGCCTGGAACAAGGCGGCCGAGATCGCTGGTAAGCTGATCACGAAAGGGAAGCAGGTGTTCGTCGAGGGGCGCTTGCAAACACGGCAGTTCGCGGACGGCCAGGGCATGACAACGACTGTCACCGAAGTCGTTGTGACGTCTCTCCGGGTCCTCGGGCGTGCAGTGAACCAGAGCCCCGTGGACCCCGGCGAAGATGCACGGACGAACGGCGCACATGATGCCGAGAGTGACGCAATTCCATTCTGAGCGGGAGCACGTCACCATCGGCTCCAATCCGTTAATGCGAGACTTCGGCATAATCTAAAGGCTCTCCGAGGCGCGTCTTCAGTTCCTTCAGCCAAGCTCCGGGATGGAGGCCATGGATGAGCCGCCCCTGGAACCCGAGCCTTTCCGCCAGATTGCTGCGGTTGTGGC
>JAGWOX010000038.1 GCA_028877145.1 Acidobacteriota bacterium | reverse complement strand
ATCTGAAAAATGATTCGGAAAAACTACAACGGAATCCGTGTAATCAGAACGAGAAACAAACACGAGGCATGAGAGGCCCGACTGAGGTCAAAATGGAAACCCCGGCTCAGACGCCACCAAGCGTCAAGGGGCCCCTTGGCGCCTAATGGCGCTTGAAGCGAAGCGCTTGGATTGGGTATCAGGAGGTGTTTGGAAGAGGGAGAGGGCCGGTTTGCTCTGCGGATCATCGGAGCGGGCAGCGCCAGCCCGCCTGCCGCCAATAGGGTGCAAGTGCTGGACTGAGGTCGCAGGTCCAGGCGAGCAAGGCGGGGCAATTTCGGACGGGGCGGAAACCAGCCGAGCCCAAGGTGGTCGGGGGGAGGAAAAATGCGGAAAATGCTCGTCTTACTTTCTGTATCAGTGTTCTGCGCACAAGGCTTGGCCCGACAGAAAAGCGTGGACGACCTGAGGCATCAGGCTTGGAAATATCAAAGGGCCGGCGAGAAAGAATACCAGGCAGGGAACTGCGGCAGGTCACTGAAGGACAACCTGAAAGCCGTAGAACTGACCGATCAGGCCATAGCTTTCGGTGCTCGTATGGGCCACGGTCATGAGCTTCTCCAGATCGGCAATTGCTATGCCGATGGAGGAGACTCACAGAAGGCCCTACAGTACTACAAAAGGGAGGCTCCGAGCGGTACCATAAGCGCCAACTCGGAGACTGAGGCGCGGTTGGGCTTTGCGTCGTGGCTAGGCAAAGTGATCGCAAACTGTCCGACGTGTTCCTACAACCTCATACACTGGGACACCTTGGCGCACGTTTACCGCCTCATGGGCGACAACGACAAAGCCACCCGCACCGCAGCCGAATTCGACCTTCATCGCCAGGCTAACGCAGCGTATGAGGAGCAGAACCGGAAAGGCGGGGGAATGCACTTCATGGACTACTTGGGAATGGCGACCGGAAGCGCGGCGGCAATGGGGGCCGCGAGAAATGGAACCCCTCCTCCGGACGTCTCGAATCTGCCGCACAGCGACACCGGGGCCGAAATCACAAAGGCCAACAATCGCGCCTGGTACGCAAAGATGATGGTCTACAAGAACGCAAACAGGCCTGAGTACGTCACCCAGGTCGTGCAGGAGATGAGAAATTACAATTCCAGACAGTGAATTGACCCAAATGAAATACGTTCTTGCAGCGTTCCTTGCACTCCTAGGGCTGGTCGCGACAGGAATGGCCCAATCCCAGCCGTGCGGCAGGCCAGATCCCGAACTCAAGTGCTATGAGGGTTCACAACCCGTTCCTTGTGGTCCCGTCAAGTGCCAACCTCCGAAGCCCCACTGCCCCGCTGGCTACAAATACGCAGGAGATGTCAAGGACAAGAAAACCGGCCAGATAACGGGCGTACACTGCGTCAAGGACGTTTCTGCCATCGCGCCCCTCCGCTTCCCTCAGCAGCAACAGGGCATTCCCATCGGGAACGCTCCCAAGCCCAGCGAATCAGCAGGAGACGAAACACTGTGGATTCCGCCCGGTTCCGTGGCCCATTCAAGTTCCACCGATGACCTCCTCAACCCAACCCTCACGAAATACAAGCACCCAAACTGCGAGGCATTGGTCGACTACCGAGACCACGAGTTGGGGAGGGAATTCCAGGTCGCCCTTACCAAGCGCAACCTTTACCTCGCCCAAAAAGCCGATGATCTGAGCCAAGCCAGCGATCTCCTGAAGCTGATGGACAAGGAATGGTATGGCGGAAAGACACTGGTGCAAGTTGCGATCCAGGTAAGATATGCAACAGACACAATCAAAGCGTTCTTCAAGTTACTCGGTGGTGAATCTCCTGCCATGGAAGCCATCGAGGATGTGGATGTGACAATATCCATTGCCCGCAAGTGGAAGGACGAAGGGGCCGAGAAAGCTGCTGAAGAGGCTAGCAAGGAGGCCGTCCGCCAGATGGAGGAGGAGGAAGACCCGCTCTTGGCATTCGTGCATGCTACGGAAGATTACGCGGAGAACCAGCAGAGCCTGGACAAATCCGAAGAAGAAGTCCAAAACCAAGTGGGCAGGCTCGTCCAGTCAGCCAGAAATTGGCACGCGAAAGAACTCGATGCCGCAACGCAGGCGCGGTACATCGATCAACTCAAGAAAAAGATCACGGATTATTGCGTCGCCCAACCGGACATACCTATTCCTAAGCCATAGCAGCTCAGAATCCTGCCTTCCGTTGCCGCACACACACTCTTCGGGGTAAGCAACGTTCGCAACGGGACAGAGAGCGGGTGTCGCTTGGGCGTCCGCGCGCTGCCGGCTGCCGGCGACCGCAGCGATTCCGAGGCCGCTCACTTTAATGGAAGTATCAAGTTTCCTAGTATGCTGGGAGAAGGGTTTTGCTATGATTCGCCAGCCTAGCGGAGGTGTTTAACAGCCCTCGCGGAGGCTTCTCTCCATGAAGAAAAATGGCGAATCGGCGTGGACGACAGAGGACCTGCTGACGCGCCTCGAGCGCCTCGAGAAATTCTTCGTCCTCGACGTGCGTAACCGCGACGAATTCGAACGATTTCGCCTGGAAGGCCGCGAGCCACTGCCGGCCGTCAACGTCCCTTACTTCGAAATGCTCGAGCTGGGCGGCAAGGACGAAATGGTGGATTCAGTGATTGCCTGCGTCGAGCAACACCTCGCCGGCCTGCTTCCTCGCGACCAGCTGATCCTCAGCGTATGCGCCAAAGGCGATACTTCGGAGTATGTCGCGCAAGGGCTGGAGCAATTGGGTTACACGAGTGCGAACCTGAAGGGCGGAATGAGAGCGTGGGGCAACTACTATGCCATCCGCGCCGTCGTCGAAACTCCGGATTTGGCGATCTATCAGATCAGCCGTCCGGCACGCGGCTGCCTGAGCCATGTGGTGGCGAGCGATGGAAAAGCGCTCGTGATCGATCCACTACGCCACGTTGACGTCTATCGGGAACTGGCGCAACGAAAAAGTTTCGAGATCGTCGGCGTGGTCGATACCCATGGCCACGCGGATCATATTAGCGGAGGGCCGGCGCTGGCTTCGGCGTGCGGCGCGCCGTATTATCTGCATCCCTACGACGCCATTCATCCCATCGATGTTCTTCCCGCCACGATTTGCTATGAAATGATTCGCGACGGCCACATCTTCACCGTGGGGCGCGTGGAACTCGAGGCGCTGCACATTCCCGGCCACACGCTTGGACTTATTGCCTTGCGGCTGGGCGACCAGTATCTCTTCACCGGGGACAGCATCTTCATCGCCTCGATTGCGCGGCCGGACCTCGGCGGCAGGGCTGAGCCATGGGCTCTCCTGCACCGGCAGTCGCTGCTCAAATTGACCGAACTGCCCGGAAAGATAACCGTGCTGCCGGGCCACTTCAGCAGTCTCGCGGAGCAGAACGAAGCCGGTCTGTTCGCCGCGCCGCTCGAGGAACTGAAGCGGCGCAGCCAAGGCCTCCAGGTGCTCACGCGGGGAAGCGAGGAGGAATTCATTCGCTACCTGCTGGAAAACCTGCCGGTGTTCCCTTCGGAATACGTCGATATCAAGCGGGTCAACGCGGGTTTGCTCGCGCCGTCGGAGGACGAAGCCTCCGTGCTCGAATTGGGCAAAAACGTTTGCGGTCTCTCGGGAGGAGCCTCATGAACCAGCCTTTTGACAAACTGTTGGACGCGCGTGGCATGAATTGCCCCATGCCACTTGTCAACGCGCGAAAAGAGTTGGGAAAGTTGGAGCCGGGCCAGGTCCTCAAGGTCGTTGCGACCGACCGCGGCTCGATCGCCGATTTCCAGGGCTGGACGAAGATCGCGAAAAATGTGGAATTGTTGGCCCAGGAAAATGAGACCATGGATGGCGTGAACGTGTACGTGCATTACGTGAAGCGGACCGCATAGGGAGGTGCGCTGATGGGTGCCGGTTTCAATATCCGAGCGAACGAAGATCCTTCCCGCGTCCAGGCCCTCGAAGAAAAAGTCGAGGGACTCGTCAAGCGGCTCGAGCAACTCGAGGAGCGGTCGGCGGAAGACCGCGTCGCGATCGTCGTCTTCTCGGGCGACCTCGACCGCGTGCTGGCCGCGTTCGTGATCGCCACCGGCGCCGCAGCCATGGGCCAGCAGGTCAGCATGTTCTTCACCTTCTGGGGGCTGAGCGTCCTGAAGAAGGGAACGGAATTCTCCGGCAAGACGATTTCCCAAAAAGCCATGGCGCTGATGTCCCCCGGCACGAGCCTGGACCTTCCCGTTTCGAAGATGAACTACTTCGGCATGGGCGCGAAGATGCTGCGCGGCATGATGAAGCATAAAAACGTCAGCTCCCTCGAGGATATGATCGCCCTGGCGCGCGATCTGGGCGTGCGCATGATCGCGTGCGAGATGTCCCGCGACGTCATGGGAATCAAGGAATCCGAGCTTGTCGACGCACTCGAATACGGCGGTGTCGCAAGCTTTCTCGCCGATTCCCTCAAGTCGCGCACCAGCCTCTTCATTTGATGACGGAAGACCGTCCGCCACGGCGAAGCGAGCGGAGCCCGCGCGTCGTCACGCAATTCGCCTGAATCTGTTTTCTTAAAAGCTTCTTAACCGCTCGAAGCACCGCTCGTTTTTCCCCGCAGGTTCTATTGACTTCCGCGCGCGATGCGACATACTTGCATTCCCCTTCCATGCAATACGGTTGAGTGCGAGGCTCGCTTGTTGTCCGCGATGCGG
Organism: Acidobacteriota bacterium; assembly: GCA_028877145.1. Taxonomy (GTDB): domain Bacteria; phylum Acidobacteriota; class Terriglobia; order Acidiferrales; family UBA7541; genus JAKASX01. Next base: position 17,092 of record JAGWOX010000038.1, on the reverse strand, counting down.
GCCTGGCGCGCGGCTTCCTTCTGCGGGATGGGTGTCGCCGATGATCGAGGAGCAGCATGGAAGTTTCCCAGGAACGGACGCGCTGCCGTCGCAGGCCGAAGCCGCAGCGGAATCGGGTGCCCGGACGCAAGCGGCCGGCGAGCGCGCGAACAAGCCGCCGGCAGCGAAGCCGATCGAAATCGGCGCTCACGATCTCGCGCTGCTCAAGCTCGAAGCGCTCGACGCCGCGCCGGTCGGTTTCATCATCACCAACAAGGACGGCACGATCGTCTGGGCCAATGCGGCCATCGAACTGTTGACCGGATACCCGCCGGCCGAACTCCTCGGCCAGAATCCGCGCGTTTTCAATTCCGGGCTTCAGGGTGAGCCGTTCTATCGCGAGATGTGGGAGACGATCCTCGCCGGCCTCAAATGGCAGGGCGAGCTGATCAACCGCCGCAAGGACGGCACGTTCTATCACGAGGAACTCTCCATCACGCCCTTCCGCGACGCCAAGGGCGAAATCTCCCATTTCATCAGCGTGAAGAGGGACGTCACCGAGCGCAAAGGCAACGAAACCGCCCTGCGCCGCAGCGATGAACTCTTCCGCCAGGTCACCGAAAATATTCAGGAAGTCTTTTTCGTTTATTCGCCCCAGCCTCCGCGCGTCATCTACATCAGCCCCGCCTACGAACAGATTTGGGGACGCAACCGCGCCGAAGTTTACGAGCGGCCCGGCGCGCTCGTCGAATCCGCCCATCCGGAAGATCGTACGCGGGCGCTCGAAACCCTGCTTCAGGAGCGCCAGCAAGGAAAGCCCGGCGAAGCCGAATTCCGCATCCTGCGTCCCGACGGCAGCCTGCGCTGGATTCGCATGCGCACATTTCCCGTGCACGACGAGGCCGGCCATTTCATCCGCGTGGTCGGCTTCGCCGAAGACGTCACCGCCCGCAAGCGCGCCGAAGAGGAGTTGCGCCGCGCGCACCACGAATTGAATCTGGCGCTGACCGAGGCCGGCGAGCGCGCCCGCGCCCACGAAAAACTCACCGAACTCGTCGACATGATCCAGTGCTGCGAGAGCCGCGAGCAGGCCTTCAAGATCGTCGAAGAGGTGCTCGGAACGGTTTTCACTTCCTGCGGCGGCGCGCTCTACCTCATCAGCCCCTCGCGCGACGAGGCCGAAGCCATGGCCGCCTGGGGCCGCGGGGAGCAGGCGGAAAAACTGTTCGGGCCGCAGGATTGCTGGGCGCTGCGGCGCGGCAAGGTCCACGTGGTGCCCGACGCGCAATCGGCCATGCGCTGCGGCCACGCCCGCAGCACGCCGGACGCCGGCCACATCTGCATTCCTCTCATGGCTCACGGCGAAACGCTCGGCCTGCTCTATTTCGAATGCCCGCGCGACGCCGTGGCCCTGGCGCCGGAAATGCATTCGAATCCGTGGAAGGGAATTGCCGAGCGCGCCGCGGTCGTCGGGGAGCGCCTCTCGCTCGCCCTGGCCAATCTGCAATTGCGCGAGGTGCTGCGCCAGCAGTCGGTGCGCGACCCGCTCACCGGCCTCTTCAACCGCCGCTACATGGAAGAAACGCTCGATCGCGAACTTAGCAGCGCCGCCCGCCGCAAGGAATCCGTCTCCGTCGCCATGTGCGACCTGGACCGCTTCAAGGATTTCAACGATATCTTCGGCCACGACGCGGGCGATCTGGTGCTGCGCGAAGTCGCCACCGTCCTGAAGGCGAACGTGCGCCATGGCGACGTCGTTTGCCGTCTGGGCGGCGAGGAGTTCGTGATCATCCTGCCCGGCGCCAGCGTCGAAATCGCCCGCGAACGCCTGGAAGCGATCCGCCTGCAAGTGCAATCGCTCACGATCGCCCACCGCGGCCGAACGCTCGGCAAGGTCACAATCTCCGCCGGCATCGCCGGCTTTCGCAAGGACGGTGCCACGGCCGAAGACCTGCTCCGCGTCGCCGACAAAGCCCTCTATTCCGCCAAGAACGACGGCCGCAACCGAGTTGTCCTCCCCGCTGCCGGACCGTGAGTCACACCCGTTTGACGGGACGGTTAGGAATTTGAAGTTGAGACCGCGGAAGGAGGGAATTAGCCCGAATTTCTCACAAGGAATTGGGGCCAGGCGTAGAAGAGTTTGTGTGGCGGCGGGCACAGCGCGCGATATGTTTGTCCCTTTGCACGACAATGTGCCGCCTTGAAAGGCGGCGCTACACAAGCTCCGAGCCCGAATCGCTCGTGGACAGAAAAGTTCTTGTGAGAAATGCGGGTTAGGCCGCGAAGCGCAGGTCGAGGCGCGCGGCGGCGGCTTCGAGAGCCAGGGCGCCGGCGCTGAAATGTGGATCGAGCAGATGCTTGCCGATGGCGCGGACGTCGGCGCGGCGAATCATCAGCGAGCGATAGACGCCCGCGGCGGAAATGTCGCCGGCGAGCCGGAAGCCGACGATGCGGCCATCACTCAGGAAGATCTTGCGCGTTACGTTGCCATGGCGCGAGCGCAACTCTTCCTCGCCCTTCATCGCGCCGACAGCCATCACCGGCAATCCCAGATGCTTCAGGCTGTTCATCGTTTCCGAGCCTGGGTAGACGGTGTCGTAGCCAAGCAGATTCATGGCGACCACGCGCGCCTGCGTCACGGCGTTCGGGAAAATAGCATGGACGTATCGCTTGCCCGTGAGCAGATCGAACGTCTCGGCAACGTCGCCTGCGGCATAAACATCGGGCACGCTGGTCCGCAAGTGGTCGTCCACGAGCACGCCCCACTTCGCGTCGATGCCCGACCCGCCGAGAAATTCGATATGCGGTTTCACGCCGGTGGCTGCGACGTAGACGTCGGCCTTGATCCCGCTCCCCGACTCCAGCGCGACGCCGGTAGCTTTGCGCTTGCCCGTGAAGCCGGTAGCCTTGGTCTCCAATCGCACGTCGATGCCGAGTTCGCGCATCGCAGCGAGCACGATCTCCGCGGTCTCGCTATCGAGCATGCTCGGCATCACGCGATCAGCCATCTCGACCATGGTGACCGCGAGGCCCAATTCGCGCAGCAGAATCGCGATTTCGACGCCGATGAATCCCGCGCCGACGATCACCGCCTTGCCGCCGGCTTTGCTTTTCCCTCGCTCGACGAGCGCGCGAGCAGCGGTGAGCGATTTGAAGTCGTAGACGCCCGGGAGATCGCGGCCGGGCAACGGCGCGTAGAGGCTGCTGCCGGAGGCGATCACAAGGCGGTGGTAATCGAGCGTCTCCCCGCCGTCGAGCACAATCTGTCGGCTCGCGGGCCGCACCCTGGTCACGCGGACATTCGCGCGGTGGTCGACTCCGAGCCGCCCGCAAACGTCCTCGCCCTTCCAGAACAGCGTCTCGTTGCGGCCGGTGAGGAAATGATCGGCCATCGCGGGCGGCGCGTATGGCGCGAAGGGTTCGGAGGAGAGCAGCACAATCTCGGCTTTGCGGTCGTATTCGCGCAGCGTCTCTGCGACGGTCAGTCCCGCAGGTCCCGCGCCGATGATCACAACGCGCATCGATTCATCTCCCGTTCGCGGTTGATCGAATCACACTTCAATCCGCCGCTTCGGCCAGGTGCAGCGCCTCTTCAACCTCGTGGATGGCGCTTGGCTCAAGGTGCGGCAACCCAAGTCCCGCGCGTTTCGCTTCGATATGCCGGCGAATGAGCACAGCGGCCTTTTCCGGATCGGGCTCGACGGCGAATTTCGCGCCGACGACGCCATCGAGTCCGTTCGCCAGCAAATCGACAACGTTCTTGCTGCCGAAAATCGGCGGCTGCACGCCGAGCACGGTGAAGATTCCGCTCGCCACAACGTATGCGCCGATCGAAACGGCCTTTTCCGAGTACCACTCCGGCGCCGCGCCGGCGAGCGGCAGCTTGTCGATATCGACGCCCAGCGCATTCGCCAGCGCTGCGGCGAGCACCAGGATGCGCGAATTGTCCACGCACGAGCCCACATGCAGCACCGGCGGAATCCCCAGCGCCTTGCACACCGACCGCAGCCCCGGCCCGGCCTGCTCGGCCGATTCCGGCATCATCTGCCCGGCCTTGCCGTTGGCGACGGCCGCGCAGCCGGTGACGAGCACCAGGATGTCGTTTTCGATCAGCCGCCGCGTGAGCGCCACGTGGCCGTAATCCTGCGGAATTTTCGGGTTGTTGCAACCGACCACCCCTACCGCGCCGCGAATCGTCCCCTTGGCGATCGCGTCGATGAGTGGCTGCGGCGTACCGCCCAAAGCGCCAAGGATCGCCTCCACGGAGAACCCGGCCATCATCGGCACCGGTTCCACAGGAATGCGCACGCGCTGTGGATTCCGGTTCGAGAAAGCTTCGACGCCGCGCCGCACGATCTCCTTGCCGATCTCGATCCCGCGCTCGGGAACGAAAGTCAGATGAATCGCGCCCGGAAACTTCGCCTTGTCGAAAGTGGAAATCACCTGCGTGTGGAAGCATTTGGCCACGTCCGTCACCGACGGCATGATGCACTGGTAATCGACCACCATCGCTTCGAGCGCGCCGGTCATGATCGCCAGCTCCTGCATCAGGTGGTTGCCCGCCATCGGCACGCCGCGCCGCATCAGCAGTTCGTTGCCCGTGCAGCACAGCCCGACGAGGTTGATCCCCTTCGCGCCCTTTTCTTTCGCCAGCCGCACGAGTTCCGGATCCTGTGCCGCTTGGACGATCACGTCCGAAAGCATCGGATTGTGCCCGTGCAGCGCGATATTGACGTGGTCGGCCTTGAGCGTCCCGAGGTTCACTTGCGAGACGACGGGCTTCGGCGTGCCGAACATCACGTCGGAAAGCTCCGTGGCGATCATCGAGCCGCCCCAGCCGTCCGAGAGGCTGGTGCGAAGCGCGTGCAGCAGGATATTCACGTAATCGTTGTCGACGCCCATGTGCGTGCGGTGCAGCATCTCCACGTTTTCGCGATCGATGCCGCGCGGCGTGACGCCCAGCTTGCGCCACAGCTCCCGCCGCTTTTCTGGAACGCGCGCCAGGAAATCGAGCGACGATTTGCGCGAGCCGTACTCCTCGAACATCGACCGCGCCACGTCGCGCGCCACTTCGTTGATCGGCCGGCTGTCGGTCGCGATGCCCCGCTCGCGGGCGAGCGCCTTCAGCTTCTCGGCGTCGGTAATGCGGTAACCGGAGGTTTTTCCCTCCGCCAGCGCCTCAAACGTTTCCAGAATGTCGCGTCCGTGATCGGAATGCGCGGAAGCACCCGCGGCAATTGCGCGGCCCAGGTTGCGGGCCACGATCGTATCGGCGTCGGCGCCGCAAACGCCCTTCTGCGGCCCTTCGCCGAAGGGATCGATGCGGCACGGCCCCATGGCGCAATTGCGGCAGCTCACGCCCATCGCACAATAGCCGCACTGCGGCTCCTGCGCGCTCAGGCGGTCCCACACGGTCGGAATTTTTTCGGCGGCGGCGCGGTCGATCATCTCGCGCGCGTCGCGGGCGAAGGATTGATGGCCATTCAAGCTCATCGGTTTCATTGCAGACCTCCGGCGACCTTGGTCGCTGCGGCTCCCCATTGGCGCCAGCCTTCGACGGTCCCGGGAACCTGCGGGACTTCGGGCGCGATTTGCTGCTGGGCGGCGAGCACCACGCGCGTCTCGCGCAAGCGGCCCTCGCGCACCAGATCGTTCACGTTTCCATAAACCAGCGCGTCCACTTTGCATGCCTCCGCGCAGGCGGGAATGCGGCCCTCGCGCACGCGATCGATGCAGCCGTCGCATTTCACGGCCACAATGCGCGGCGCCGGCCCGTCGGCGAGCGCGTGAAAGGTGAGCACGTCGAACGGGCACACCATCGCGCACATCGCGCAAGCGATGCACTTGGCGGGATTCACGAGCACGAGCTGGTGCTCCATGTCGCGGAAAATCGCCGCCGTCGGGCACAGCTGCTGGCACGGAGCCGGATTGCAGTGCCGGCAGCGATTCGGAAACGAAGTGGCCATCGCGTAGCCGGGTTCGACGTGCACGCGCGTGCGCGGCGGCGGATCCTCGAACATGGCCGTGGCCGCGTCTCGGCTCCGCGAATGCTCCACGGCGCAGGCGAATTCGCATTGCCGGCAGCCAATGCACCGCTCCGGATTCACGAAAACCATCGGGACGGATTCCGCGCCGCCGGAAGGTGTTCTCTCGGGGCTATTGACGGTAGCCATGGAAATTCTCCTTGCCCGGTGCCGCCCTGAAGGGCGGCTCTACAAAGGCATGGTGCAGAAGGCAGACATTTTCCAATCACTCATCCAGCCGTCGTTCCGGCCTCACTGCTCGCGCGCTCGAAATCGAGTTCGCGGCGCAGCGCATCGAGAATCGCCCGCGTTTCCCCAGCCAGCCGCGCCGAAAGGTCGTACGCCGGCAATCCTGCGCGATCGCTCTCGCGCACTTCGGGATCGAAAGAAAGGAAGCCGAGAACGGGCAAGCCTGGCGAGCGCTCAACGATAAAATCGCGATCGGAATCCCTCTCGATTTTGCTTCCGACCAGGAACAGGCGATCGAGGTGAATGTCGCGCGCGAGGTCGCGAATTTGTCGAGCGATGGCCATGCTGCGCGCCGTCGGCTCGGCCAGCACGAGCATCGCATCGACCGAATCGGCCGTCGCGCGGCCCAGATGCTCGACGCCAGCGTAGAAATCCAGCAGCACCACCTGTCCCGGATCGAGCAGCACGTGCCCGATAAGCGCCTTCAGCAACGCGCTGCGCCCGCAAATGCATCCCGAACCGCCGCGCTCCACCGCACCCAATTGCAAGAGCCGGATCCCCCGATGCTCGGCCGAAAATCGTTCCGGAATGTCGTCGACGCGGGGGTTGAGGCGCACGTAGCCGCCCGTCTCATCCGGGCTCTGGCCGGTGCGCTCGGCAATGAACTCCTCCATCTCGGCGATCGGCCGCAGCTTACGCAGCAATGCCTCCGGAAACCCGAGGGCAGCGCCGAGCGACGGGGCCGGGTCGGCGTCAATGGCCAGAACCTGCCGTCCCTCCCCGGCAAATGCATAGGCCAAGAGGCTCGCCAGCGTCGTCTTGCCAACGCCTCCTTTTCCCGTGACGGCAATCTTCATTTGTAGGTCACCCGATGCAAACCTGAGTGGCAAGCCCTGTGCCAAATGGAGCCGGAGAGGATCGGAAGGCTACCGAATGTAAAGGTTCTCGAATCAAGCGAGACCAAATTTCACCTTGCCTGAAGCCGGCAAGGTCATCGGGGCGGGCCGCGCCGCAGGAGCGAAATGGCGCATTTTCGGTAGCGATTTGGCGCATGAGCGGGCAAGGCGCCGCGCCGAGGAGGGGGACGCAACACGGACCAAGTTAATCCGATAACTCGTCGATTTTTTCATTCTCACTCCAAATAATCCTTTCCCTAGACCCGAATTTTGTGGAAAATGCGCTGCTCTGCGGTGGCGTGGGCCCGCTCGCCTTGAAATTCGTGTGCGGTTGTATATGATTGTAAATTCGGGTTCGGCGTGGGGATTCAGGTAATCACTCAGCAGCCGTTCTTGCCAATCTTCGGAGTGTGAGGAATGCGTTCTCGGGAAACGGAACAGGGATCAGGTGCAACCGCGGGATTTCTGTCGCTATTGTTGGTAATCCTGGTGGTTGCGACGGTCTACATCTTCGCGGCGCGAATCTGGCCGATGCCGCCCTCGATCACGCGCGTGGGCGACTGGATCGACAGCCAGTACAGGCTGACGCTCTGGATCACGGGGATCATCTTCGTGATGGCGCAGTTGGGCCTGGCGTGGATGGTTTTCCGCTATCGCGACCACGGCCAGAAAGTGCGTTTCGTCCGCGGCAGCCACGTGCTCGAGGTCATCTGGACCACGGCGACGCTGGTGCTTTTCATGGCGCTGGGCGCGATGGCCGTCCATGCCTGGTCCCAAGTCCATTTCGTCGCGCCGGCGCCGGGCGCGCTCCAGATCGACGTCATGGCCGAGCAGTTCACCTGGAATTTCCGCTACGCCGGGCCGGACGGGAAGTTCGCTCCCGCCGAGCCGAAAAACTACAACGATTCCCTGGGCAATCCCTTCGGCATCGATCCGGACTCGAAGGACAAGGACGACATCGTTTCGCCGATTCTGGTCGTTCCCGTCGATCAGGAAGTGGAACTCCGGATGGAATCCAAGGACGTGATTCACGATTTCTACGTCCGCGAATTGCGCATCAAGCAGGACATCGTGCCTGGCATGATCATCCCCATCCATTTCACCCCGCGCGTGATCGGCAGGTACGAACTGATGTGCGCCCAGCTCTGCGGCATGGGTCACAACCGCATGCACAGTTATCTCGAAGTGGTCAGCGAGACTGATTTCCAGAAGTGGCTGAAACAACAGGAGGCGGAGAACCAGCAATGAAGCCGTTGCTTGCGGCAGGAGCGAGCCGATGAGTGCCCACGCTCACCCCGTTACCCATCACGCCGGTGCTCCGCACGGTTTCATCCGGCGTTATATCTTCTCCACCGACCACAAGGTGATCGGCGTCCAATACTGGTTCCTTGCCCTGGCCGCCGTGACCGTCGGAATGGTCCTCTCCTGGCTCTTCCGCGCGCACCTGGCCTGGCCGAACCTGGCGATTCCCGGCTTCAACGGCGTGATGCGGCCCGAGCAGTATCTGGCGCTCGTGACCATGCACGGCACGATCATGGTCTTCTTCGTGCTCACCGTGGCCCCGCAGAGCGGTTTCGGCAACTACTTCCTCCCGATCCAGATCGGCGCCGACGACATGGCCTTCCCCACTCTGAACATGATCTCGTTCTGGGTCACGTTCGTTGCTTTCTTCGTCCTGATCGCTGCCTTCTTCACCACTGCCGGTGCGCCGATCGGCGGCTGGACCAGCTATCCACCCCTCTCGGCCGTGGGCAGCATTGCCGGCCCGGGGCAGGGAACCGGCGAGACTCTTTGGGTGGTCAGCATCGCGCTCTTCTGCTTGGCGTCGCTTCTGACCGCTCTGAATTTCATTTCCACAACCATTGAGATGCGCGCGCAGGGCATGTCCCTGATGCGGATGCCGTTGAGTGTGTGGGGATGGTTTGTCACCGCCGTGCTTGGCCTGCTCGCCTTCGGAGTCTTGTTGGCTGCCTGCATCCTGCTGCTGCTCGACCGGCTGGCGCTGACCAGCTTTTTCGTCCCGGCCGGCCTGGTCTTCAGCGACACGCAGCCTGCGCTGGCGCACGCCGGCGGTTCGCCGCTCCTCTGGGAGCACTTGTTCTGGTTCTTCGGGCATCCGGAGGTCTACATCGCGATTCTCCCGGCGATGGGCATCACCTCGCACGTGCTGTCGAACTTTTCCCGCAAGCCGATTTTCGGCTACAAGGCGATGGCCTACTCGCTCTGCGCCATCGGCTTCCTCAGCTTCTGCGTTTGGGGTCACCACATGTTCGTCAGCGGCATGAGCCCGTATTCGGCGCTGGCGTTTTCGTTCTTGACGCTGGCGATCGGCGTGCCCTCGGCGATCAAGACGTTCAACTGGCTGGGAACGCTCTGGGGCGGGAAGATCCAATTCACGACGGCGATGCTCTTCGCCATCGGTTTCGTCTCCCTTTTCGTGACCGGCGGTCTTTCCGGCCTGTTCCTGGCGCAGCCTTCGGTCGACCTTCCGCTGCACGACACTCTCTTCGTCATCGCCCACTTCCACATCGTCATGGGCGTGGCCGCGATCTTCGGCATTTTTGCCGGCACGTATTACTGGTTCCCCAAGATTTTCGGGCGTAAAATGAACGAGAAGCTGGGTAAGACGCACTTCTGGATCACCTTCGCCGGCGCCTACTTGATCTTCATGCCGATGCACTGGATGGGCATCATGGGCGCGCTGCGCCGCTACGCCGACGCGAGCGCCGCTCCCTACCTGCAGCACATGGCCCCGATGGAGCACTTCGTCACGATTTGCGCCTTCATCACCGGCGCCGGCCAGCTCCTCTTCTACTTCAATTTCTTCTGGAGCCTGCGCCGTGGCGAGAAGGCCGGCATTAATCCCTGGCATGGCACGTCGCTCGAATGGTCCATTCCGTCGCCGCCGCCACACGGCAACTTCCTCGAGGTCCCGCGCGTCTATCGCGGCCCCTACGAATACGGCGTGCCGGGGTACGAGCAAGATTATCTGCCGCAGAACCTGACGCCCGAGCAGATCGCCAAGGCCGGGTCGTGAAGGACATATAGGAAAGCTGATGTCTCGCGCGACACCCATCATCGAGGAACATCCGACCGCCGAAGCCGAAGTGCACGACGCCGGCATGGGTCCGGGTGGCGCAACACCGGGCGGGTGGTCGGGCGGCCCTGGCGGACCGGGCGGGTCTGCCGCCGGGGTGCCGCAGCGCACCTACCTCACCGGCCTCACGATGGGACTCGCCGCGATCCTGATGTTCTTCATGGCGCTGGTGAGCGCTTTTATCGTGCGCAAGGGTCTCTCGAACGACTGGCGGGCATTCGCGCTGCCGCCGGTGCTGTATCTGAACACGGTCCTGCTGCTCGCCAGCAGCGTGACTATTCAAACGGCTCGCCGTAAGCTCACCCGCGAGGATATGGAAGGCTTCCGCCACTGGTGGTTTATGACCACCGCACTCGGCTTTTTGTTCGTTGCCGGGCAGTTGGTCGCGTGGCGCCAACTGGTGCACCAAGGCGTGTACCTGGCGTCGAATCCCTCGAGCAGCTTTTTCTACGTCTTGACCGCCGCGCACGGCGTGCATTTGCTCGGCGGCATCATCGCTCTGGTCGCCATCGCCGTGTGGAACTGGAAGAAGGCTCGCATTACGCGCGCGACAGCCACCGAAATGGCGGCCGTTTACTGGCATTTTATGGACGGGTTATGGATTTTTCTCTTCCTACTTCTGAAGCTGGGGCAGTGACGTGAACCATACTGAAGCGCAACCGATTGCTGAAATCACCTGGACCGGCGGCCCATCCCCGCTCGCGGTCAATAAGAAGAAGCTCGGGATGTGGCTGTTTCTGTTGTCGGACACGGTGACGTTTTCCAGCCTGTTGATCGGCTATTCCTACGTGCGCATCGCCAGTCCCGACTGGCCGCGCCCGTTCGAGTTTTACCCGGCCATCGTCAAAGCCACGCTGATGACCGTCATCCTGCTCACCAGCTCGCTGACGATGGTGCTTGGCGTGCACGCCGCTCACAAGAACGAGCGCGGGCGCGCGGTGAAGTACATCCTGCTCACGATGCTCGGCGGCGTCCTTTTCGACATCATCCACATCAGCGAGTGGATCAACCTGATGATCAACGAGCACGTCACGCCGTTCCACAACCCGTGGGGCAGCCCGCTGCTCGGCGGCGCGTTCTTCGGCCTCACCGGTCTGCACATGCTGCACGTGACGATCGGCGTGATCTACCTCGGCGTCATCGCCTGGGGTTTCGGCTCGAAGAGATTTGCCGCCGAGGACGTCGAGGTGAGCGGACTCTACTGGCACTTCGTGGACCTGGTCTGGATGTTCATCTTCCCGTTGATCTATCTGATCAACGTGGCGCCGAAATAGGCGAGGAGCAGCGAGAGAGATCATGAGCGCAAGAGAAGAAGCCCTCGAGCAACACGTTCCGGGAACGACCAAGCTCTTCGTCTGGGTCTGGGTGGCCCTTCTGATCATGACCGGCCTCGAGACGCTGCTGGCCTACGAGGATATGGCCCTACTAATCATGCTGACGCTGCTGATGGGCCTGTCGGTGATCAAGACCGGGTACATTCTGTCCTACTTCATGCACCTGCGCTTCGAGCGCATGGGCCTGTTCCTCATGATCGTTCCGAGTGCCGTCTTCCTCGTCTGTATGATCCTGCTCTTCCTTTATCCGGACAGCATTCGCCTGATGCACATGCAGGCGCGGTAAGGAGATCGTCATGCGAGTGGGGAAAGGGCTTGGTGGAAAAATCGGCATCGGCCTCGGCGCCGCGGCGGGATGTATTCTCTCCTTCAGCCAATCGGCCTGGGCGCAGGGTTGTGTGCTCTGCTACACGTCGGCATCAGCGCTGAACAAGAGTGCCGCTCACGAGCTGGACAAAGCGATCATCACGTTGTTCATTCCGCCGGCGCTGATCTTCATCGGCATCTTTGCTTACATCTACAGGCGTCGCAGCGCCTGGCGCAACGCGACGCGCGAGGAATCCCTCGCCGCTTTCGGCCCCAAAGCTCAGCTCGAAGCCTCCGGCCACACGAGGATCTGACAACAGCCGGACTGTTTGCTCGTTCTCTCCTCCGATCTGATTCCTGAAATTTCCAGATGGATGGCCCAAGCTTCGCGCATGTGGTCTGCGTTGAGGCGATGCCGCCCAGGCGGATGCGCAGTTACGGCATCCGCGTTTAGCCCGAATTTCTCACAAGGAATTGGGGCCAAGCGCAGAAGAGTTTGTGTGGCGGCGGGCACAGCGCGCTAAGTCTGTCCCTTTGCACGACAATGTGCCGCCTTGAAAGGCGGCGCTACACAAGCTCCGAGCGGAGGCGGAATGAGCCGAATCGCTCGTGGACAGAAAAATTCTTGTGAGAAATGCGGGCTAATCTGCCGGTTGCTTGCGGGCCGGGTAAATTCCGGACCAGCCTGTCGCATTTCTCGCGGGAAATTCCTCTCAGCCACGTCCAATTACTGTTCGCTATAGTTCCAAAACTATACACACGATCTTTGGGCAACGCGAGACTTGCCGGCCGCATCGGAAAAGGAAGCACGACATAAACACATCTTGGGAGGCATCGACGATGAAGCCGAAAGTCATTTTTGGTTTGATTGTGATGGCCGCGATCGCGCCTCTGGCATGGGCAGGAAATCAGGCTGCGCAGGGAAGAAATACTCCTCCGCCCAAGGGACAGACGCGCTCTGCCACACAAACCAAGCAGACTGGCGAACCGAACACGCTCGGCATTCAATCGGGAACCAAGGTTTCCGCGCAGTTGCTCACCACGCTCAACGCCAAAAAGGCGAAGCCGGGCCAGCGCGTCGTCGCCAAGGTCACGCGGGATGTCAAGCAGAATGGGCGCACGGTCATTCACAAGAATTCGAGACTCGTCGGGCACGTCGTTTCCGCGCAAGCGAGCGGGAAGGGAAATGCCAGTTCGAGCCTGGAGGTCGCTTTCGACCGGCTGGTTCAGGGAAAGAGTTCCACGGCTCTGGGCGCCGTAGTGACATCGATTGTTTCTCTGCCTTCGGCTCCTATGCCTGAGCCGATGGCAATGGAGCCGCCAATGGCGCCTGCGATGAGTGGCGGCGGTGGTGGCGCGGCGCGTGGTGGATTGCTGGGCGGAGCGGCCGGTTCCGTGGGCTCAACCGTGGGCTCAACCGTCGGTTCGACAGTGGGAACCGCGGGCGCGACGGCTGGCGCGACGGCGGGTGCGGCCGCGGGCACGACCGGTAACATCGCCTCAGGCGCCGCCGGCATGGCTGGTAATGCGATTACCGTCACCAACAATGCCTCTGCCGCCGGCAACGCGACTGCAGGCGCGTCGAACTCGCTTGCTCAGGCCGGCCTCGCCTCTTCGGCAAACGCCGCGAACCAGACGAACGCCAACTCCGTCTTCAGCCGTCGCAACGGCAACGTGGAATTGGACTCGGGAACACAACTTCAACTCCAGGTGGTTGGGACCGCCCAAACCCCGAATCCCAAATCGCACTAAAACCGCTCCCTGTCCTCAAGCGCGTCAAGACGCGCTCGAGACAAGTGGAGAGGCCCCCGCTCCGCCGTGCGGGGGCTTTTCTTTGTCAACAAGCCTCACTGCAAGTACCGGTCCGAATTGCGCAAAGCAAGCTTGGTGAAGCGGAAGAATAGCGAATCCTGAGCGGGGCCATTGCGGTGAAGATTCCGGATCGGTCGAGGAAGATTTTTGCGCGAAGACGGTCAGTCGCTGGCTGCCGCTGTGACCGCCTCGTAGATTGCGAGCTTCGACGCCGGCTTTCCGTCAAGCTGCTGCTCCGGCGCATAGACGCGATGCGTCGCTGGATCGATCGCGATGCTGTGGACGGCGTACGGAACCGGGAAATCCTCGATCTTGCGGTAACGATCGGGCGTCTCTTCCCGGAAAGCGGAAATCGCCCCGCTGTAGCAGGCCACGTAGATCCGCCCCAGCCCCGCGTCGAACTGCACGACGTCCGCCCCGCGCGCCTCGGGCAGATAGGCGATCGGCACGTGGCGGTCCAGGTCGAACACCGTCATCAGGTGATTCTCCTCGCACGAAAGAAACGCGCGGTGGTGCTCGGGATCGAGCGCCATGCCGTGATTGCCCTGGCATCGGCCTACCAGGTATTCCGCGGCGACCGTATCGGTCGCCGGATCGATCACCGCGAATCGGTTCGTGTCCTCCAGATTCACGTACACCTTGCGCGCCACGGGATCGTACTGCGGCATGCCCGTTTCGCTCGGGAAATGGATCATTTTGATCTGGACGTCGCGACGCGCGTCGATCACCGCTTCCACGCGCCCGCGCTCGTCGGAGACGTAGATTTTGTGGAAAGGCGCGGCGTAGGCGATCCCGTCGGGCTTCGCGGCCGTGAGAATTTTCTTGATCACGCGGAGGGTATGGAGGTCGACGACCGCAATCTTGTTCTCGAACCAGTCCGAGGCGTAGAGCTTGTCGAGATCGGGCGCCGGCATAACGCCCTCGACGCCCGGCGTATCCGGAATTGTCTTGATCACCCGGTCCGTGCGCGTGTCGATGACGTTGATGACACCGGCGCCGAGATGCGAGGAGAAGAGCAGATGGCTCTCGAGATCGACGATCAAATAATCAAATCGCTTGCCGGCCGGCCCCGGCAAATCGATTGTCTTCACCAGTCTCAGCGTGTGTTCCACCGGCCGCGCCGAGCCCTGCTTTCCGGCGCCCATTGCCACCACCGCTGCCAAAGCAATTCCCGCCACCCCGAAGCGCCTCATTTCGCCTCCCCGCGTCCCCCGCAATGCCTGGAACTACCCCGTCTGCGCGTTCTCCCGTAGCTCATCCAGTCCCACCCGAGGAGAACCAATCGTCGATGTTACCGCCATCTGTGGGCGGAAAGATTGTGTTTTCGGGATTGCTGCTGGAAGGGACCGGGCGACCGATCCGGTCGCCCCTACAATGGCCAACCATGGCGTCCCTGTTCGGGTGTTCCGCGCAACGGGCCCAATTCGGCCGCTCCACCCCCGCATAGCTGTTCAGGCGCTCCACCCCATGTAGCCGTTCACGCGATCTGCCCTGCGGCGGCCTGTTCGGGCGATCTACGCAACCCGCACATGTAGGGGCGACCCGTTGGGTCGCCCTTTTCGGAGAACGCCGAATTGCTCGGAGTTTTTCCTCGACCGGTGCGCTCCGCTTCCCGCCGATGCGCCCCTGCACCGTGCACGCCGTATCGCTAAAACTCCGCCTTCTCTCCGCTGCGGGTCATGTAGTAGTAGATCGTAGGCGTAACGAACAGCGACAGAATCATCGCGATCAACAGGCCGCCGATCACGGCGACGGCGAGCGGCTGCAGCATCTGCGACCCAGCGCCGATGGCGAGCGCCAGCGGCAGCATGCCGACCACCGCCGCAATGGCCGTCATCACGATCGGCCGCAGCCGGCGCCGGCCTGCCTGGAAAATGGATTCGGCGCGCGAGAAGCCGGCGGCGCGGAATTTTTCGTCCGCGTCGAGCAGCAGAATCCCGTTCTTCGCCACGATGCCCACCACCATGATCAATCCCATGAACGAAGACAGGTTGAACGTGATCCCCGAGAGCAGCAGCGCGAAAAAGACGCCCGCGGTCGAAAGTACCGCCGAAACCAGGATCGAAATCGGCGCGGAGAAATTCCGGAATTCGAACAGCAGCACCAGAAACACGAACACGATCGCCAGCGCGAGCACGAGCAGCAGGTCGCGGAACGATTTCTGTTGAGTCTTGTACAGGCCGCCGTATTCGATTCGAATCGAAGGCGGCATATGCAGCTTCGCGAGAGCGTCCTGGACTGCCGCGATCCCGTGCCCCATGTCGAGCCCCTCGAGCCGCGCGGTGACCGCGACGTAGCGCTGCTGATTGTCCTGACGGATTTCGGTCTGGCCTGGCATTTCGGTCATCGCGGCCAGCGAGCCAAGGTTCGCCGTCTGGCCGTTTGGGCTGACAAGCATCAGATTGTTCATGTCGCTCAGGGAAGAGCGGACCGAAGCGGGATAGCGGATGCGCAGCGTGTACGGCCGGTCGTTGACGACAATCGGATCGGGCGCGGTCACCCCGTCAAGCATCGCCTGGGCCTCGTTGGCCACGTCCTGCGGCGAGAAGCCGGTGTGCGACGCCTTGGCGATGTCCACTTGGTAGGAGACGGCCGGTCCGCTGGTCGTCGAATCGATGCCGTTGTCAATGTCGACCACCGGATGCTGGCCGCCGACGGTGATGTTGCCGATCGCGTCGGCGACGCGCGGCGCCCAGGAATCGAGCAGCTTGGCGTCGGGGTTGAACATCATGATGTCGATCGGCTGCGGAGCACTGGTCAGGTCGCCGATCATGTCCTGCAGCTTCTGTACGAAGTCGACGTCGACGGCGGGCTCGGCGCGGTTCACCTTGGTGCGCACATCGTTCATGATCGACCAGATATCGCGGCTGCGGTCGGTTTTCAGGTTGACCGAGATGTCGCCGATGTTCGCTTCGGTGACGGCCGCCAGGCCCAGTTGCAGGCCGGTGCGCCGCGAGATGCTCTCGACTTCGGGCATCGAGCGGACGATCTGCTCGATGTGGCTTACCATGCGGTTGCTTTCCTCGAGCGAGCTGCCCGGCGGAGTCACGTAGTCGAGGATGAAGCTGCCCTCATCCATCTTCGGCAACAGGTCCGATCCGATCCGCTGGTAACAAGCGTAAGAGACAACGATCAACGCGACGGTGAGAATCGGCACGTAAATCGGAAATTTCAGGCTGCGCCGGAACCAGACCTCGTAGAAGTGGATCACGCGTCCGAAGTAGCCTTTCATCAGGTGGCGTTCCTCGGCCTCCAGCAGGCGCCGCATTTCCCCCTGCTTCCCGCCCTCGACGGCGGCATGCGCCGGCGAAGCGGCTTCGCCGCCGTCCTCGGTCTTCTTGCGCAGCAGGTAGAGGCAGAGCGTTGGCGTCCAGGTGAGCGCCAGGGTGAGCGAGGTCAGGAGCGCCGCGCCGATCGTGACGGCGAGCGCGCGGAAGAAGACGCCGGTGACGCCCG
>JAGWOX010000037.1 GCA_028877145.1 Acidobacteriota bacterium | reverse complement strand
GGAAGACGGCGCGCCTTCATGAAGCCAAGGGCCAGTTGTGAGCTTGGCTACTTGAGTTTCGGCGAGTGCTGGTTGAGCACGCGAATCATGATTGCCGCGCTCGCCGGCATGCTGGCGTGGCCATCGACGATCTGTTCAGGAGTGGGGCCGCTTCCGTAAAGTTGCGTGTCGGCTTCTTTGTCCGGTCGCAGCGACGAGCCGGTGAGCGAAATGCCGGCAAAGACGCCACGCGCGCGGGAATAGGTCAGAATTTCGGTGCGCATGTAGAGGTCCGTGTCGGCAGCGGCATTGCGGCCGACCGGGCCAGCAGCGGCCGAGGCGTCGGCGCCTAGTTTCACTTTGCTGTTCAACAGGGAATGCGCACCGCGATTGTTCATCACCAGGAGGACGAAATCGGTGGCTTGGCCGCCGATCTGAAAGCCGAAGCTGCCGCCTTCGAGCACCATCATCGCCGGCGGACTCCACGGCCCATCGAAGTTCTTGCCGCTGCGGCAAGTCATCGCGCCGCGGCCGTAGCTGCCTCCGAAAACGAAAGCGGCCTTGATCACCGACGGCAGCACGATCACGCAGCGTGCCGAATCCAGCAGGCTCTGCGGGATATTGTCGGGAATATTAAGGATTTCCGTGAGCGCAACCCCGCTGTTCTGTAGCCGTTGGTTGACGGGATCTTCCTTGGCCATCACTGGGACGGCCATAATCAATGCGAGCAGGACAATCCATGTCCGTTTCATGTGAATACCTCCCATGGGCGGGTCATTGTGCCGTCCCCGCCAGAATTGGTCTCAACCGCAGTTCACTTCTTCTAGGACGGCAGTTACCCTGCCTTCGGCTGCCTGGGCCCGTAAGCCGCCAATGCCGCTGTGCATTATAATCGGCCACGAGCCAATGGCATCCTACAACTCGAAACGCACTCATTTCCTTTATTTCCCCGCCGTTCTGCTAACGGTTTGGTGCCTGCTGCCTCCGGTAGCGGGTGGTGCGCCGTCGATTCCGGCGCGAGCGAGCGCTTCAGTGGAGCGCTTCCGCGCGAGCATGCGGCGGATCCTCTCCCGTTCCGAGGCCCGCCTGGGCGATTGGGGCATTCTGGTGGTCGATGAAGGTACCGGGCAGACGCTCTACGAACTGAACGCCAGCCACTATTTCACGCCAGCCTCGAACGCGAAGCTGTTCACTGCGACGCTCGCGCTGGCCGAGCTCGGGCCGGATTACCGCTGGCGCACCACACTCGAAACCACCGGGCACATCGACCCCGCCGGCACACTCGATGGCAATCTCGTTCTGGTGGGCCGCGGCGATCCGAATCTGTCGAACCGCATCTTTCCTTATGGCGATAAGGTGCAGGTAGATGGCCCTCCGGAAAAAGTGATTGCCGATCTTGCCGATCAACTGGTGGCCAGGGGAGTGAAGCGCATCACCGGTGGTGTGGTGGCCGACGACAGCTATTTCACCTACGAACGCTACCCGCCCGGTTGGAATATCGACGATCTCACCGCCGATTACGGCGCTCCGGTGAGCGCGATCGTCATCGACGACAACGATCTCGAAATCGACGTCGCGCCGGGGGCGCGCGCCGGCGATCCCGCGACGATCGCGGCCGTGCCGTGGGCGGCTTTCTACCATTTCGTCAATCACGTGACGACGGTGCGGCGGGGACTCGACGCGCAACTCACTTTGAGCCGCGAGCCTGATTCCTTCGACATCACGGTCACCGGCCAGGTCCCGGTGGGCTCGCCACCACAGCAGAGCTGGATTGCCATCGAACAGCCGGCGCGCTACACGGCCTCGCTGCTGAAGCATCTTCTCGTCGAGCGCGGCGTCACGGTCGACGGCGGGACATGGGCTGAGCATTTGCTGCCCAACCAGACGCCTCCTCCTCCGCAGGAGCGCGAAGTGCTCGCCGAGCACCAGTCGCCGACGCTGGCAGAGGCCCTGCGCTATCTGTTGAAGGTGAGCCAGAATTTGCACGCCGAATGCCTGCTGCGCACGGTGGCGCATGAACGGACCGGCGTCGGGTCGCTTGAGAATGGACTCGCGGTCGAGCGGGAATTTCTGGCGCGGCTGGGCATCGCCGACGACGTGATGTTTTTCGACGGTTCGGGCCTTTCGCGCTACGACCTGGTGACCCCGAGGGCGCTCGTCACCTTGCTCCGCTACGACGCACGGCAAAGCTGGGCGCAGGTGCTTCGCGATTCGCTGCCCGTCGCCGGCATCGACGGCACGCTCGAGAACCGCATGAGCCACACGCTGGCGGCAGGTCACGTTTTCGCCAAGACGGGCTCGCTGGTTCACGATAATTCTCTTTCCGGCTACGCGACGACGCTCGGCGGGAGGCGCATCGTCTTCTCTATCCTCGTCAACAACACACCGCCGCACGCGAAATTCGACCCCTATATCGATCAGATCGTCGAGGCGATGGTCGAGGACCTGGGAGCGAGCGCGCGGCGCGAACCGGAACGGCGACCACATCGGCAGGAGCGGCATGGTCCGTATGCGGAGCGACACTAGGAGGCATTCCACGCCAGACGCGCATTCCGTTGTCACGGTCTTCGGCAGCGCGCGCGTGCGCCGAGGCTCGCCCGAATACGACGAGGCTTACGACCTCGGCTGCGCTCTCGCCTCGAGCGGTTTCGCCGTTTGCTCAGGCGGCTATGGCGGCGTGATGGAAGCCGTTTCGCGCGGCGCGCGCGAATCAGGCGGCCAGGCGATTGGCGTGACGGCGCGCGTGTTTCGCGCCCGCGCGAACGCGTGGATATCGAACCAGGTGCGCGTCGGAAGTTGGCAGCAGCGGCTGTTTGAGTTGGTCCGCCGCGGCCAAGGCTACGTTGTTTGCCGCGGCGGCACGGGGACTCTCGTCGAACTGGCGGTTGTCTGGGAAATGCTGAACAAGGGCATGATGCGCGCGAAGCCGCTCGCACTGCTGGGCCCGTTCTGGCTGCCGGTGATCGAACGTGTGAGTCAGGCGGAAGCACGAGGGCGAAGCAGCGAGGGGCCGACGCGCGGCGACCGGGTGCTCTTCCGCGCCAGCTCGCCGGGCGAAGCCGCGCGCTACCTGGCCGAGAGGCTGGCCCACTCTGTGGCGCGGAAAGCGCCCGCGCGAGATTGAAGGAGAGACGGTGGCGCGCCCCGCTGTAGAGCTTCTCGAATTCGACAAACTAATCGGAATCGTTCTGGGGCTTTCCACCTGCGGGCCGGGCCGGCGCGCGCTCGAAGCGCTGCGCCTCTCGACCGATCGGATGGAGCTCGAAGCCGGCTTCAACCTGATTGGAGAGGCGGTCGAATACCTTGCGAGCGGCTCCGAGATGGGCTTTGGCGCCATCGCCGATCCCGAGTCATGGCTCGAGCTGCTCGGGCTCCCCGGGTCGGTCCTCGATCCCACGCAACTCCTCGACGCCGCTTCTCTGATCGAAGCTGCTTTCGATGCCCGTCAAACTCTCGCCGCCTCGCGCGACCGGTGGCCGCTTTTGGCGGGGGCCGGCGCGAACTTTGCCGATCTGCGGCCGGTGGCGGCGGCGATACGTCACGCGATTCTGCCCAACGGCGAAGTTTCGGACGACGCCTCGCCCGAGCTGAAACGCATCCGACAGCAACGCGTTCGCCTGCGCGAGCGGACGCTGCAGATGCTCCGCGCGGTACTTCGGCGACTGAGCGAAGCCGGCAGCGAAGAGGACTACGTCACGCTGCGCAACGATCGCTACGTGATTCCCGTGCGCGCCTCGGGCCGGCGCAGCGTGCCGGGCGTCGTGCACGGCGCCAGTTCCACGGGACAGACGCTTTTCGTCGAGCCGCTCGAGGCCGTCGAGCAGAACAACGAACTCGTCCGCCTAGGCGAAGCGGAAGCGGCGGAAATCGCCCGCATCCTCGACGAGCTGACCGGCCGGCTGCGCGAGCAGCAATCGCTGCTGGCGCGAACCGTGGATGCGATCGGGCGGCTCGATTCCGTTTTCGCGAGAGGGCGTTTCGCCCGCCGGTTCGATTGCGTGCTGCCACGTTTTTCCGATGAGCCACGGCTGCGCCTGGCCGCCGCGCGGCATCCGGTGCTCGAGCAAGCCCTGCGCGCTCGCGGACGCGAGATGGTGCCGGTAACGGTCGAACTGGGCGGCGCGGACACGGTGATGGTGATCAGCGGGCCGAACGCCGGCGGAAAGACCGTGGTGCTGAAGACCGTGGGACTGGCGGTACTGTCAGCGCAGACGGCGATCCCGGTGGCGGCGGACGACGCCGAGTTGCCGCTCGTGGATCGGGTTCTCGTTGACATCGGCGACGAGCAGTCGATTACCGCCGACCTCTCCACTTTTTCCGCGCACGTGCTCAACCTGCGCGCGATGCTCGATACGGCCAGCGATCGTTCGCTCGTGCTGATCGACGAAATCGGAACGGGAACCGCGCCGGAGGAGGGTTCGGCGCTGGCCATCGCGCTGCTCGACGAATTCCGCCGGCGCCGCACGCTTACGTTCGCCACCACGCACCACGATCGGCTGAAAGCTTTCGCCGTCGGGACGGAAGGAATCCTCAATGCCGCCGTCGAATTCGATTCGGTAACGCTCCAGCCAACCTATCGGCTGTTGCTCGGCATGCCAGGCACTTCGAGCGGGATCGAAATCGCGCGTCGGCTCGGGATGCCGGCCGAGGTGATCGAGCGGGCGCGGCGTGAGATGGCTCCGGAAGCGCTCGAGGCCGGCAGTCTGATTGACAATCTGCACCGCTTGCAGGAACAACTCGACTCGCAACTGCTTGAGATTGCCGCCGAGCGCGCCCGGCTCGAACAGGAACGCGCGCGGCTGCGCACGGAATGGGTCGAAAGGCAGCGGCAGCGGGTCGAGGAACTGGAACGGCAATTCCGCGAGACGCTCGCCAATGTGGAAAAGGAAGTCGCGCGACTTTCCGCCGATGTGCAAGAACGCAAGCTGCGCGCCGCGCTCGAAAAACAGTCGGCGCGGCGGCTGGCGACGATCCGCTCAGAGGCTCGCGCCGAGGCCGATGCCGCTGTTCTGCAGCATCGGGGCGAAATGCAGCAGGACCTGGGCGTCGCCGCCGAGCCGTCGCTCGCGCCGATCGATCCCGAGCGGCTCGAGCCGGGAATGAAGATTCGCGTACGCGGGCTCGGGAAGCCGGTGGTGGTGCGGGAACGGCGAGGGCGTTCGGTGGAGGTGCAGGCCGGGCCGCTGCGGATGAAAGTTCCGGTGGAGAATGTTCTCGGAGTGGTCAGTGAGCCGGAACGGACGGAAGGGCCGGGGGCACGCGGAATCACGGTGGAAGCGCAGGCGGCCGAGGGAGTCGGCGACGAGATCAACGTGATCGGCTGCACGGTGGAGGAAGCTGTGGAGCAAGTCGATCGCTTTCTCGATCGTGCAGCGCTGGCGAGCAAGCCGCGCGTGCGCATCGTCCACGGCTACGGGACCGGCGCGCTACGCCGCGGCTTGGCGGAGTTCCTGCGCACGCATCCGCTCGTCGAGAAAATTTCCGCCGAAGCGCCTGAGCGCGGAGGCGAAGCGGTGACCTTGGTGGAACTGAAAGGTTGAAAAGCGGGACGGGCGATTGCACGTGGAGGCGTGTTCGAATACGATGCCGGTCCGCCGGAAGAACAAGGCAAGCGACGGAAAAAACAAAGTCGGAATTACGGTGAACACAAGGAGGCATTCATGAGCGTCACCCGCTTTCATGGCCCCGTCACTTCCAGCCGCAAATGCTGCCGCTTCGGCGGTTTCACGCCGGCGCTTCTTGCACTCGTCGCCGCGTGCTCTCTCCTGGTGTCGCCCGCCCAGGCTCACGAGGAGCATGGCACCACGTTTAAGGCTCCTGGCGCGACGATCTACTACGAAGTGTTCGGCTCCGGCACGGCCACGCCTCTCTTCGTTGCTAACGGAGGGCCGGGCTTCGATCATATGTATCTCCACGTTTCGGATGCTTGGGACACTCTCGGGCGGAATCGGAAGATCGTCATGTGGGACCAGCGCGGCACCGGCCGGTCGGGCACTCTCAAGCCCGGCCAATCCTGCACGCTCGCCGATCAGATCAACGACCTCGACGCGCTGCGCGCGCATTTGGGCTACGACAAGATCGACCTGCTCGGCCATTCGTGGGGCGGTTTTCTGGCCATGGCCTACGCCGCGCGGCATCCGGGGCATATCGAACGGCTGATCATTCTCGATTCGGCTGCGCCACGATGGAAAGACACGTTGTTTCTGTTCCGCGACGTTTTCCCTGAGGTGACGGCGAAAGAGGACAACTACGGGTTTGTCGCCGATCTGAATGAAAAGGATTCCGCCGAGGCTCGCGATGCCGCTACGCAGCTCTACGAATCGATGCTCTTCTATTCCCCCGAGCATCGAGATGAGTTCCTCGCAAAAATGAAGGACGACAGGGAGTATTACGAAATCAATCGAGATCTCAATCGCGATATCGCCCGGTTTGACCTGAATCCGGAAATCCGGAAATTCCGCTTCCCGGTGCTCGTGGGCTGCGGGCGCTACGATATGAACGTTGCCCCCGTCATCGCGTATCGGATTCATCTGGCGATCCCCGGCTCCCAGTTCGTCGTCTTTGAAAGAAGCGGGCACATGCCCTTCTTCGAGCAGCCGGGGAAATTCGTCTCCGTCGTCAATGCGTTTCTTTCCGGCGCTGCGATCTCGCCGTGATTCCGATTCTGACCCCGCCCGATGGCGTCAGGCTTGTGGGCGTTTCCGGGTCGCTGGCTCGCGGGGACGGTTGGGCGCGCTATACTTTGCTGGTCGCCCCGCAGCCATGGCCGAGCCTGGATCCGTTGCCGAACGCATCAAGCAGCAGGCGGACATCGTCCGTGTCGTGGGCGAGTACGTTCGCCTGAAAAAGAGCGGCCAGAATTTCACCGGCCTCTGTCCTTTCCATCAAGAGAAAACTCCGTCGTTTGCGGTGCACCCCGGCAAGCAGATTTATCACTGTTTTGGGTGCGGCGCTGGCGGCGACGTGTTCAAGTTTGTGATGGAGATGGACAAGGTGAGCTTTCCCGAGGCGATCCGGGCCGTTGCGGAAAAGTGCGCCATTCCCATGCCGGAATGGCGCGGGAGAGGCGGTCCGCAAGCGCAGCAGGCGACGCAGCAGCGGCGCCTGCTCCTCGAAATGCACAAGGCGGCGAGCGCCTTCTTCCTGAGGCAGCTCGAAACGGCCGAAGGGCGCGTGGCACGGGCTTACCTCGAGGATCGCGGGCTGAAGCCGGAAACGATCGCGCGCTTCGGCCTGGGCTGGGCGCCATCGACGGGCGAAGCGCTGGTGCGCTTTCTGCGCTCGAAATTTTCGCCGGCATTGCTGGACCTATCCGGGCTGGCTTCGCGCGACCGCAACGAGCAGGCATTCGACCGCTTTCGGCGGCGGGTGATGTTTCCCATCGCCAGCGAATCGGGGCGCGTGGTGGCGTTTGGCGGGCGCGCCATCGGTGACGAGCAGCCGAAATATCTGAATTCACCCGAAACGGGCATCTACACGAAAAGCCACGTCCTCTACAACCTGGACCGAGCCCGCGAGGCGATTCGGCGAGAAGGTTTCGCGGTGCTGGTCGAAGGCTACATGGACGCGATTGCGCTGGCCGAGGCGGGAATCGAGAACGTGATCGCCAGTTGCGGGACGAGCCTGGCCGAAGGGCAGGTACGTCTGCTCGGGCGGTTCACGAAAAATATTGTGGTGAACTTCGATCTCGACGCGGCCGGTCAGGCGGCCACGGACCGCTCACTGGTGCTGCTGCTCGGCGCCGACTTCGAGATACGCGTGCTGGTGCTGCCCTCGGCCGAGGGCGGCAAATCCGATCCCGATCAGTTCATCCGAAAGCAGGGCGCGAAGGCTTATCGCGAAGTGCTGGGGCGATCGCCGCTGTATCTCGACTATCTGATCGCGCGAGCCCGGCGGATGGATTCCGGCACGATCGAATCGAAGCTGCGGGCGGTGAATTTTCTGCTGCCCTACGTGCGGCTGCTGCCGAGCCCTCTGGCCCGGTCGGAATGGGCCAGCCGCATCGCCTCCGAGTTGCGCGTGGATCAGGCGGTGCTGCGGCAGTCGCTCGTGCAGGCGGCTGCCGAGCGCCGGACGGAGGTGAAGGCGCGCGCGGAATTATTGACAGCCGCGGTGACGCCGGCCGAGCGGCGACTATTGAAAATGCTTCTCGACGCCGATGAGTTCCGCGAGCGGCTGGCAGGAGAGATCGCGCGCGGCGAAGTGCATCGGGGACTCGAAACCGAGAAACTGTTCGCCGTGTTGCTTGAGGCGGGTCTGCCGTCAAACGGAAGCGCGGAGGAGCTGACCGCGCTCGGCGAAAGGCTCGAGGAGCGAGACCGGCGGCTTCTCTTCGATCTTGCATTCGAGTCGGCGGCTGAGCCGAGCTGGGAAGAAGCGGAGAGTTGCCTGGCCGTGCTCCGGCGGCGGCAATTCGAAACCCAGCTTCGCGCCGTGCAAGCCGAGATCGAGGCGCTCAAGAACCAGAGTGGCGGCGCCGGAACCGGGGGCAAGGTGGAACTGCTGCGGCTGCTTGAAAAGAAGCAGACGCTGCGGGCTTCGCTCGACAGGCTGGAGGGATGAAGGACCGACGGCCGATGATCGGCCGTAGCCAGGTGCGACAAAGGGGTGCCGATGGGGAACGGGGAGGTTGACGGTCTTTGACGAAATGTGTGTAATCTGGTTGGATTAGCGGCGGGAACTCGCATTCGGTACGATCGGGTGGCGGCGGACAGCGATCTGCGTTGCGGGAAGAAAATCGGGGCGGTGTGGAACGCCTGCCGGGGGTCCTACCCGTTCGTTGACGATCCCTCGTCCTCCTGTTTTTACGGCATGGCCACTTGGCGCGTCTTTAGCCGCGCCTGGCGTCGCGGAAGGATCGGGAGGCAGTAGCCAGTGGCGATCGAGGAAAAATACGACCAGGTAAGGCAACTCATCACGATGGGCAAGGAGCGCGGTTACCTGCTCTACGATGAGGTAAACGACATCCTGCCCGCCGAAGTACATTCCTCGGACGAAATCGACGACCTGCTCTCGACGTTCGAACGACACGGCATCGACGTGTATGAGGACGCGCCGGGCAAGGGCGCGCGTGGCGGGGAAGCGGTCGAAGTGCTTGAAGGCCCCGAAGTCGACTCCAAAGACGACGAAATGGCCGACGACGAGATCGACCTCAGTCCCGGCACTCTCGAGAAGACCAACGATCCCGTCCGCATGTACCTGCGCGAGATGGGCACCGTTCCGCTCCTGACGCGCGAAGGCGAAGTGGCCATCGCCAAGCGGATCGAGCGCGGGCAGATGCTCGTCCTCAAGGTCATTTCCCGGTCGCCGCTCGTGTGGAAGGAACTCCTCGGCATCGGCGAGGACCTGAAGGAAGGCCGCCGCTCGGTGAAGGAGATCGTCCAGTTCGACGACGAAGAGCTCACCGATGAGAAAGTGGAGGACAAGACCCGCGAGACCCTCCGCACGATCGAACGCATCGCCAAGCTCTATCTGGAAGTGCTGAAACTGGCGCAGAAATTCGACAGGGCGCCGCGACCGCGTAAACGGGCCTGGGTGCGGGGGAAGTGGCGCGTAGGGCGGCGGCGGGTGGAACTCTCGAAGCTGATCCGTTCGATCGATTTCAACCCGCAGGAAAAGAAACGGTTGATCGAGCGCCTGCGCCAGACGGTGGAGCGGCTGCAGGCACTCGAAAAGGAAGCCGGCAAGCTCGAGCGGCGCGCCGAGGCGTCCAAGGGCGACAACGCCACCGAGGCGCGCAAGGAACTTCGCTCGCGCCGGATCGAACTCCGCGAGATCGAGATCGAAAGCGAAGTCAGCCTGGCCGAACTCAAGCGCAACCTGCAGATCATCCTGCGCGGCGAAGCCGAGGCCGAACACGCCAAGAAAGAACTGATTGAGGCAAACCTCCGCCTGGTCGTTTCCATTGCGAAGAAGTACACGAATCGCGGCCTTCAGTTCCTCGACCTGATTCAGGAAGGCAACATCGGCCTGATGAAGGCCGTCGACAAGTTCGAATGGCGCCGCGGTTACAAATTCTCGACCTACGCCACCTGGTGGATTCGTCAGGCCATCACCCGCGCCATCGCCGACCAGGCTCGCACGATCCGCATTCCCGTTCACATGATCGAGACCATCAACAAGCTGGTTCGAACGCAGCGCCAGCTGGTGCAGGAACTCGGGCGCGAGCCGACCTCGGAAGAGATTGCGAAGCGAATGGAGATCCCGGTCGGCAAAGTTCGCAAGATCATGAAAATCGCGCAGGAGCCGATCTCGCTCGAAACGCCGATCGGCGAGGAAGAGGATTCGCATCTGGGCGATTTCATCGAGGACAAAGCGGTGGTTTCGCCCTCGGACGCCGTGATCAACCTGAGCCTGAAGGAGCAGACCTCGTCGGTGCTGAAGACGTTGACGCCTCGCGAGGAGAAGGTGATCAAGATGCGGTTCGGGCTCGAGGATGGTAGCGAGCACACGCTCGAGGAAGTGGGCCAGTCGTTCGCGGTCACGCGCGAGCGCATCCGCCAGATCGAGGCGAAAGCGCTGCGCAAGCTCCGCCATCCTTCTCGTTCGCGCAAGCTGCGCGCGTTCCTCGAAGGGCCGACGCACGACTTCTGAGAGGGGAAGATCCGGTCCGATTCGTTTCTCTTGAGAATCCCTGAATACCGTCGGACTATTTCTTCATTTGCACCGCCGTCGTCCGGTTCACCCCGATCCCGTAGCGGTAGACCATCTCGGCGCCGCGATCAGCGCCGATCGTCGTGATTGCGGCCAGAATCAACAAGCCGACCAGCACCACCACCTTCAATCCATGCGTCACTTGCTGGCCCATGAACAGCACGAATGCCGAAAGGCCCAGGGCGATGAAATAGCTGGTCAGCATCAGCTCCTCATGAATTTCGAGCGCCGCGCCCGCCGGGCCGGATGGCACGGCGTGGCCAGCCTGCAGGCCGCTGAAGACTGCAAACGTGCCCGCAACCGTACCCAGCCACAGGAGCCACATCGCCGCGCGATGCGTCGAATCCTCTCGGTTCCACACCGCGACGATTTCCACCAGCAGCGCGGTAAGCCAGAGGGCGATCGGGAAGTGCACGAAGAGAGGATGAAGGCTAGGGGCGTTCTGGAGTCCCGGAAGAATGTGATCCATCTGATCTCCCTTGCCGTTCGCGTAGAATGACAGAACATTATTCCGCGGCAAGAAGCCAAATGCGAGATTCGCTTTTCCCGCCAGCCGCTTCTACATCTATCATGCTCTCGGTGACGACACTGCTCGATGTTCGAAATTTGACGGTCGAATTGCCAACGGCGTCCGGACCCGTGTTCCCGGTCAACGGAGTGAGCTTCACGATTGGCGTGGGAGAGGCGGTCGGCCTCGTGGGCGAATCGGGCTCGGGAAAATCGATGCTGGGCCTGGCGCTGGCTGGGCTGGCGCCGGTGGGTGCGCGGCGCACAGGTGAGGTGTGGCTTGCCGGACGTGATGGCGCGCCAGCAATGAACATGGCCGTCCTCAGCGAACGGGAACTTGAAGCGGTTCGGGGGCGCGAGATCGGAATCGTGTTCCAGGAGCCGATGACGGCGCTCAATCCCGTGATGCGTATTGGCGCGCAGGTGGCCGAAGCGGCGCGAGCACACGATTCCACGCTCGACGCCGAAGGCTCACGCCGGCGCGCGATCGAAGCGCTCGATCGTGCCGCCGTGCCCGATCCACCACGGCGCGCGCGGCAATTTCCGCACCAGCTTTCCGGCGGCCTGCGCCAGCGAGCGATGATTGCAATGGCTCTCGCGCCCGGCCCGCGGCTGCTCGTCGCCGACGAGCCGACGACGGCGCTCGACGTCACTGTGCAGAAACAGATCGTCGAATTGCTGGCGAAGCTACGGCGCGAATCGAATCTGGCCTTGCTCTTCATCAGCCACGACCTGGCCGTCGTGGCTCAACTGGCCGACCGTTTGCTTGTGATGTATGCGGGGCGCATCGTTGAACAGGGACCGGCGCTGGCCGTTCTCGCCAGGCCCGCTCATCCATACACGGAGGGATTGCTTCGCGCGTTGCCGCAGACGGGCCGTAAACTCCAGCCGATTCCGGGAGCGGTGCCGCCACTCGATGATGTTCCGCCAGGCTGCCCCTTCGAGCCGCGCTGCCCGTATCGTCGGCCGGAATGCGCTCGTGTGGTTCCCGAGCCACGCCGCGCTGGCCCGGACCATTTCGCCCGCTGTATTCTTGTGCCATGAGCAACGTCCCGGATCGAGAACAAAACGAGAGGGTGCGAGAGCGGTTCACGCGGTCTGCGGACGTTTTCAGCCGCCTTGCCGTGCCTTACCGCGTCGGCGATACGGACGTGATCGCGCGCCTCGCCGATCCCGGATCTGAAGATCTCGCGCTCGATCTTGCCTGCGGGCCGGGAACGTTTACGCTGGCGCTGGCGCGCCGCGCGAAGTTTGTTATCGGACTGGACCTCACGCCCGCGCTTCTGGCTTTCGCCGGCAATCGCATCCGTGAAGAACGCGCCGAAAACGTGGCGCTGGTGTGCGCCGATGCGACCGCAATTCCTTTTCCCGACGAGTCAGTCTCCGTGGCCGTATGCGGCTACAGCTTGCATCACATGAGTGATCCGCTTGCGGCGCTGCGGGAATTGGCTCGCGTGGTGCGCAGAGGCGGACGCCTGGCCCTGGTTGACATGTACGTTCCGGAAGGAGCGCAACCCGACGCGTGCGACGCCATCGAGCGCGCTCGCGATGCCTCCCACCGGCACACGCTCAGCCGTCCCGAATTGCTCGCCATGGTTGAAGAGGCCGGTTTCCGCATTCGCTCGACGGAACCACTCGAACGTCCGCGTCTGTTCAGCGCCTGGCTACAAGTGGCCGGCTGGGGCCCGAACGACCCCGCCACGCGGAACTCGCGGCGCCTGCTTGAAGCCACGCTTGCCGACGACGCCGCGGGATTTCATCCGCGGCTGCTCGAAAGCACGGGAAACGGGGAGCCGGAGATCGAGTTCATTCAGTCGGCTTTGTTCGTGGCGGCGAATAGGTCCTGATGGCTGTCCTTTGATGATCCGAGACAATCTGCTTCTGGTTGCCCGCGGGTTGCGGAAGTCTTTTGCCTTGCCCGACGGGGGAAGTATTCGCGCCGTAGACGGCGTGGATTTCGACTTGTGCTCGGGCGAGACCCTGGCTGTGGTTGGGGAATCGGGTTGCGGAAAGACGACGCTCGCGCGGTTGCTGGTGAGGCTCGAGCAGCCCGAGGAAGGGGAAATCAATTTTCTGGGCTGCGACTGGCTGCGGGCGTCCGGGCGCGAGCTGCGGCAATTGCGCCGCCAGATGCAGATGATTTTTCAGGACCCCTACAGCTCACTCGACCCCCGCCAGCGCATCGCTTCGGCCATCGGCGAGCCGCTCAGGATTCACGAGCCGGGAACGAGCAGTTCCGATCGCCGCCGACGCATCGAGGAAGTGATGGACGCGGTCGGTCTGGGCCAGGAGTCGCTCGACCGTTACCCGCACGAATACTCCGGCGGACAGCGTCAGCGCGTGGCGATTGCGCGCGCGCTGGCGCTGCGGCCGAAGCTTGTGGTTGCCGACGAGCCGGTTTCCGCTCTCGATCCCTCGATCGGCGCGCAGATTCTCGACCTGCTCGTGCGGCTGCAGACCGAGTACGGGCTCACTTACCTCTTCATCTCGCACAGCATGCCGGTGGTCGCGCAACTGGCGACGCGCATCGCGGTCATGCGTGAAGGGCGTTTCGTCGAGATCGGGTCAGCCGAGCAAATCCTCAACCGTCCCGCGCAACCATATACGAAAACACTGATCGACGCGGTGCCCGAACTGCCCGTACAGCCGGGCGGTTTCACTGCAGGATGAAGGGCTGCCTGAGCGCGGCGGCGGGTGTCACTTCGCCGCCGTCGATTGCGGCCCTCGCGGCAGATGGTCCTCGAAATACCACAACACATTCTTGAATACGTCGAGCGTGGTCCCGCGTCCCTCCGAAAGGCCATGCGTGCGTCCGGGATAGACCCGCATATCGAACCGTTTGCCAAGCTGGATCAACCGATTGACGAGCAATTCGAAGCCCTGAAAATGAACGTTGTCGTCGCCGGTGCCATGCATGATAAGCAGCCGGCCGCGGAGTCCCGCGGCGAAATTGATGGCTGAACCCTTTTCGTATCCCTGGGGGTTGTCCTGCGGCAGGCCCATGTAGCGTTCCTGGTAGATGCTGTCGTAGAGGCGCTGGTCGGGGACCGAGGCGATGGCGACGCCAACGTCGTAGAGATCGGGCGAGCGGAACATCAAATTGAGCGTTTCCGATCCCCCGCCGCTCCAGCCCCAGACGCCGATGCGTTGCGGATCAACGTACGAGTGTGCGCGCTCGAAGGATTCGAGCGCGGCGGCCTGCTGGGCAGAAGAAAGCGGGCCGACCGATCCGTAGACGGCTCTTCGCCAGGAACGACCCAGCGGGGCGGGCGTGCCTTCGTTGTCGAAACTCGCTACTAGATAACCGTCGCTTGCCAGCACACGGTTGAAAATCGAGCCCCAGCGGTCGGCCGTTGTCTGCCCCGCGGGCTCGGAATACACGTAGACGATGAGCGGATATTTCTTCGAGGGATCGAAATGCGGCGGTTTCATCAGCCAGCCGTCCACCTTCACTCCGTTGCCAGCGTCGACGCTGAAAAATTCGGTGGGCCCGTCTGTGAGCGGGCGAACGCGCTGGGCGAGCGCCGAGTTATCAAGCAGTGACCGCACGACGCTGTGCGCGGGGATTCGGACGAGATCGGAAGCGGGCGGCGTGTCCAGCGTGGAAAACGTATGGATGGCCCAATGGCAATCGGGCGAGATTTCGTAGGAATGCGTTCCCGGTTGGTTTGGGCTGACGCGCTCGGCCTGGCCCGAGCCGTTCAGCCGCGCGCGATAGAGATAGGCCTGGGTGGGATCGTCGGGCGAAGCGGTGAAATAGACCTGATTCTCCTCTCGACAGACCGCGTCGAGACTGATGACGTCGAAGGCGCCGTGGGTGACGAGCGTCGCTTTGCCGCTCGCGCGATCGACGCGGTACAGATGGCGCCAGCCATCACGCTCGCTGAGGAACAGGAACTGCTTGTCGTGATTGAGCCAGTCGATGCGATCGTTGTAGGCAACCCAGTCCTGGTCGCGATCGACAAAAATCTGTTTCACCGCGCCGGTGGTCGCGTCGGCGAGAAGGACCTGGTTCGTATTCTGCAGCCGATTCAGGTGCTGCAAGACGAGATCGTTCGGGCCAACCCAGTCCATGCGCGCGATGTAATTCTCGCGTGGATCGCCGGGCGTCCTCATCCACGTCACCGCTCCTCCGCTCGCCGCGACAACGCCGACGCGCACGGCCGAATTCGCGGTGCCGGCTTCGGGATACGGATAGACGAGCGTTTGCGGGTAGATACCGTAGTTGGGGTAAGGAATGCCGCTGACGATTTCCCCTCGTGGGTGGCCGAGATCGTAGATAAGCGTGTATTGGCCCACGCCGGTCGTATTGAATTGCCAGAAGGCAATGCGAAGGCCGTCGGGACTCCAGCGGAATCCGTCGCGGATATCGAGTTCCTCCTCGCTCACCCAGTCGGAAGTTCCATTGACGATCGTGGCCGAACCGTCGACGGTGAGTTGAGTGATCGAGCCGGTCGCGGGGTCCTCGACGTAAAGATTGCTCGCGTGGACGTAGGCGACCTTCGAGCCGTCGGGAGAGAATTTGGCGAACATCAGCGTCGAAGGCGGAGCGTCGCCACCGAGCTTGCGCAGCGAGCTGCTGTCGAGATCGTAGACCCAGTAATCGCCACGGGTGTGCAGCCGCCAAACGCGCTGCGTGTTCGTGAAGATCAGCACGCGGCGCCCGTTCGAGGAAAGCGAGAAACTGCTGATTTCGAGCGGCTCGGATGCGCCCGGAGCCACGAGCTTCGCGGCAGGCAACAGTACGTCCCGTTTGCCGGTCGCCGTGTCGTAGCGAACGATGTCGCGTGCTTCAGGGAGACCCGGAGCGGGTTCGAGAACGAGATATGCGGCGCCCTTCTCGATCCAGGTGACGCGGCCGAAGAATTTCGCCCGGTATTCCGGGTTCGTCATCGTGCGGACGAGAAGGCCTTCGGCGCTTTGCTGCTGCGGCTCCGGGCGGTTTGGCGACGGTCGCGCCGCTGCGGGCGATGAAAGCAGGAGTAAGGGCAGGCAGAGGAAAGCGCAGGCTGCCGCCGGCACCCGGCGGCTCAGTCGGAACAGCCCAAGGGTGCTAAGACGCATCTGGTCCATAGTTGTCTCTCCGGCACGATGTGAAGATGCCGGAGAGAACACTACCAGATTCCGCGTCTCTTGGGTTCCCCCGCAGGATTCGCCAGTTGTCATGCGGACTCGTTAGACTGTTCGGGCGATGGGATTCCGTTTTGAAGTGTTGAAAACCGATCCGAGCGGCGCGCGCCTGGGTCGCCTCGAGACGCCGCACGGCGTGATCGAAACGCCGGTCTTCATGCCGGTGGGCACGGCCGCGACGGTGAAGGGTGTGCCGCAGCAGACGCTTGAAGATCTTGGCGTCCGCATTCTGCTCGCGAACACCTACCATTTGTACCTGAGGCCCGGGCACGAGCGAGTGAAGCGGCTCGGCGGTTTGCATCAGTTCATGGCATGGCCTGGTGCGATCCTCACCGATTCGGGCGGATTCCAGGTGTTCAGCATGGCGGGCCTGCGCGAGGTGAGCGACGAGGGCGTCCGCTTCCGCTCGCATCTGGACGGCGCGGAGCATTTTTTCACGCCCGAGCGCGCGGTTGAAGTGCAGGCTGCGCTCGGGTCCGACATTGCAATGGTGCTCGACGAGTGCATTGAATTTCCCGCGAGCCACGAGCGTGCGCGCCAGGCGATGCGGCGCACGCACGAGTGGGCCGCGCGATCGCGGCGCGCGTTCGCCGAGCGCGGCGACCGGGAGCGACAACTGCAGTTCGCCATCGTGCAGGGGGGTGTCCACGCCGATCTGCGCCGGGAATCGGCCGAGTCATTGGTGGACATGAATTTCCCCGGTTACGCGATCGGCGGGCTGGCGGTGGGCGAGCCGCACACTTTGACGCTCGAAATGGTGGCGGAGGCGACCGTGCACCTGCCCGCGGAGAAGCCGCGTTACCTGATGGGTGTCGGCAAACCGGAAGACTTGATCGATTACGTGATGGGGGGAATCGACATGATGGATTGCGTGATGCCGACCCGAAACGCGCGCAACGGCTGCCTGTTCACCGGGCAAGGCCGTTTATTGATCAAAAACGCGAAGTATGCGGAGGATGAGCGGCCGATCGACAACGAGTGCGGGTGTCCAGTTTGCGCTCGGTATACGCGCGCCTACTTGCGGCACCTATATATGGCCAACGAAATTCTTGCTGCCGTCCTGAACACCATCCACAATGTATACTTTTACCTTGACAGGATGAAAAAAATCCGTGAGGCTATCTATTCTGGGAACCTGGCGGTACTCCGATCTGACCTTCAGGCGCGCCTCGAAGCGGGTCTTCTCTAATCCTGCGGTGCGAAATGGGAAGTTCGGAGCCGCTTACATGCAAAGGAACTCGGATCGCGTCGCCGCGAATCTTACTCTTCGAACTCATCGGACGGAATGGGCGGGCAGGAACGCATGCTCCTGCAATCAGAACTACTCGTAGGCCAAGGTCAGCCGAGCGGCGGTTTGGTGGCGCTTCTGCCGCTGGTGCTCGTTCTGGTCATCTTCTATTTGCTTCTCATCCTGCCCGCGCAGCGGCGACAAAAGAAAACCGCGCAGATGCAGCTGGCGCTCAAAAGCGGCGATAAAATAGTGACGAACGGCGGTATTTATGGAGTCGTGGCTGGCGTCGAAGGTGATACCATCCAACTCCGCGTCGCCGATCAAGTGAAGCTGCGAGTAGCGCGCAACGCTATCGCCGGTTTCCAGCCTGAAGGCGCCAAGGAGAGCTGAGCGGAGGCTTCCGGAAGTCTCGCAGCCGGGTAGACGATGAATCAGAACCTAAAATGGAAGGCCCTGTTTATCCTGTTAATCGTGCTCGCGTGTTTGTGGGGTTTGTTCGCCCGTCCCTCGTTCCCCACTTCCTGGCAACAGGTAAAACGGAATTTCCAGCACCGGATCAAGCTCGGACTCGATCTTCAGGGCGGCACGCACCTGGTTTTGCAGGTTCAGGTCGATGAAGCGGTGCGGTTCGAGACGAACCGCGCGGTCGATCAGATCACCCAGCAGCTGCACGACCGCAACATCAAGTTTGGCGACATTCGCCGCGTCAGCGACACGCAGATCCTGGTCGCCAATCTCGACCCGACGCAAACCGGCTCGCTCCGCGACATCGTGCAGAACCAGCTGCCGGATTGGGATATGGCTTCGGCGGCCGGGCAGACCAGCGGTTTCATGCTGACCCTGAAGGCCGCGGCCATTGCCCAGATCAAGAGCCAGACGATGCAGCAGGCCATCGAAACCATTCGCCGCCGCATTGACGCTCTCGGCCTCACCGAACCCACCATCGCGCAAACCGGTAGCCAGGATGACCAGATACTTGTCGAGTTGCCCGGCGAAGGCGACCCGACACGTGCGAAGGCGGTGATTCAGGCCGGCGGACAACTGGAGCTGAGCAAGGTGATCGACGGGCCCTATCCCTCAGAGGCCGAGGCGCTCGCCGCGCATGGCGGAATTCTGCCACCCGACAGCGAGATTTTGCCGGGCCGTGCTGAGGGAGCGACCACACAGCAGCCAGGCGCGGGTGTCTACTATGTTCTGACGCGCAACCCCGTGGTCACCGGCCGCGATCTGCGAAGTGCCAGCGCCGCGCCCAATCCCGACGTGCCCGGGCAATGGGAAGTTCACTTCAACCTTTCGCGCGACGCCGCGCAGCGCTTTGGTCCGTTCACCGAGCGCAACATTGGACAGCGCCTCGCGATCGTGCTCGATCACCGCGTGCAATCGGCCCCGGTGATTCAGGGCCAGATTCAGGATTCGGGCGAAATCACGGGAAACTTCACGCAGGAGCAAGCCAACGATCTGTCCCTCGTGTTGCGAGCCGGGGCGCTGCCGGCATCGATCAGGTATCTCGAGGAAAGCACAGTCGGGCCATCGCTTGGCGCAGACTCGATTCGCGAGGGCGTGCGGGCGTCGATCATTAGCCTGTTGGCCGTGATGATCTTTCTGCTGATCTACTACCGCCTTTCAGGCGTGAACGCTGTGCTGGCGTTGATCCTGAACCTGGTGATCCTGATGGCGGCGCTTGCCTACTTCCAGGCCGTGCTCACGCTGCCGGGAATTGCCGGCGTGATTTTGACGATCGGCATGGGCGTCGACTCGAACGTACTGGTGTTCGAGCGGATCCGGGAAGAATTGCGCGCGGGCAAAGCCAACGCGTCAGCGGTAGACTTGGGATTCGAGCGGGCGTTCCTGACGATTATCGATACTCACGTGACGACGGTTGTGTCGGCCATCTTCCTCTTTGAGTTCGGCAGTGGACCCGTGAAGGGTTTCGCCGTCACCTTGGTCATCGGCTTGATCGCGAACGTGTTCACTTCGATCTATGTGTCGCGAACGATTTTCGATTGGCACCTGGGCCGCATGCAGCGCCAGGCGGAGTTGAGTATTTGAGGTAGAGCAGACCCGAAACTCCGGACGGGCGATTTGTCCGGGGCGCGTCTCGTTGCGGGAAACGTGGGAAATGGAGTTTTTCAAGAGTCCGAACGTCGACTGGATGGGCAAGGCGAAGTATTTCGTCGCCCTCTCGACTTTACTGCTGCTGACCGGATTCCTGGCATGGCTGCACACCGGCGGCCTGCTGTACGGAATCGATTTCCGCGGCGGCACGCTCGTCTACGTCCGCTTCGCCCAGGCGCCGCCCACGGCGCACATTCGCGCCGCCTTGGCCGAGCAGGGGCTCGGTGACAGCAGCATTGTGCCGATCAGCGACCCCTCCGACCCGCAATCGAAGAACGACTTGATGATCGGGCTTAAGGAAATCGGAGGAGTGACAGAGCGGCTCGACGCCGGCCGTGCTGCGATTATGGAAGCGCTCACGAAGACGTTCCCTGGCCCGGCCGGAAAGCAGGATTTCAACGCCGTCACGCCCGAAGATCTGGCCACTTACCTCACGCAGCAGGATCCCCTGCATCTGGGTGTTTCGGCGGCCACTCAATACCAGCAGTTGGCGAAGGCGCTGACGCGTTATCGCGACGCCGACAGCGGCGGCTTGGTTCGCTCGATCGCCGAAATCGCGAAGGCGCCGGGCGCGACACCTGCCGTGGTGGCAAGCCTCGAGCAGCATTACTACCCTGGCACCTTCGTCATTCGAGACGTGCAGATCGTTGGCCCGCAGGTGGGCTCACAACTGCGTCGCCAGGCAATTCTCGCGACCCTCTATGCATTGGCGGGCATGCTGGTTTATATTGCGTTCCGCTTCGAATGGGTGTACGGAGCGGCCGCGGTCATCGCGGTCTTTCACGACGTCCTGATCACCCTGGGGTTCTTTTGCCTGTTCAAGTACGAAATTTCGCTGACGGTGATCGCCGCGTTGCTCACTCTGGTCGGCTATTCGATGAACGATACGATTGTCATCTTCGACAGAGTGCGAGAAAATCTGCGGCTGATGCGCAAGGAGCCGTTCCCGGACATTGTGAATCGTTCCATCAATCAGACGTTGTCGCGAACAATTCTGACGAGCGGGCTCACTTTTATAGCGGTATTGGTTTTGTTTTTGATGGGCGGGCGCGTTTTGCGCTCATTCGCTTTTGCCATGGTGGTGGGAGTTGTGGTAGGAACCTATTCCAGCTTCGGGATCGCGGCGCCGATCGTGGTTCTGTGGAACCGGTTCCGAGGGGTGAAAGTCCCTGGCGGCGCAGCGTCCGGTTCTGGTGGACGGCCGTCGAAGGAACGGGCCGCGGGCCGGCGCTTGGCGACAGCCGGAAGGAGGTAGGGTGTGTTTGACGATCTGGTAGTTTCGGGCGGACAGCGGCGAAAGACGCACACGCGGTGGACCATCTTTGTTTCCCTGGTTGGCCAGTTGGCCGTTCTCGCCGTGCTGATTCTGATCCCACTGATTTATACGCAAGCCCTTCCGACGGCTATGCTGACGACACTGCTGGTGGCTCCTCCGCCACCACCACCGCCGCCGCCACCGCCGCCGAAGATGATCAAGATTGTGAAGCCGCCTCCGTCTTTCATTCAGCACAATCAAATGGTTGCTCCGAAAGTGATCCCTAAAAAGATCACGATCGTGAAGGACCAGCCGCTGCCCCCGGGAGCTTCCTATGGGAGCGGCGTGGTGGGCGGTGTCCCCGGCGGGTCGGCCGGTGGGGCGCTCGGCGGGATCATTGGCGGATCGGGACCGGCGGCTCCTCCGCCACCGAAGCCGGTGACGCCTAGCATCCTTCACGTGGGCGGCAGCGTGCAGAGCGCGAAAATCATCCGGATGGTGCAGCCGGTCTATCCGCCGATCGCCAAAGCGGCCCGTATTCAGGGCACGGTAGTGCTGCACGCCATCATCGCTCAGGACGGAACGGTGCAGCAGCTGCAATACGTCTCCGGTCCTCCGCTTTTGGTGCAGTCGGCGATGGACGCCGTGAAGCAGTGGAGATATCAACCGACGCTGCTGAACAATGAGCCTGTGAAGGTGGACACGGTGATTACGGTTATCTTTACGCTGGGTGGATAGCAGTCGGGCTGAGGCCAGGCCGCAATCCATATAAGTAGGTTGAGCTAAGTCTCTGGTAGGATTTACGACAGGAGGGAATAACCCAATGGCAGCATACCTCTCATTGGCGGGCCTTTGGCTGCTGCAGGCTGGCGGATTCGACCTGCGTGGCATGTGGGCTTCGATGGGCGTGCCGGCAAAGATCGTCGTGATCATTTTGGGCATCATGTCGGTCTGGTCGATCGCCATCATGAT
>JAGWOX010000036.1 GCA_028877145.1 Acidobacteriota bacterium | reverse complement strand
CATCAGTACGCGCTGGCCGCGGCGGTGAACGTGATTGGCAGCGCGGAGATTCCGCTTTCGCTCGCCGGGGACGGGCTGAAGCCGGTGATTCCATGGCCGGACAGCAGTCAGAAAGAGGCGCTGCAATTGATGCTAAAGGCGCTTGAGCCGTCCGAACTCGAAATCCCGATGCAACTGTGGAAACGCCTTGCGCCAAACGGGAATCTGGGCCCCGATCCGGAAATGTTCAACTCCTCGGCCGGATATCTGTTCAGTCCGGAGGATGGCGCGCGCCGCGTGTCGGAGATCGTGGTTGGCGGGTTACTCGAGCCGGATCGCATGGAACGCCTGGCGGTGCTCTCCGAAGAGGACCCCGGCGCCCTCTCGCCCGAAGATGTGGTTACGACGATGGTCCGCTCCGCCTTTGCGGTTCAGGAACAGACGCCCGCCGCGCGCGACCTAGCGGGAGTTGTGCAGACGGAAATCTCCGAGCGGCTGATGATTCTTTCGGTGAATCCGGCAGCCACGCCCGAGGTGCAGGCGGCGGCGCTCGCCGGCGTCCACCAGGCAAGGGACGTTGCTCGCGCACGCATGGCGCAGGATCCGATCCTGGCCCGGCTCGACCATGAGATCACGCTGTTCCTCGAAAATCCCAAGCAGAATACGCTCGTGCTGAAACCGTCAGGCGCACCGCCGGGACCGCCGGTGTAGGCAGGAGATCATGACGCTGGGGCCTCTTGGCCCGGACCGGCCGAGGCCGGCCCCGGTGTCTGCGGGCTGGCCGGTGATGATAGGCGCAGTCACTGATAATCCGCTGCGCTTTTCAGCCCCTCCAATACCTGTTCTTTGGTGAATCCGGCCTCCTGGAGCAGGTTGACGCCATCGCTCGAACCTTCCGTGAGAGCGGCCGCCAAAAGGTGCAACGGTTCGACCTGGCTGTGATGAAACATCTCCTGAACATCTTTCGCTCTAACGAGAACACGCTCGAGGTCCGCCGATAGAGGCAATTCAGTCGAAGGACCAATAGGTTTTGACGCGGGAAGGAGGCTTTCAATCCTGGACAGTACGTCAGTCGCCGTTTCCCGACGGAAGAACGGGCTGTGCGATGGAGCCGCAATATGAGAAGCCCCTGGGTTGCCGAGCATTTTCGACGTAGGGGTTGCCCGCTTCCCTTGATCCTCTATAAGTATTCCGAGAAGGAGGTCATCCACCCCAATGGCACCCGCGCCACGCTGGCCTGCTTTGAATCGTGCCCAAAACAGAACTCGTCCCGTCCGCATGGAAAAGTTTTCAAACATAGTTCCAAACCGCAATGAGCAAACCAATGCTTGCCACGTGGTTCATCGCCGCTCATCGGGGTACAGCCCAGCAGTCGCGGCACCCAAAAACTGAATTGCCATCAACGTGGCTTCAGGCAGGAAGTGTAGTTTGAGACCTCACTTTTTCGAGGTTTGCTTTCCCGCTGTCTTTTCGATGCCGAAATCCCAGACGTAAAGATCGATTCCCTGCCCGGGGTCGATCACGGCGATGACGTATTCGCCCGGCGCGAGGTCCTGCTTGGCCATGATGCGATAGGTATCCGGGGTCACGGCCTGGATGTCGAGGGGGACTTCATTCGCCTCGGTTTTCTTCTCTCCGAAGAAGCTGCTCTGAAATTCGATTTCGCGATGGCCGCCCTTCTCCTTGGTGTGGATCAGGCGAAGTTGGGGCTCCACGCCGTTATTGATGCGGTAGAAGAAGAGCGGCTCGGCAATGGGGATTTGCATGGGGGCGCGCTTGCCATCGAGCGAGATGGTGTACTTGGTCGCGACCACCGGAACGGGAACGAGCACCTTGGCGATGAAATTTCCCTTGTTGAGTTTGCTCTTGGCCAGGTGCGTTTCGATGGGGGATACGGATTTGCCGTTGAAGACAAACATGCCGTCGCCGGGTGGCAGCAGCACGCCGGGAGGCAGTCCTGTGCCGGCATCCACGTCGAGATTGCCGGGGTGCGCTTCGAGATCGACGCGATGGGCCAGAGCGATTGCTTTCTCGGCGCGGCCGGTGGGCTGCGCTTCCGCCTTGCGCGTGGCGGGCCAGTCCACCATGCTGGAGGGAATCTCTTCCCATTCGGACCGCTCCAGGCTGTAGTAACGCACGCGGTCCCCGATCACCTGGTATTCGCGAACGATCTGGAATGTGCCGTCCTTGAGGACCAGCTTCTTGCCGCGGATGCCTTCGTCGGCGGAGACGCCAGTCGCACCAGTGGCGGAACCGGAAGATGTGGCGGGTTTCGATTGCGCGACGAGAGGCGAGGCAGCCAAAGTGGCCACGAAGAGCAGGAGAATAACTGCCGCTGTTTGTTTCGCCCGCGGGCTGGCCGGAATGCTCACCAAGGTCCTCGATACGGGAATGCCGTGCCAGAGGCACCCATTCCCCATTCCTTAGGATAAATCCACAGCGGTTCGTGGGGCAACGCGGCAGACTTGCGCCGGGACGGCCGAGGCTCTGGAGCGGGCTAAAGGCCCACGGTCAGCGGAAGACGCTGACCGTGGCCACCAAGATTCTACCGCCGCGATTAT
Organism: Acidobacteriota bacterium; assembly: GCA_028877145.1. Taxonomy (GTDB): domain Bacteria; phylum Acidobacteriota; class Terriglobia; order Acidiferrales; family UBA7541; genus JAKASX01. The sequence goes on along the minus strand of JAGWOX010000036.1, from coordinate 19,468 downwards.
CGACCCGCTTGAGGCGGCAGTGCGGGCGCGGCGCCTGCCGGGAGCAGTGGGAGGTTGATGTGTGACGGGTGCTGGGCGTCGTGATAGACGGTGTTGATGGCGATCACGGAATGCGTGCTGTAGCCGGGGCGCTCGCCCGTATTCGGGTTCACGTCGAAATACGGAAAATTGCTGCTGGAGATGTCCACGCGGATGCGGTGCCCCTTGATGAAACGATTGGCGACGCCGATCAGGTCAATGGTGACTTTGCGGATCTCGCCCGGCTTCAGGAAATGCGGAGCTTCGTAGCCCTCGCTCCAGCGCAGGCGGATGATGCGGTCCTCGATGTTCATGGCGTAGCCTTCCGGATAATCCTTGTTGGGCGGAGCCACATCGACGAGCTTGGCGGTGAAATCTGTATCCGGCGCCGAAGAGGAGATCCAGAGATCGACGGTCACGGGGCCGGCGATGACGACGTCGGATGTGAGCGGTGGCGTCTCGAAAACCAGGACGTCATGGCGCGCGGCGAGGGGCAGGTTATTGCGGCAGCCGAACATTTTCAGGTCGCAGACCTGGTTGCGCGGGCCGTCGGTGTAAAAGCCGAGCTTTTCAAGGCCAGGGTTCATCTGCCCGCCAATCGTGGGAACGGGATGCGCGGGATTGTACTGGTAGACGCTGGGCGGCTCCTCGCCCGGCTTCTGTTCGCTCAGCGTGCCGTTGCCGTGGAAATAAAACGCGCGAGTGGTTTCCTGCGGAGGCGGCCATGTGGTCGTTTTGAGCCATTCGCCGCCATCTTCGATTCGTCCGCCTGTGATTCGCAGCCCGTCGCCGCCGCCCATGACGAAGGCGCGCACCGGAGGCCCGTCGAGCACGCCTGTGCTTTCACCTTTCAAGAGCTGATCGAACCAGCGCAAGGCCAGCGCTTCGAGGTCCACCGAAGCCGTGGGGCCGAAATCGACGTCGCCGGAGAATCGCGGACCGACGTTATGCGTCCAGGGACCGACGACAAGGCGCGTGGGGGATTTGTGGAGCTTCGAGAGCACCATGAAATTATGCAAATTACCGTATTCAAAAATGTCGTACCAGCCGGTGACGTAATAGATGGGAATATCGGCGAATTTTTGGTAGAGGCCGGCATAGTCAAAGCCGTTGCGTTTCCAATAGGCGTCGGAGGAGTAGTGATCGACGTAATCCTGAAACCAGCGCTCGTACGCAGGGGTCGGGGAGAACGGCGACGCGTAAGCGTGGAAAGGGTAGGCGAGAATCCAATCGCCCAGGTTCCGGTGCGCTTTTTCGAGCGCAGCCATCGCGACGGGATTCGAGCGAGCCGTATGGCTGCTCATGGCAAGAGCGCCCAGCGCATAGGCGATGTTGTGCAGCAGCATGAACGCGCCGCCGCGCCAGGCGCCTTCCTGGTAGTAATTTCCGTCGCCGACCATGACGAACATGGCGCGCAAGTGCGGCGGGCGAAGCACGGCCATCGCATTCTGCACGTGGCCCAGATACGACGCGCCGTAGGTACCCACGTTGCCGTTTGACCACGGCTGGCACGCCGCCCATTCCACCGTGTCGTAGCCGTCAGGTGCCTCCTGCACGGCGAAATTGAATCTGCCCTGCGAATCGAATCGGCCGCGAACGTCCTGCACCAGATCCACGTAGCCGTGGCGGGCGAAGAAGCGGGCAGTTTCAACGTCCGACTTTCCTTCCTTGCCGTATGGCGTGCGCTCGACGAGGACGGGAAACTTCCCGGGAGCGGGAACGCCGTTACGCGCGGGCAGGTAGATGTCGGTGGCCAGCTTCACGCCATCGCGCATGGGAACCATCACGTTCTTGACGATGGCGACGCCGTACTCGCCATGATTGCTGGCGGCCGGATTCTGGGCCGCCAGAAGCGCCGCCGGGGCCAGCAGGAAAAGCACCGCCGCGCGCGGAAGAAATCCCAAGACTCGCCTGTTTGTCTTCATCACCATCTCCGTTTTGTGCCCAAGGGTTGGCCGACTCGGAACGGAGCTTCCCCTGAGATTTCCTCGTTTCTAGCGTCGAGATTGTCGCCAGCTCGGACAAAAGCGGGAGTGATTGTACATCGGCATCGCCCGCGGCCGAATGGGCGAAGAAGGGCCTAGCAACGCGGAGGCTTGCCGGACGGGGTCAGCGATGCAGGAAAATGTCGCGACTAAAGGGAGGAGGCGAAGACTTGCCGCAACCGATTGGGAAGACGCATATCGTCGGCGATTTCCTTGGGGAAACTATCTTTTCAACCGTGATGCAGCTCTTCCTAATGCTCGCAGCGGGGAAACAAAGCGGTGACGATGTAGAGATCGGACGCAGTGAACAGTCGCTGCGCATGCGCACCGGCGGTCTGCGCGGCTTCGTAGGCTTGCGCACCCGCCGCCTGGGCCGCCTCGATCGCCGAGGTTCCGGCGAACTGGGCCGCTTCGATGAAAAACCCGAGATGGCGATTGCGGGCCAGCGCGCGCAGATGGTCCAGACAAATGCCTGTTAGGGAAGAAACTTCCTCTTCGGTGAAGAACTTTTGACTCGATCGTATCGTTGGCACTGGGCCAAGCTCTCCTTACTTGTTTATGATGCTCTCTCGAAACGAAAGGGTGCGCAAGAGGCAAGCACAACTTCGTGCGAAATTCTCAATAGCACGAAAGTGCCAAAGTAATAGATCGACCTCCGCGCGTCTTTCCCTTAGCCTGAAAGCTTCGGCGTGTGTCCAAGGAGGAAACCGGAAGGCTGGCGACAGCGTAGCTTCCGAAGAAGCAAGGGATTGTGGGCAGGGGATTCGCTCAAGCCACTGCTGCGGAGGCCTGCTCGAAGGCGTGCGCCAAACGGAGCACCCGTGCCTCGCCGAAATGGGGACCGAAGATTTGCAACCCCACCGGCAGGCCCTCACTTGTGTTTCCGCAGGGGACCGAGATGCCCGGGACGCCGGCGAGCGAACCGGTGACGGTGTAGATATCGGCCAGGTACATGGCGAGAGGGTCGGCCGTGCGTTCGCCGAGGCGGAACGCGGTTACCGGGGATGTGGGGGTGACGATCAGATCCGCCTTCTCGAAAGCCTGCTGGAAATCGCGGGCGATGAGCGAGCGGACCTTTTGCGCCTTCAAATAATAGGCTTCGTAGTAGCCGGCTGAGAGGGCGTAGGTGCCGAGCATGATGCGGCGCTTCACCTCGGCGCCAAAACCCGTGCCGCGCGTCTTGCGGTACATCTCGGCGAGGGAATCCGCCGGGGTACGGAGGCCGTATCGGACGCCGTCGTAACGGGCAAGGTTGGAGCTGGCCTCGGCCGTGGCGATGAGGTAGTAGGTGGCGATCGCGTAGTCGGTATGCGGCATCTCGAGTTCGACACGCCGGCACCCCAGCTTCTCGAGCTGGGCGATCGCCGCGTCCACGCGCTCGCGCACGCCGGCGTCCATCCCTTCGCCGAAATATTCGCGGGGTATGCCGATCCGCAGGCCGGCGACCGGCTTTCCGAGTTCGGCGAGGTAGTCGGGGACGGGAACGGCGGCGGATGTCGCATCGCAAGGATCGTGGCCGGCGATCACGCCGAGCAGCGCCGCGGCATCGGCGACGGAAGCCGTCAACGGTCCGACGCGGTCCAGGGAAGAAGCGAACGCGATGAGGCCGTAGCGCGAGACACGGCCGTAGGTGGGCATCAGGGCCGGAATTCCGCACAGGGCGCCCGGCTGGCGCACCGAACCTCCGGTATCGGTGCCGAGCGCGGCCACGGCCAAACCCCCGGCAACCGCCGCAGCCGATCCGCCGCTTGACCCGCCGGGAACCCGGTCGGGCGCCACGGGATTTCGTACCGGGCCATAGGCGGAATTCTCATTCGAGCTGCCCATGGCGAATTCGTCGCAGTTCGTCTTTCCCAGCACGACGGCGCCGGCTTGCTCCAGCCGCTCGATGCAGGTTGCGTCGTAGGGGGGGCGATAATTTTCGAGGATGCGCGAGCCGCAAGTTGTCGGGATACCGCGCGTGGCGAGCACGTCCTTTACGGCCAGGGGCAAGCCTGCGAGGGGCGGCAGCTCTTCGCCTCGCGCGACCATCTGGTCGATGCGATCGGCCTGCGCGTAGGCGCGCTCGGGCGAAAGTGCGAGAAAGGCGTTCAGGCGCGGATTGTCACGCTCGATCCGAGCGTAGGAATCGGCCACGAGTTCGCGCGCAGAGACCCTTTTCGCCGCTAGGTCGGCGCGGACCGCGGCAATGGTACGCTTGGCGTTGGTCGTCATGGTTCGCGCTCGATCACCTTGGGCACGCGGAAGAAGGGCGGTGCGGGGTCGGGAGCGGCGGCAAGGGCTTCGGCGGTGACGGCGGCATCGTGCACCTCGTCCTCACGCCAGGCGGCGGCAGAATCGGCACCGACGGCGACCACCTGCGCCATGGGTTCAACGCCGCTCGTGTCGAGCGCGTTCAATTTCTCGACGTAGGTGAGGATTTCGTCGAGGTGTTGGCGGTAGGTTTCCACCTCGCCTTCTTTCAGCTCGAGGTGGGCCAGATCGGCCACATGCAGCACGGCTTCGCGCGTAATTTTCATATTGAGTTGTCCAGTCTAGCAGAAGTTTCCCCTATGCCGGGGGCGAGAGCCGGGACGCGGCCCCGGAAAAATCCGCGTCTCCACGCTTGCGCTGTGCGGCCCGGCCGATATAGACATTAGGGACGGGGGACAAACCTTGGCCTATTTGCCCATCGAAAATCATGGCATCATCGGCGACCTTCATACCACGGCGCTCGTCGGCATGGACGGCACCATCGACTGGCTCTGCCTGCCGCAGTTCGATTCGCCGAGCGTTTTCGCTTCCATACTCGACGACAAAAAAGGCGGCTTTTTCCGGATAGAGGGGGTCGACGGCACCGTGAGCCGCAAGCAGTTTTATTGGCCCGATACAAACGTACTCGTCACCAGGTTTCTTTCCCCGGACGGCGTCGGTCAAATCCTCGATTTCATGCCGATCCAGGATCGCGGCCCCTGGCCCGGCAGGCACCCGCTCATCCGGCAGGTGCAATCGCTTCGCGGAGCGATGAAGTTCCGTCTGGAGTGCCGCCCGGCGTTCGACTTTGCCCGGGCTGAACACACGGTGCGCCTGGTGCCCGCCGGTGCGGCTTTCGATTCCAAGGATATGGCGCTCGGCTTGGCGAGCTTGATTCCTTTGCAGGCCGATGGCACCGGCGTGAAGGCCGAATTCACGCTGAAGGAAGGGGAAACGGCGGTTTTCGTCCTCGAGCAGATTGCTCCGGGCGGGGAAGTGGGTTCGCGGCCGGAAGTGGCCCAGATAGAGGAGCAATTTGGAAGGACGGTGGCTTACTGGCGGCGCTGGCTGTCGCGCTGTACCTACCATGGACGCTGGCGGGAGATGGTGAACCGGTCGGCGCTGGCGCTGAAGTTGATGACGTTCGAGCCGACCGGAGCGATCGTGGCGGCTCCGACATGCAGTCTGCCGGAATTCATCGGCGGCGACCGCAACTGGGATTACCGGTACACATGGATCCGCGACGCGGCCTTCACGCTCTACGCGCTCATGCGTATCGGTTTTACACACGAAGCCTCGCGCTTCATGGGGTGGCTGGAGGCGCGTTGTCACGAACTCGAACCCGACGGTTCCCTGCAAATCATGTATGGCATCGACGGCCGCCACGACGTCTCGGAAAGCACCCTGGACCACCTCTCGGGCTACCGCGGCTCGGGGCCGGTGCGCATCGGCAATGGAGCTTTCCGCCAGCGCCAACTCGATATCTATGGCGAATTGCTCGATTCCATCTACCTCTACAACAAATACGCCACGCCGATTTCCTACGAATTGTGGTGCGACGTAAGGCAGTTGACGAACTGGGTCACCGAGCATTGGAAGAGCAAAGGGCAGGGCGTTTGGGAGATGCGCGGCGAGCCACGCGATTTCGTGTATTCGAAAGTCATGTGCTGGGTGGCCCTCGACCGCGCCCTACGCCTGGCCGACAAACGCTCTTTCCCCTCCGACCGCGACCGTTGGCTCAAATGCCGCGACGCCATCTACGAGGAGGTGCTCGAGAAGGGCTGGAACCCCAAGCGCAAGGCGTTCACACAGAGCTACGGCTCCGATGGGCTCGATGCGGCGAACCTCATCATGCCGCTCGTCTTCTTCCTGGCCCCGAACGATCCGAAAATGGAGCAGACCCTCGCCGCCACGCAGCAATCACCGAGCGAAGGCGGGTTGCTCTCCAGCGGACTTGTCTACAGGTATCATGCCCAGGACGGCATCGACGGTCTGCACTGCGAGGAAGGCTCCTTCAATATGTGCACCTTCTGGCTGGTCGAGGCGCTCACGCGCGCCGGCCGCACCGATCGCTCACAGCTCGACCAGGCGCGGCTCATCTTCGAGCAGATGCTCGGTTACGCCAACCATCTTGGCTTGTTCTCCGAACAGATCGGTCCTTGCGGCGAAGCACTCGGCAATTTCCCCCAGGCACTCACGCACCTGGCATTGATCAGCGCCGCCTTCAACCTCGATCGCGCTTTCGGCGCCGGTGAGAGGAATCATTTCGGCGGGTAGGTGTGGTGAACGCGCCCACGGCCTCCGCAACCGGCCAGATTAGGATTCCCTAACCTTGCGCGGCCCCATCGAGTCCGATCTCGGCGGCGATGCCCCGCATCGCCTCGATGCAGAATGCAATGTGCTCGTCAATCGACAATCCCAATTCCTCCGCGCCCTGGCGAATGTCGTCGCGATTCACGCCGCGGGCGAAGGCCTTGTCCTTCATTTTCTTCTTGACGGAAGAAGTCTCCACATCGTGCAAACTGCGCGTCGGCTTCACCAAAGCGCAGGCCACAAGGAAGCCGGATAGTTCATCACAAGCAAACAGTGCATGATCGAGAGGACTAGTACGGGCGACTCCTGTATAGTCGGCATGAGACAGGATCGCGTGAATGAGTTCGTCGGGATAACCGGCACGGCGAAGAATTAGAGAACCTTCAGTTGGGTGGCCGGATGTCGGCGAGTGCTCCTGATTCGGCCAGCGTTCGTAATCGAAGTCGTGCAGCAGGGCGGCCACACCCCATAACTCTTCATCGGCGTTGAATTTGCGGGCATAGGCGCGAACGCAGGCTTCGACGCCAAGGGCGTGTCGCCGCAGGTTTTCATTCTGAGTGTATTCGCAGAGCAGGCGCCAGGCGTCTTCGCGGCTGGGCATTGCATTCCTCCTCGGATCGTGGCATCTGAATTGCTTTTTACGAAAGCGTAACTAGCCGCAAAAGGGCGCAAGAGCGTTCCCTTTTGGCGACGCTTTCAGTTTTGGCAGTCGCCGGGTAGTTATCTTAAGACATTTTTAACGAAATGGCTTTTCGAGGGCACAAACCGGCGCGTCGGGGCAACACCAAGGTTGTTTTTCGAATGCGGTTGTTGAAAAAAGCACTTGACGAAACGGTGTCATATCCGCAGAATGCCCCTGCGCCCAGAGACGTTTTTGTTGCCGTTTCTGCGTTCCTTCAAGAGTTTCCCTCGCCATTTCTCGACCGCAAGCCGCAGCGAAGCTGCGTAGACTAGCGAGGAGAGCCTGTGCCTCTACTACAAGAGAAGAAAGCTGCTGAAGAGATCGCGACCGAGCGAGAAGTGATCCGCTGCCAGTCGTGCGGGCTGGTGCAGTATCGGACGAAAACGGGGAATTGCCGCCGTTGCCTGCGCGCCTTGCCGCCTCCGATCGAGGCCATTGTTCCTCCCACCGTTCCCCAGGAATTGCCCGGTGACGAACGTCAGCTATTTGAAAACTGGCCGAATCGCGAAACCGTCGAGAACATCGGCGTCCGCATCCGGCAGTTGCGGGAAGCGCGCGGCATGACGCAGAGCCAGCTTCAGGCGCGCTCGGGAGTTTCGCGTTCCTATCTTTCCCGCATCGAGAGCGGCCAGATGACGCCGAGCCTCGGCACGCTCGAAAAAATCGCCGAATCGCTGGGCGTCGGCCTGAACCGCTTTTTCATCCCCGCCACCAAGAGCGAGGCGCTGCTGGAGGATCCTTTCATTCAGGGAGTGCGGCCATTCCTCCGCCAGCTCGATTTCAACCAGTGGCAATCGATCCTGAAGCGCCTCCAGGCGATCAGCGAGCACCTGGAAGGATCCAACGGCCATCACGTGCGGCCGCTGCCCACACACACTCATCCCGAGGCTGGGCGGCGCGCGACGGTGATCGCCGGGCATCAGGCGCACCGCTAACCCGCAAATCAGGAACGGCAGCGCGATTTCCCCCGCTGAAGTTTTGCGGCAGGAGAGCTGTGGGCGAACCTCGTTTACTGCGCCTGCTGCTTGCCCATGCGGACCAGGCTGATCCTCGTCTCGCTTCCTTTGCGTTCGAGCGCGACGATCCGCAAACGATTTTCGTCATGCGACACGAAGGACAGATCAGCATGGCCAACGTCGGCCCCCCCGATCTGTACCGTCGCCTTGTTCTTTTTCTGCTGAAAGCTGGGATCCAGGGTCTTCCGGTACCAGCTCCCCACTTTCTCGAGATCGTCGGTGGAGATGTAGGTGGCCGCTGAGAGGCCCAGGCCGGCCTCTTCGTGCGAGGGCTCGAACTGAATTCTGGCACCCTCGCGCTGCAGCGTCGCACCGGGATAGACGGGCAGGCCGGTGTTGTCTTCGGCAGTCTTGTGGATGCTCACTTCTCCGGCCGGCGTATGAAGTTCCACATCGTTCGGACCTTTCACGGTAACGTCGCGAGCGATGTGGAGGGCCAGTAACATCCCCCCGCCGATGATGACCAGAAGCAGGGCGACAATGACGCCCAGCACCCACCAGAGAGCGCTGTTCTGTGGTGGTGGAGGCCCTTGGGGCAGCTGGACCCCGGGTTTGGGCACTTGGGGAGGATTCGTCATGAGTTTCCGATTCGGCTTCAGAATTGGCCGCCCGCATTTCTTTGGCAGCACCTAATAGGATACGCCATCGGCGGCCCTGGTGTTCCGCCTCCGGCTCAAGTTCTCCCTTCCGCGGGACCAGCGAAAATTCGCGGCTGGCGATCCTTCCATGGGCGCGCCGCCTCGATTTGGGAGGCTAGCCGGAATAGTGTGGCTTCGTCGCCGAAGCGGCCGATGAAATGCGTGCCAACCGGCAAGCCGCCAGCGGTCCAATGGAGCGGAAGCGACATGGCGGGCTGGCCGCTCAAATTGCACATCGGGGTGAACGGCACGAATTCGACCGCGCGCTCAAATCCGGCCAAGGGATTTGCCGGCGTGGGCTCGAACGAGCCGAGCGGCAGCGGCGGCTCGGCCACCGTGGGAGTGAGCCAGGCGTCGTAGGAAAGCATGAAGCCGCCGATCTGGCGCGAGAGGCCCTGCAAAACGGTCTGCGCCATCAGATAGGCGGGCGCGCTAACCTGCCGGCCCTGTTCGTAGAGGGCCCAGGTGAGCGGCTCGAACAGCTCCGGCGATGGCGTGCGGCCGGTGAGGAAAGCCATGGCCTGGACCGCCGATGCGGTTCCGGCGCGCCAGATCCTGAGGAATGAATCGACCATCAGCGCGCCGTTGATTTCCGGAGCGGCTTCTTCGACGTGGTGCCCAAGGCTCTCGCACAGCTTCGCCGCGTCGTGCACTGCTCGGACGCATTCCTCATCGATCCTGGCGCCGGACGGAGCGGTGGTTGTGAACGCGATGCGCAGGCGCCCGGGATCGGCGCCCACCTCTTCGAGAAACGGCCGCACCGGCGCCGGAGCGCAATACGGGTCGCCGGGGAAAGGGCCGGAGACGGCATCCAGCAAGGCCGCGGAATCGCGCACCGAGCGCGTCACCGCGTGTTCCACCACCAGGCCACCCATGATGTCGCCAAAGTCCGGGCCGAGCGAAGTGCGCCCCCTTGTCGGCTTCATCCCGAAAAGGCCGCAGCAGGAAGCCGGAATGCGGATCGAGCCGCCTCCGTCATTCGCATGCGCCATCGGCACGATGCCTGCCGCGACCGCGGCCGCCGAGCCCCCACTCGATCCCCCGGCCATGCGCTCCGTATCCCAGGGATTGCGACAGGGGCCGAAGAGGAGCGGCTCGGTGGTCGGCAGGATGCCGAATTCGGGCGTGTTTGTTTTGCCGATGATGACGAGGCCCGCTCGACGGAAGCGTGTCACCAACTCGCTGTCGTGATCGGGGACGTAATCGCGAAGGAACGCCGACCCGCCGGTCATCCGCGCGCCGGCGTAGGAAGCCACCAGGTCCTTCAAGAGGAACGGCACGCCGCGGAAAGGGCCGTCCGGCAACGTGCCACGCGCGGCGGCGCGCGCCTGGTCATAGAGCGGGGTGACGATGGCGTTGAGCGCCGGATTGACGCGCTGAGCGCGGGCGATGGCCGCTTCGACGAGGTCGAGCGGGGTGACTTCCCCACGGCGCACCAGCGCAGCGTGAGCTGTGGCGTCGAGCGTCGCGAGTTCGTCGGCGATGGCCGTGGCTATGCTTTCCTTTCGAGAGGCGCCTTGCTTCAGACGTAAGCGGCAATGCCGGTGATGCGTTCGCCGATGATGAGCTTGTGGATGTCGTGCGTGCCTTCGTAGGTGTAGACGGATTCGAGGTTGTTCATGTGGCGCATGATGCAGTAGTCGTCGACGATGCCGTTGGCGCCCAGGACGCCGCGAGCGAGCCGGGCGATATCGAGCGCCATGGCGACGTTGTTCATCTTCAGCATCGAGATGTGGGTGTGGTCCACGCGACCCTGGTCCTTCAACCGGCCGACGTGCAGGGCGAGCAGTTGCGCCTTGGTGATCTCGGTAATCATCGAGACCAGCTTTTCCTGCACGAGCTGATGCGAGGCGATGGGCCGGTTCTGGAATTGGCGGCGCGTCCTGGCGTATTCGAGCGCGGTTTGGTAGCAGGCCATGGCCGGGCCGATCGCGCCCCAGCCGATGCCGTAACGCGCTTGATTCAGGCACATCAGGGGCCCTTTCAGGCCCTCCGCCTTGGGCAGGCGGTTCTCCTCGGGAATTTCGCAATCGTTGAAAGCGAGGCCGGAAGTGATGGAGGCGCGCAGCGACCATTTGCCGTGAACGTCCCAAGCCTTATAGCCGGGCGTGCCTTTTTCCACCAGGAAGCCGTGAACGACGTCATCTTCCGTCTTGGCCCAAACCACGGCGACGTCGGAGATAGACCCGTTCGTGATCCACATCTTCTCGCCGTTCAGCACGTAACGGTCACCCTTGCGGACCGCTCGCGCGAGCATGCCGCCGGGATTCGAGCCGAATTGCGGCTCGGTGAGGCCAAAGCATCCGATCTTCGTTCCCTGCGCGAGCGCGGGCAGCCATTTGTTCTTCTGCTCCTCGCTGCCAAACGTATAAATGGGATACATCACCAGCGCGCTCTGCACGGAGGCGAAGCTGCGCATGCCCGAATCGCCGCGCTCGAGTTCCTGCATCACGAAGCCGTATTCCACGTTCGACATGCCGGCGCAGCCGTACCCCTGGAGGTTCGCTCCGAAAAAGCCCAGTTCGCCCATCTCCGGCAACAGGTCGAGCGGAAAGCGCGCGTCGCGATTGCACTGCTCGATGATCGGCAAGACGCGCTCGTCGACGAACTTCCGGGCCGTCTGCCGGGCCAGCTTTTCTTCGTCGCTGAGCAGGGAATCGAAGTCGATGAAATCCACGCCGGGAAATGCGGGCATGCGGTCTCCTTGGGAAGCGATCGGGCGGTTCGGGCCGCGGCGTGGCGCCTGACGGTAGCGACAGGCGGAATCGCGCGGCTGAACGCGATTCTAGCAGCCGCGCGGCGGCGCGAACAAGCCGCGCAAGCATTGCTGTCCCGCAACGACGGAGGCGCCGCACCGCCAGCAAGCCGCGCGCGAAGGCCTGTTGTTACGCAGGTTCTTCGGGCGCAATTCGGGCTTGGGCGACAGCGTGCCAAGGAGTAGAATCCAGGTGGACGCGCAGCGGCAAGGAGCATTGCCATGCAAAGGCAGGTTGCCTTCCTTTCGGCGCTGTTACTACTGTTCGCCATTCCCCTTTTCTCACAGACTAAAGAACCGGCCAAGGAGCCGGCCAAACAGCCTGCGCAGCAGTCCACGCAACAGCCATCTCCGCCTGCGCAGCCGCCGGCTCAACAACCGGCGCAGCAACCAGTGCAGCCCCCGACGCAGGAGACTCCCAGCGGCCCGATCGTCATTCCTCCGGAAGCGGCCAAGGTCGTGAATCCGGTCAAGCCGACTGCCGCATCGATTGCCGCCGGGAAACAGAGATTCACCTACGATTGCGCCATGTGCCACAACGCCAACGGAGACGGAAAAGGCGACTTGGCCCAGAGCATGAATCTGAAAATGCCGGATTTCCGCGATCCCGAGGCACTGAAATCGGTCACCGATGGCGGGCTCTTTTATGTGATCTCGAAAGGCCACAATCCCATGCCTGACGAGGGTTCGCGCGCGAAACCGGAAGAGATCTGGAACCTGGTGAATTACGTTCGCTCGCTGGCGGAAAAGAAAACGGCGCAGAAGACGAAATGAGCGAGCCGGAGACTCGCTGAAACCGTTACTAACGTTCGCCACCCCGTAAAGCGGCCGCGGCAGTCCGCTGTAAGGAAAATTGCCGAGGGGGCGGTCGATCTCCAAGCGTACTCCCGGATATCTCCGCCTTGCCTATCCAAATTGATTTCTCTTACCGGTGGTTTTTCACTTGGCATGTGAAATTGTCCGGGATACCTGAGCTGGCTATCGGTGATATCTCAAGACACGCGAGGGACGGAATGCTCCTTGCATTCGCATGTTCGCCTTTATCTCTTCTCATTGCCGGGAGCGGAGTAGATTGGAGTAACCGGCCGAATTAGATAGAATGGACAGGGTTAGAAGGGCGATGGTTTGCCATCGAGTGAATGCGATCATAAGAGAGAACTTGGATTAGAACTGTTTGCGAAGGAAATTTCCTGAGTCGGCGTCCTTCGCAATCTCCGTGTATAGTAGTTTCAGGTATCTTCTCACGCTCAGCGACAAGAAAGGAAAACGATGGCGAATCTGGGTCAGATGCTTGAAGAGTTGAGGTCCAAACGGAACGGTATGAGGAAAGAACTCGCTCAGTTGGACGAAGCTATCCGGGTGCTTCAGAAGCTGGGAGCAGCCAACTCCGGGGGCGCGCAGGCGAGAGGCGCGAAGCCGCGCCGGAAGATGTCCGCCGCCGCCCGGCGCAAGATAGCCGCCGCGCAAAGAGCGCGCTGGGCGAAAGTACGGAAACAAAAGGCGGCCGCGTAGCAGGACGTCCTTCAGGCACGCGCAGTTCCCCTGAGATTTTTTCAACAACCGTGAGGCAGGAGCGCTCCTCCTGCCTCATAGTCGCTCTGTCTCCCACGCCATGGCCCTCTGCCGCTGTAACGTAACCCCGTACTCCTTCCCCATTGCGGAAAGTACGTGAAGTCTCGAATCTGGCGCTTCCCGGGCAGCGCGAGATAATGGAAGCTCCTCCCGAATGAGACGAGTGATCTTCTCCTGGGAAGGCCTTCTCAAGCAAGTTAGGCAAGATTCCTAACGCCAGCGCGGATTTGACCGCTTTGCCTTCTCACCCGAGGCGCCTTGACTCGACCTGCATTCCGCAATAGGGTTGGAGCGATATGAGTTCCATTACCTTAAAAGTCAACGGAACCACTCATACCTTCGATCTCGATCCGTCCACACCGTTGCTCTATGCGCTGAGCGACGAACTCGGCCTCCGCGGCCCCAAATTCGGCTGCGGCCTTGGTGAATGCGGAGCCTGCACGGTGATCGTCAACGGAGAAGCCACGCGCTCCTGCGTTACGCCCCTGCAACTCGTCCACGGAGCCGAAATCACCACTCTCGAAGGGATCGGAACGATCGAAAAGCCCCATCCGCTGCAAAAGGCCTTCATCGAAGAGCAGGCGGCGCAATGCGGCTTCTGCATCAACGCCGTGATCATGACCGCCAAGGCCCTTCTCGACACGAACCCGAAAGCCAGTGACGAAGAGATTCGCGAGGCGATGTCAAACGTTTTGTGCCGCTGCTTCACGCATGTGCGGATGATGCGTGCGATTCATCGCGCCAGACGGGAAATGGCAGGATGAGCCGTCAAGCGCCCCACTCCACTTCGCTTTCCGGGCTCACGCCTGATGCTCAGGGTGCGCTCGAGCGCGCCGGATTATCCCGCCGCGCCTTCTTGCAGGGAGCAGGCGTCCTGATCGTGAGCTTCTCCGCGCTGGGCAAAGCGGCCACCGCCGGGGCGCAGTTGTTTGGCGCCCGTTCGACCCCCGGCGCTCCATCACCCGACCAACTCGATTCCTGGATCGCCATTGCCGCCGATGGCCGGGTAACAGCGTACACCGGCAAATCAGAGATCGGACAAGGCATCTCGACGGCGCAGATGCAGCTGGTTGCCGAAGAACTCTGCGTTCCCTTCGACAACGTCCACCTCATCTACTGTGAAACTCCGATTACTCCGGATGAGGGCGTGACCTCTGGCAGCCAGTCCCACCCCACGAATTTCAATCACCGGAATCTGGCCCAGGCCGCGGCCACGGCACGCGAGACGCTCATGCAGCTTGGTTCGCGACACCTCGGTGTGCCCGCCGCCTCGCTCGTAGCGCGCGACGGCGCGATCCATATCAAGAACCAGCCGGCGAAAAAGGTTGGCTACGGCACGCTGATCGGCGGCAAGCATTTCGACCTTCACGTCGATCCCCACGCCAAGCGGAAGCCTGCGAGCGAATGGACCATCCTAGGCACGCCGGCCAAACAGCCCGATTTGCCCGCCATTGTCACCGGCCAGTTCGAGTTCGTCCACAACGTGCGCTTGCCCGGCATGCTGCACGGAGAGGTGGTGCGGCCGCCGGAGGTCGGCGCTACCGTCATCGGCGTGGATGAAGGCTCGGTCTCCGGAATGCCCGGCGTCGTGAAAGTGGTCGTTCGGAAAAATTTCGTTGGCGTCGTGGCGCAAAAACCCTGGCAGGCAATTCAGGCGGCGAAAAAGTTGAAAGTTCGCTGGAGCCCTGGCAAGGGATTGCCTCCCCAGGCGAACTACTACGAGCATCTGCGGAATCAGAAGCCGACGCGCGACTCGTTAAGCGTGGATTCCAAGGATGTGCCGGAAAAGCTCGCTGCGGCCGCCACCGTTCTCAAGGCCACTTATTACTATCCCTATCAGATGCACGGATCGATGGGCACCTCGTGCGCCGTCGCCGACGTGCGCGGGAATCACGCCACGATCTATTCGCCCACGCAGGGCGTTTGGCCTTTGCGCGGCAGCCTGGCGATGCTGCTGGGTTTGGACCAGGAAAACGTAAAGGTTCTCTTCCGCCGCGGTGCGGGTTGCTACGGTCTGAACGGCGCGGATGCCGTTTCCTACGACGCCGCGATTTTGTCGCAGGCCGTTGGCAAGCCGGTACGCGTTCAACTTTCGCGCAAGGACGAGATGGCCTGGGAAAATTTCGGCTACGCCTTCGTCATGGATGAACGTGCCGGGTTGGACGCCCATGGCAACATCGTCGCGTGGGAGCACGAGGCCTGGTTCCCGGTGCATGGGAGCCGGCCCGGTTATGACACTCCCGGAAATGTCATTACGGGCGCCCTGGTCGGTTTCCAATCGCGGCCGTTCGAGCCGCGCTCTCCCGCTCCCGAGCCGCGCCGTTTCGAAAATCACGACAACAGCGTCCCCTCGTATTGCGCGGGCAAGGTCGGAGACAAGTCCGAAGGAACCGGCACGATCGAATCCGAGCGTGTGCTGATCCACACCGTGCCCTCGCCGTTCTTTACCGGCCCGCTGCGCTCTCCGGCGCGGCTGCAGAATACCTTTGCGCATGAGAGTTTCATGGACGAACTGGCGGCGCAGGCAAAGGTTGATCCCGTCGCCTTCCGCCTGCGCCATTTGAGCTTTCCCCGCCTGCGCGACGTGGTCACCGCCGCCGCGGGCGCGGCGAAGTGCGATGCGCGCCCCTCGCCCAAACCCGATCTCCAGAAGACCGGCGTGGCCTCCGGCCGCGGCATGGCCTGCGTCGCCTACGAAGGCGGAAACGGCTACACCGCCGTCGTCGCCGAAGTGGCAGTCGATCAGGATAGCGGCCGGATTGTTGTGAAGCGTTTCGTGGTCAGCATCGACGTCGGACCGATCTCGAATCCCGACGGCCTGAAGAACCAGATGGAAGGCGGCGCGCTGCAAGGCATGAGCCGCGTGCTAGGCGAGGAAGTCACCTGGGACGATCGCAAGGTGACGTCGATCGACTGGGCGACCTACCACACACAATTTCTGGGCATCGAGGTGCCGCAAGTCGACGTGGTCCTGCTCAACCGGCCGGACGATGCTGCGACTGGCGCCGGCGAAACATCGATCACCGTCGTCGCCGCCGCCATCGGCAACGCCGTCTTCGACGCCACCGGCGCCCGCCTCCGCGAAGCCCCCTTCACATCTGACCGCGTGAAGGCCGCGCTCAAGCTCCGCGCCTGATCGCTTTCGCCAGCGCCGGTATAAATCCATTTCACCAACTTCCCTTTTCTGTGACGAGGACGAGAGCCTCGCAGCGCCGATCGAGTAGGGAAAAAATCTTCAGTGAGAAGAAGTCGGAGCTTTCGGTGGAGGGACCAACTTATAGTCGGCTGGAATCTGGAACATGGATGGATGCGGCTCGCCGGGAGTGACCTGCTTGCCGATCGTGGTTGACTTGCCCGAAGCGCCGGTAACACTGCTGGCTAGCGGCAGCTGAAGTTTGTGACTGGTCCATACCTCCACCGTCTGCGATCCCGGCGCTTTGGGCGGCGATACTTGCGGCGGGGGTGGCGCGGCGGGAGCCGGCGGCGGGGCGCTGCCCTGGGGTGGTTTCGGCGGCGCGGCTGGTGGCGCGCCAGGGGCAGGTGGCGGGGCGCTGGCTTGAGGCGGTTTCGGCGGCGTGGCTGAAGGCGGAGTCACAGATGGCTTGGGCGCTTGGAGAGTATACGACTTGCCCTCCGCCTCATGCCCGGCAATCATTCGCTTTCCGAGATCCTTTACGTTCAGCGGCGTGCCAGCCGGCGCGGACGATCCTGGGTGAGGGCTCGCGCCGGAGGCGGGGGGTCCTGACGACGCCGGCATCGGCAGCACGTGAGCCTGCTTTTTCACATGATCGAGAAGCGTAACCTGCTGTTTGGAAGGATCCGTGATCACCGAATGATTGCCGTGATCGTAGCGCATTTTCCCATCCGAGGCCCGGTGCATTTTCCAATCATGCTGCTTCGGTTCGGCGCCCGGCTTCGACGAATGGAGAGTGCTCTGGAAATCCACGCTCAGGGGCGGTTGTGAAGGAGGTTTCGGGAGCGCCATACCAGCTTACGGTACCTCGACCGTTACCTCTCCGGCATCGACGAATTCAATCACGCCTCCCCAGATACACATGAGCTGCGACACGTTGTCGAGCGTGGGGAAGTTTCCGAGCAGAACCGTGGGAGCGCCGGTAATCCACGGCGCAGGTGTCGCAGGGATGCACGGCATTGGCGTCAGAGCACCCATGGCCGCTGCGGTGGCGGAAGCTGTGGCAGGAAAGGCCATTGACGAGCAGACCCCAAACGGCATGATGTTCACCATGGGGATGTGGTCCATGATGTTGGCGTCGGGCACTTCATTGGTAAAAACGCGGTTGGTTGGCAGCACCACCAGCGAGCTGGGCGCTGCGCCGAAGCTGCATCTCATCATCGCGCCCATGCAGCATTGCAAAGGCATTTAATCCTCCCGCTCGAGTCGCCGCTCTTGTCTGATCGGGTGGCTTGGAATTCGTTTCTGATTTTGCGCACCGCGTCAGTGTACACCAACGCGGCGTCCATTTTGATGTATGCTTTGCAAGATGTCTAAGCACAGCCCAGCCATCGACTGGATCGCCAGAGTCCTGGGTGTGGTCGTGGCAGTATTAGGGGTGTTTGGTTTTTTTATAAGCCTTTTCAATCTATATTTCGCCTACGACTGGCACCAGCAAGCTGTGGAGGACAGAATCTTCGTCCGACTCGCCGCTGAACGCAACAGTAGTTCCACGGGCACGCTTGATGCCGAGGTGGTGAACATTGGGATGCGGTCAATCTATATTCAGGAAGTTGTTCTGGAAGGAGGGAAAAGACCACGGTATTTCTTCGAGCACGACAACGCTACTGGCGCGAATGAACCAATGACACCTCTAGAACCCGGCCAAGCAGACGACCTCAAATTATTTTGGGACTTCTCCCAAAACCCGGTTTTCTTCGACCAAAGGTCAGGGTTCTTTCGCCTGGCGAACAGCGAAGGGAAGGATGAAGATGCGTGGGTGTGCATTCAAACAACAAGAGCGCTGTTCCGCCGACCAGCGAATGTAAGCGAAATGGCAACCCTTATGACGAACGACTTGCCTGCAAAGTTAGGAAACCAAAGGGGGCGCCGGCCCGCACCGCCCAGAGGCTTGACCGCCACCCCGGGATACATTGAAGGCAGTCCTGTTGCAACCCACTGTCCCTAACCGCAAAAGCCTGCCGGAGACCGTGATGGACGTGGAGCGGCCGAGGCCGCGTGGGCCGGAGGCGGTGCTTACCGATTACGCAATCGCTCGAAATACTTAATCAGGTTCGGCGATTTTTTCGCCCCTGCCAACATCGGGATGAATTGGTTTTTGATAAGGCGCTCCGAAAAATCGTCAACGAGAATCGGGTGGGCGGGATTTGAAACGAAGCAGACCTCTTTCTCTTCTCGCGAGACGCAGTTCCCCGCTAAGAGCATGAACTGAATTCCCAGAAGATAAAACGTGTATAGGTGATATTCACCTTTTGAACTGAGGCGGGGAGTGAAAAACGAAATCTCACTAGCTGATGCTGGAAGAACAGCTATTGCCAGTGCCGTTTTCTGCGGGAAGACGGCTTCACCTCGAAGATATTGTCGTATGGGTTCCCCGTATTTTCCAAGATTAATAAGTGACTCTCTCCGGTTCGCGATGCCCCACGAATGAACTGAGGCTTTCCAAAATACACCAGTAGCAAAGTGAGCGAGCTTCTCAACGTCGATTGCGGGGTTTCGAGCCGCTGCATACAGTTTGGCCTTACCAATTTCGATGCCGGGTTCTCCGTTTGCCAAGATTTCGTGCAGGGGAAATGTTCCCTTCACGGTGGCAAGAAGCGGCAGGAGCCAATTCTCACCTTCTCGGTTGAGCAGACCCTCGCATTCCAAGCAGAGAAGCGGATACTGTATCTGGCGTGAAGTTTGGACTGCCTTTGTGGAACTGATCAGGAGGGGTTCGGAATTCTCGCTGCGAAGGTGTTTGTATGCAGCCGCAGGAATAAGGTGACTGCTAACGATTTCTTTTGTTTGCAGACAGAGCGAACACTTGCCGTTGGGCATTTCTTCAGGAGGCCCCTACGGAGTCAAGTCTACCAGTCTATCGCCAAGCTATTGCCATTCTCGTGATGAGGGCGTGCAATCATGATCGCGCTCGACATTCGCCGCCTGGGCAGGAGGCGGTGCGGATGGCGCGGTGTTAGCGATCAACTGCCGAAGGGCGGTTCGCCCGAGAGACCCGTCCCTGACGTGCCGCCGAATCCCTTTTGCTTCCATTCCTGATACCACTCGTTCCATTTTTCGTTTG
>JAGWOX010000300.1 GCA_028877145.1 Acidobacteriota bacterium | reverse complement strand
CAGAAGGTGCAATTCAGCCGACCCCTTCAATGCAAGAAAGACCTTCCTTCCCCGGTTGCCAGAGGCACGCAATTCGGAGGGTCACAGCTGTGGCTGTACAGGGACCTTAGCCCCGACATTAGAACCCGTAGGGGTGGTGACCTCAGCCCCTGACGTTATCTCAGCCCGGCGCGTTCCGGCGCCATCTCCGGCGCGCGCTGTGTCGCTCGGGCTACGTACTGCCTGTAGTTGGGATAGACCATCACGTGGAACGTGGGCTGATGGAATTCCTCGATCGCATAGAGGCAGCCGCTCTGCTTGAGCCGGAACAGCTCCCTCCGCATCCACTGCTCGCCACCAGCCGGCATGAAGCGCTTGGAAATATCCAGCGTGGCTCCGGTCAGATGCGATGACCGGTCCGGGCCTGTCGCTTCGGCGGCGTTGGAGTTCCTGTGGGTGAGCCGGCGCTGCGAACGCACCGTGCGGATAAGACTGGTTACGCGCAGCGGCTGCCCGAACTTATCGTAGTATTCACGGCTCAACCGGTTGAGAAACAGGAACGTCCAGGGCCGCACGTACCGGAAAGCGGGCGGAATCGCGTCCAAATAATAAAACCGGGTGCGATTCGGCACACGCACCAGATAACCGGCACGATAAAACCGCAGGATCATCTCCCGGCTGCGCATTCGCGACAGATGGTAGGCGTTCGCGCGGGCGTTCTGAACGGATTGCGAGGAGCTGTTGGCCTCGAGGATGGACCAATCTCCGCCGCGGGCCGATACGGGGGCGAACAGCAAAATAATGGTGGTAAGGCTGAGAGTAAGAGTGCGCATGACTGTACCAAGCCACACTAGAACCTTGCCGCCGCGCATTGCAAGACGGAATTCGTTCGTTTTTCAAAAACGATAATATTTTTTGCGATTCAATGCCGCGATTCCACCCGCAACGCAACCTCGATGCTTGTGGCACGACGAACCGGGCGCGATTATTCCGCGTGGCCCCTTTCCTCTTCGCCGTTACTCCAGTAATCACAGGGGAAATAGCCCGGGAAGCGGCCTGGGGCATTCATCTTCTCGCGCACCCGCTCGTTCGGATGCTGGCACACGTATCTGTAGGCCAGTGGAACGGGGCTGCGGGATTCGATGGGGAAGTTCTCGTCGCGCACTTCGCCGTCCGGACGAGCGTGCATGCAATCGGCGCACGTACGGTTTTCAGGACCAAGAAAGGCGGACTTCGGATGCCGCACTTCCGGCATGGCTCCCTCCCAAACGGCACACCGCGTCGGCACATCTTAATCCCAAAGCAGCAAGTCGCGGGTCCAGCCGTCGTGCATCATGCCACCTGAACGTTAACCAGCTCCCCGGTCCGTCTTTCCTCAGCGCCCTCTGCGCCTCCGCGGTGGGCAGCCTGCGCTACGCAAAACGCACGGAGACGGTGCCGATCGGATCGAGGTGGAACACCATCTCTTCTCCCGGCTCGACCGGAAACGGCGGCACAATCGCGCCGGTGATGATCACGTCGCCGGCGCTGAGCTTTTCGCCGAATGCGGCCAGCGTATCGGCCACATGGCGCACGATGCCGGTCAGTTCTCCCGTGGCGGCCTGCGGATCGGTCGTGCTGGCATGCTCTCTTCCGTTGCGCAGCACCACCCCGCGTACCCCTTCCACCGATCCGCCCGCGCGCGACGGGTCCGCCGCGCCGAGCACGGCGTGCCGCTGATAGATGTTGCCCGCGAGAATCGCCTCGACTTCTTCCGGCGGCCGAACGCGGTCGATGAGTTCGATCGCCGGTCCGAGCGCCGCGATCGCGCGCCGCGCCGTTGCCTCATCCGAGCCGGGGGCCAGATCGGCACCCATATGCACGGCGATTTCGCATTCGCCGACGGCTTTCGTCCACCCGGCAAGCGGCACCGTCGCACCAGACGCCAGGCGCCCGCTTTGCATCAGAAAACCGATGAGCGGCGCGCTGATTCCCAGTTTTTCCATGGCCGCCGGCGAGCCGAAACCGACTTTCCAGCCGAGCGGCGCGTCTCCGCGGCCGATGCGTTCGCGCCGCAGGCGCAATTGCGCAGTCATTCCCGCGTGAACGCGCGGGTCTTCCCAGGATTTTGCCGTCATTGCTTTTTCCCTATTCTCCCCACCGCGTCCGGGTGAAGTTCGTATCCCGCCGCTTCGAGCGAGCCCGCGCCGCTCCAGGCCCACACGAGCACGACCGGCTCGCTCGATGTGTTGTTGAAACCGTGCCAGTGGCCGCGCGGCGTGAAGATGACGTCGCCTTCGCCCGAAGGCTGGTCCTCGCCGTCGGTGTATATCATTCCGTGTCCCTTGATCACGATGAAAAATTCGTCGCAGTGGAAATGGCGATGCTTGTCGTGCCGCGCGCCCGGCGGCAGCACGGTCCAACCGACCAGCAGCTTGTCGGACCCGCAGGTTTTCTGGTCGATCAGGAACTGGACCTGCATATTGATCCAGCCGTCATCCTCTTTCAGCCCGCCCTCGCGCGGCACGTCGCGGAGATTCGTGCGATACGGATTCATTTCGACTTTCCTCCCATCCGGCGGTAAGCCTCGTAAACAGAGACGACGAAATCGCATCCTTCGGGACCCAGCCCGCGGCCCGCGTTCATCATCTCGTTCGCGGCGGCGGCGACGGGAATCGGCAAGCCCATCTTCCGCGCCAGTTCGAGCGCCACTACCATGTCCTTCTGCTGAAAATCGACGGGCGCCGGAGCGAACCTTGGCTCGGTGCCCTCGACGACGCACGGGCCGCGGTAACCAAGCACAGGCGAGGCAACCACGCTCTTCAGCATCGCGTCGACGGCCACCGCGCGGTCCACTCCTCCGCGCTCGGCCATCGCCACGCCCTCGCAGAACGAGATGACCTGCGTGATCAGCGTCAAATTCATCGCGATCTTCATCTGCGCCGCGAGGCCGCTCCCTCCGATGTAGCTGACCTTGGGCCCGATCGCCAGCATTACCGAACGCGCACGCTCATACGCCTCGCGGTCGCCGCCCACCATGATCGACGCCTTGCCCTCGGCCAGCGTTTTGGTGCTGGCGGAAAGCGGCGCGTCGAGCATGTACATGCCCGCCTTCGTGAATTCGGCCGCAATGGCGCGGCTCGCGATCGGGGAGATCGTGCTCATATCGGCAAAGATGCCGCCTTTCGCGAGGCCCGCAATCACCCCCTCCGGCCCGAGCGCCACTTCCTTCACCGCCTCCGCGTCGGTCACGATCGAAAACACGATTTCCGATTCGCGCGCCACCTGGCACGGCGTATCCGCCCAGCGCATGCCCTGCGCGATGAGCGCCTCGGCTTTCCCGCGCGTGCGGTTCCAGCCCATCACTTCGTGTCCGCCCGCCATCAGCCGCGGAACGATTCCCGTCCCCATCGCCCCCAGCCCGACAAATCCCACTTTCACTACCCACCTCCCTGCAACAGGAACCACGCACTGCAACGAGCTTCGGATACTACCACGCAGCGAAAATTCCGGCAGCGTGGGCGACGGGCCGGATGAGACAAGCCATTTCACCGCAGAGGCGCAGAGGACGCGGAGAGATGCGAGAAGCAATCGAGCCTGGGTAGCGCAGCCACTCTGGCTGCGGCCTTTGCATCGCCGCGCTGCAAATCCCCAATCTCGGCTAGTGAGGGGCTGGCGTGCTTGTGGCTCGGGCGACCCGCCGGGTCGCCCCTACGTGGTCGCGCTCAATGGCGGACGTAATGCCGCAGCCAGGAGTGGCTGCGCTACGCGTCGAGTCGGTTTAATCCGCCGGCGGAATTTGCCAGTGCGCCCGCTGCGTCAGCCACACGCCAGTAAGCACAAGTGCCGCGGCGGCAAAAAAGCCGCGATTCAGATGTTCCTTGAGAATCACCACGCTGAGCGTGGTGGCGACAATGGGCAGCAGGTAATTGAGCGAGGAGATCTGCGTAGCCGAGAGATGGTGAAGCAAATAGTAGAAAATCAGGTACCCAAAGACCGACGAAAACACCGCCATGTAGCCGAGCGCAGCC
>JAGWOX010000035.1 GCA_028877145.1 Acidobacteriota bacterium | reverse complement strand
TTGCGCGATGGTCGCCAGCAGCAGCGCCGCTTCCATCGACGCGAACGAAGCGCCGATGCACACCCTGGGCCCGCCTCCAAAAGGAAAATAGGCGAAGCGTGGGAGCGCGCCGCTGCGGAGCGGATCGTCGCGCCAACGCTCGGGATCGAAACATTCCGGGTCGGGGAAAAAGCGCGGATCGCGATGCACGATCCATTGGCAGATGAAAACGTTTGTGCCGGCCGGCAGTTCATACCCGCCGATTTCGAAGGGAGCAAGTGCCTGCCGACCCACGCCCCACGCCGGCGGATAGAGCCGCATCGATTCCTTCATCACCATATCGGTGTAGGGCAGGCGCGGAATGTCCGCGAGAGTCGGCGCGCGCCCGGCGAGAACGTGGTCGAGTTCCTCGGCGAGACGGGCGTCGATTTCCGGATGTTGCGCCAGAAGGAGCCAGGTCCAGGAAAGCGCCAGTGCGGTGGTTTCGTGCCCAGCGAGGAAGAGAGTGGTGATTTCGTCGCGGAGCTGGCGATCGCTCATTCCATTTCCATTCTCGTCCTCGGCGTGCAAGAGCAGGTCGAGCAGATCGCCTGGCCGCGCCCCGCTGGCCCGGCGCTCGCGAATCAGGCCGTAAACGATTTTGTCCAGCCGCTCGATGGCCTGGCGCAGCTTGCGTGAGCCCGGGACGGGAATCTTTTCGGGAAGAATGAACGCCAGATTCGCCTGGTGAAGGAACTTCTCGACGAGAACGGACATCGCTGCGCCCACGTCGCCCGCGTCGCGGGAAACGTCGGCATCGAAGAGGGCCTTGGCGACGATTTCGAGCGTGAGCTGCATCATGTCGCGGTGCAGGTCGCGCTCCTCGCCATCTTTCCATCCGGCGAGCATGCGTTCGGTGTAAGCGGTCATCACGTCGGCGTAGGCGGCGATCCGGTCGCGATGAAAGGCCGGCTGCATCAGGCGCCGCTGGCGTCGCCAGAGATCTCCCTCGCTTGTCAGCAGGCCGTCTCCCAGCGCGTTGCGCAGAACGCGGTAGTCCTTCGATTTGACGAAATTTCCGTGATTCTTCACCAGCACCGATTCGATGAGATCGGGGTGGTTCACCAGGCAGATCGGCGTGCGGAAGAAGCGGAAGAAAACCACGTCGCCATATTCGCGCGCGCAGCGGGTGAGGAATCCCAGCCAGTCGCGCGAAAGCTCGATCGCACTTCCGAGAAGGTGGCGGCCTTTTGGCCCGGGCGGAAGATTTAGCCGGACCTTAGAGCGGGGAACGGTGCTCGTTGCGGGACCTGCCATGAACCGATTGTAACCGCGAATGGCGGAGGCGCCGCCGAACAAGAAAAAAGGGGCACGGCGATTGGCCGTGCCCCTTGTCGGTGATGTGAGTCAGTTGTCGCCGTCTTTTTCAGAAGCCTTTTTCGTGGCCCACGCCGGCGGCCAGCCCACATTCAGATGGTCGAAGTTCATCGCGGCGTTGAGGACGAGCATGAAGCTGCCTTCGGTGGTCATGCGCCACATCGGATTGTTCGCGAAGAGCACGATGTGGCCGCGGCCCATCGGCACGTCAACAACGGCCGGCGTATCGGCCAGTTCGTTCCCGCCCGAGAGCATGCCGCTGACCCACAGGTTCTTCGCGTCGGCGAAACGCAAAACGACGCGCGGATAGAGCGACGGCGGCGGCAGCGTTTCGGCGAGAAACTCGCGCATGTCGGGACTCACATAAAGTTCCTGCTGCTGGCGGGTGCGATGCGGTTTCGGCTCGGGCGGGGTGTAGGGGCGGCCCTGGACGATGTTGGGATCGGTGAGCGAGCCGCGGCCGCTGGTGCGCTGCTGCTGCTCGCCGCCCAGGTAGCTGGGGATGCGGCCGGTGAGCGAGACGTGGAAAACCGGCGCCGTGTTGAAGTAGACGGCCAGATGATCGCCGTAGCCGTAAGTAATGGGGCTTTTCTTGTCCTCGACGTTCGATTCGATTACTGAGCCGCGAACCATCAGTTGCGGCGTGCGCGCGATCGAGACCGTGTCGGTGATGCCGAGTTCAATCGGGAGCGTCGCGCTCGAGGCGACCGGCACGAGCAGGCCGCCTTGGTCGACGAACTGCTTCAGGTGCTCGATGCCGGTGAATCCGAGCCCGCCGCGAATGTCGGACGTTTGATCGGGGCCCTGGCCGAAGCTTGGCGTGATCGCGGATGCTTCCCACGGAATCGGGCCGTTGTAGTCGGAGCCGTCGGGCAGCATGCGTTTCGGCACGCCCTGAATTATGCGCGCGAGCGATCCGTTTTCCGGCGGGAACAGAATGACATCGTATTTCTGCCGGAGGTCGGGAGTCTGGCGCACTTCGGTGCTCGAGATGTAGCTGTAGGGGATGTGATAGGTTTCGAGCGCGAGACGGAACCAGCCTTCCTGTTGCGTTGTCATCCAGCCATGCAGGATCGCGATGCGCGGCAGGGCCAGCGGATGCCGCGCCACTTTTGGATCGCTCGCCACGGAGTGAACGGTGAGGCCGAGCGAGCGGGCCGTCGAGGATAGCTCGGTCGAGAGATCGGCCGGATTGCCCGCGGCGGGGACGATGAACGTCCCAGCGCGATAGGACTGGCCGCCGTCCTTGAACGCCTCTTCGGCAGCGTACATCTTTACATCCTTTAGGCGGAAGCGCAGCTCGGCGAGTTCGGGCTGGGCCGCGGCGTCGACCAGGTAGAAGGCGCCGGAACCTTCGAGCTTGCCCTCGGGATGGTCGGCGGCGGTGAGCATGGTCATCGGCGCTTTCAGGATCGATGTGTCGGTAATGCGCAGAGTGCGGACGTTGAAGAGCGGGCCGAGAGTCCAGCCTGTGTCGTCGTAGGGACGCGGATCGTGGATCGAGTAATACTGCGTGTCGAGCAGCATGTCGGCGGCGCGGCTGGAGGGTTGATCCATCCGGATGATGTAGCTGCCGGCGGGAATGGTGACTTTCTTTTCCTCCGGTTTCGCGGCCTTCTGGCCATCCGGATCATCGGACTTGGCGGGCGGTGTGGCTCCGCGCCGCGCGGGCTCCGGCTCGCGCACGGTGACCGTGATTGCTTTCGACAGGCGGTCGATTTCGACGAGCTGCCGCTGGAGCAGGCGGACCAATTCGGCGGCGAGCGCCGGCCGTTCCTGGTCGAAGATCGCGTAGGCCGCCGGTCCTTCCGTTGCGGCCTTGGCGACCGAGCGAACGCTCTTCTGGTAAAACTCTTCGAGGAAAAATTTCGGGCGCTGCGCCATGTAGTCGAGGGCGTAGAGGGATCCGCTTTCCTGGAGATTAACGTTGTCGCGCATGGACCACAACACTTTGGGGAGCGGCGGATTCGGCCGGTACCATTCCGTCGAAGTGAAGGAGGGAGGAACCGCCCGCATGCGCGTATCGGCGCCGTCGTTGCCGAACGTCTCGTAGAAGCGGCCGATGGCGTTGTGCCCTTCCACCGAGAAGGCCATGTAGTTCACGCCCCAGCCGTCGAAGAAGCCGTGCGTCCAGACGCCGGGAACGCCGTCGGCGGTCATGTGCTGAATTTCGTTGAAGGCCATTTGCTGCCAGTCGTTGATCGTGAGCGGATCGAGCCAGGCGTTGTAGGGGCCGGTCCCCGTGGAGATGTACAGGAACGGAATCGATTCGTGCAGGTCGTGCAGAACTTGCGGATGCCACTCGCTGAAAACTTTCGTTTGGTTGCGCGACAGGGCGAGCGCCTGGTAGATGGCGTCGCGGTTGTTGTCGTGCATGACGTAATGGCCCCAGTAGATCAGCGACGGAGCGAGCTTGCTGGGATGCGCCTTGGTCCAGTTGTAGAGATCGACTTCGCGATCGCGGCCGTCGACTTCGAGCACGGGCCGGATAAGCACGATGACGTTCTTGCGGATGCGCTCGATCATCGGGCTGTTGTCGACGGCGAGGCGGTAGGCGAGTTCCATCAACATTTCCGGCGAGCCGGTTTCGGGCGAATGGATGGAGCCGGAAAGCCAGTACATGGGTTTGCCCTCGGCGACGAGCGCCTTGGCCGCGGCGGCGTCGGTCTTGCGCGGATCGGAAAGCTCTTCGGTGATCTGGCGGTAGCGGTCGATGTGGGCCATCGTCTCGGCGTCGCTGATGGCGACGAGCATGAAATCGCGCCCTTCCTCCGATTTGCCGGTGCGCCAGACGCGCACTCGCGGGCTGGCTTTCGCCAGTGCGTCGTAATAGCGGTAGATGTCTGCGACGTGCGTCAGCTTGCCCGGCGTGCCGATCGCGTAGCCGAGCACCTTGTCGGGCGACGGCACGGTGGAGGAAGCGGGGAGGTAATCGACGAGCGGCGTCGAAAAGTAGGGCTCGGTCGTGTATTTTTTGATTTCCTTCGTATACGTTGCGTCGATGGGCTGGGTCTCGGCAGTTTTTGCCGCCGCCTGCGAGGGTTTTGGCTTGCGACCGTGCGCCTTTGCCGCCACAGGACCACCCGCAGCCATCGCCGCGCCTGCTCCCGCCAGAAACCAAACTCGAAACAC
Source organism: Acidobacteriota bacterium (assembly GCA_028877145.1). Taxonomy (GTDB): domain Bacteria; phylum Acidobacteriota; class Terriglobia; order Acidiferrales; family UBA7541; genus JAKASX01. The sequence goes on along the minus strand of JAGWOX010000035.1, from coordinate 17,653 downwards.
CTTTTGGACACTCATCCGTCTCCTCCCTGGCACTCAGACACGTGCGCCCGCACCTTCGTTTCCACTTCCAGTTGGCCGCGCGGATCATCGGGATAATGCTGAGGAACACGCCTACCGCGGCCGAGAGCGTTCGCGCGGGTGGCAAGCCGCGCCGAGACTATCACAAATCGCTCGTGGCCAGACGGCGCTTTTTCAGAAAAAAAAAGGAAATTCGAAAACGGAATGCTTGCAGGGGAGAAGGAGGGCTCCGGCGATCGATAGCGAGGCCGATTCCCGCTCCGCGGGCTTGGCTGGAGCGGGAGTCGGCCCCGATTCGACGGTTCGTTTGCCGACGGACTAATGCTTCACGGTTCGGGCTAGCGGCGATGGTGGATGCGCACGTCACGATTTCTGTCGCGGCGAAGCCGGTTCCGGGAGCGCTTGTCCTGACGAATATCCCGGTGGACGGCCTTCGCCTGCGGACTGTCGGCTCCATACCGGGCGCGGGCGGTGCGAAGCTGGCGCTTATCGCGCCGGATATCGCGATTCTGGCGCTTGATCTGTCGCGTATCCTGGCGAATGTCCTTGCGTGTGCCGGGCGGCGCTTCGCGCGGCTCGGCGGTTTGCTGCGGCATGCGCGCGTTCGCGGCAAGCGGAGTCAGCGCCGTGGCGCCGGCCAGGGCGAGAGCGATTACGGTGTGGTTCCATCGGAAGCTCATAGTGTTCCTCCCACCGGAATGAACACGATGGCCGGGGGAAAGTTGCGGGCGGCTGAATCCGGTGTTCATCCAGTCAACGGGGCGGCGTGGAAACGCGTAGTGGGTTTGAAATCCGTTCCTGCCGCGCCCGGTCATCGGCTGATGCCCTGAACGCATGGCCAAAGCTGGCGCCGCTCGATGCCTTGGTAGCGCAGCCACTCTTGGCTGCGTCCTTTCGTTCGAGCCGGTTCCGCAGCACTTGTTCCGTGCGCACGAGTCGATGGGATGGGGTTGGTTCGCGCTCGGAGCGATCACAACTGCCGCAGCCAGGAGTGGCTGCGCTACGGAAGACCAGCCGGCGATTCAGTTTGTGACTTGGACGTTGAGGCTGTCCAGGCGGGCGACTTCTTCGAGTTTGGCCCAAGCCGCGTGGGCGGGGTCGGTCGCGTAACGATCGGCGGCGGCGCGATTGGCGAACTCTATAACGAAAGCGGCATTCCATTTCAGCGACGCCATGCGCACGGGCTTGATCCAGATGTTGCGGATGCCGGGAATGCTCGCGGCCATCTGGCGCACTCCATCGATCACCGCCTGCTTCTGCTCGGCGGTCGCCGTCGGCCTCCACTGAATGATCACGACGTGCAGCACGGTTTTCGGAATGCCGAAATGATTGACGCCGGCGGCGTAGCCGGCCGAGAAAACGGCGAGGATGGCGACGAGAACGAGGGCGATGCGAAATTTCGTGTTCATGGAAGCCTCAAGAGAAGTTTTCAGTTGCCAGTTCTCAGTTTTCAGCAAGCGAAAACCAGCCTAACAGAAGTCAGTTATCTGCGTGTGGAGAATTGAATTGGGGGCTTGGCGCAGGCGAGCGGAGAGACGAAAAGCGACACACAAAGATACGTCCGCCGGTAGCTGACGACTGATAACTGAAAACTGAGAACTGAGAACTTTTCCCTACACGCCCCAGCCGTAGCCTTCGGCGGGTTGGAGCGCGTGGGCCATTTCATGGCGAATCGCCTCGGTCATCGACTTGAGGCCGGAGATCTCCGCTCCGAGGCGGGCGATATCGGGCGTGCGGTAGCCGGCGGAAAGCGCGCGATCGACGGCGCGTTCCACCCCATCGGCTTCCCGGGCGAGACCGAAGGATTCGCGAAGCATCATCGCGGCCGAGAGAATCGCGCCGATTGGGCAGGCGCAGTCCTTGCCCGCGAGTTGCGGAGCGGAGCCGTGAATCGGCTCGTAGAGGCCCGGGCCGGCGCCGAGGCTCGCGGACGGGATCAGGCCGATCGATCCGGCGAGCGCCGCGCCCTCGTCACTCAGGATATCGCCGAACATGTTGGAGGTGAGCAGCACGTCGAACTGCGCGGGATCGAGAACGATCTGCATGGCGGCGTTGTCGACGTACATGTGGCGCAACTCGACGAGCGGGTATTCGCCCGCGATACGATCGACCGTGCGGCGCCAGAGTTGCGAACTTTCGAGGACGTTGGCCTTGTCGATGGAAACCAGCCGGCGCCGGCGCGCCATGGCGCGTTCGAATCCCACGCGCGCCACGCGCTCGATCTCCTTCACCGAGTAGGATTCGGTGTCGAAAGAGGTCTCGTCGTCGCCCGCGCCTTCGTGGCCGCGCTTGCCGAAATAGATGCCGCCGGCCAGCTCGCGCACGATTTCGAAATCGACGTCGCGGACGCGGTCGGGGCGCAACGGGGAAATATCCAGCAGCGCCGTGTGCACGCGCACCGGCCGCAGGTTCACGAATACGCCCAGGCGCTGCCGCATGGCGAGCAGGCCGCTTTCCGGCCGCCGGCCCACGGGCAGCTTGTCCCACTTGGGTCCACCCACGGCGCCCAGAAAGACGGCATCGGCGGCGAGGCAGGCGGAGAGGGTTTTTTCGGGGAGCGGGGAGCCGGTGCGATCGATGGCGTCGCCGCCGATCGCGTGTTCGACCAACTCGAACCGGTGGCCGAATTCGCGGGCGCAATCGGTGAGCACCTGAGCGGCGGCGCGTGTGACTTCCGGGCCGATACCGTCGCCCGGCAATAGAACGATTGTTTTCTTGACCATTGTTCTTCCTGTTCCCGTGTTGCCTTTGCTTATGCCGCGCTGCCCGCGGTTGCCGGTTCCGACCCGCTCGAGCTGGAGTGTGGCGCCGTCGCGGTGGCGGCACGGCGGGCGCGAATCGCGATACCGACGAGGTCGCGATCACTCACGTTCTTCGAACGGTCGGCCAGTTCCATCACTTCGCGATAGGCGGCCTGCAGCGTTTCACCGGAGAGCCCGCAACCCAGCTCTTCCAGCCGCGCCCGCAACGCGTTCCGGCCGGAGTGCTTGCCGATCACCAGCTTCCGAGCCGGAATGCCGAGCGTCTCGGGAGAAATGATCTCATAGGTGAGGGGATTTTTCAGAATGCCGTCCTGATGAATACCCGCTTCGTGCGCGAAAGCGTTAGCGCCGACCACGGCTTTGTTCGGCGGCACCGAAACGCCGGTGATTTCCGAGAGCAGGCGGCTGCTCGAATAGATTTTGTCGAGCTGGATGTTCGAGCGGACGCCGAAGCGTTCGCCGCGCACGGCCAGAGCGACAACGAATTCCTCGAGCGACGCGTTTCCGGCGCGCTCGCCGATGCCGTTGATGGTGCACTCCACCTGCCGCGCGCCCGCGGCGACGGCGGCCAGGGAATTGGCGACCGCCAGACCGAGATCGTTGTGGCAATGCGCGCTCAGAGCCACGTCGCGCGCGCCCAAGCGCTCGCGCACGTGGTGGAACATGGCGGCGTATTCCTCCGGCGTGGTGTAGCCGACCGTATCGGGCAGATTGAGAATCGTGGCGCCGGCGTCGGCCGCGGCTACCATCACCTCGGCCAGGTATTCGGGATCGCTGCGGCTGGCGTCCTCGGCCGAAAATTCGACTTCGGGCGCATGCTCGCGCGCATAGCGGACCATCCTGCAGATGCGTTCGAGCGCTTCTCCCCGGCTGATGCGCAGCTTGTATTCCAGATGGAGATCGCTGGTCGCCAGGAAGACGTGCACGCGGGGGTGTAACGCCGGTTCCAGCGCGCGCAAGGCGGCGTCGACATCGGCCTGCGCGGCGCGGGCGAGAGCCGCCACTTGGGCGCGGCGCGTTTGACGGGAGACCGCACGCACCGCCGCGAGGTCGCCATCCGAGGCGATGGGAAAGCCGGCCTCGATGACGTCCACGCCGAGTTCCTCGAGCTGCGCCGCCAGCCGCAGCTTCTCCTCGGGGGTCATCGAGAATCCGGGCGATTGCTCGCCGTCACGAAGGCTGGTGTCGAAAATGCGGACGGTATCCATAAAGACGACTCCTAGTATTTCCCATTGAGTGAACCGCGGGCGGGGGACAGAGTCAATTTTATTCTTCTTGCATGAATCATAAGATAGATTTATAAGTACTTCATGGATCTTGCCGCTCTCGAAACCTTTCTGGCCGTTGTGAACTCGGGCAGCTTCTCGCGCGCCGCCGAAATCCTGCACCGGACCCAGCCGGCGGTCAGCATCGCTGTCCGCAAGCTCGAGGAGGACCTGGGACAGCCGCTCGTCGTGCGGGGCAGCCGGGAGCTGAAGCTGACCGACGCGGGCCGCCTGCTCGTCGATTCCACCGAACGAATGCTGAACCTGCGGGAGCAGCTTCGGCGGTCCATCGCCGACCTCGGGCAGATGCGGCGCGGGCAGCTCTCGCTGGGCGCGAACGAGAGCTCGATCCACGCGGTGCTTCCCACGCTGGCTCTCTATCGCCGGCGGTACCCGGACATTCCGATCGCGGTGCATCGAACGTTTTCGCGCGACGTGCCGCGCGAGGTGCTGAACTACCGGCTCGACCTCGGCGTCATCTCTTTCGTGCCGCAGGAGTCGAATCTCGAGGCGATCGAATTCGCGCGCGACGATCTGGCGCTGGTGGTCCATCCGGGGCATCGGTTCGCGCGAAGCCGGCGGGTGGAGATCACGGACCTGGGCGAAGAGACGTTTATCGCCCACATCGTCGAGTCGCCGTATCGCCGGCAGGTGATTCAGCTTTTCGCCCGTCACCACACGGCGCTCAATCGCATGGTGGAGCTGCCGACGATCGACAGCATCAAGCGCTTCGTGCAGATGGAGATGGGCGTGGCGATCGTGCCGCGGATGTGCGTGGGCCTGGAGATCGAGCGTGGGGCGCTGGTTGCGCTGAACGTGCCGCAACTGAAGATCTCAAGACACCTCTACCTGATTCACCGCAACGATCATCAGCTCCCGCATGCCGCCAAAGCGCTGGTGGACCTGCTCGCCGAAACGCCGGCTTCCCAGGAGGCCGTTCGATCGTCCGCGCCACGCCACGCTCGCCGCGCCGTGCGCCAAAATTCGTGAATGCGGTGCGGCGTCCCTCCGGACCTCCAAAGCAAGGCACGTTCTTTCGTTGACCGGTGGCGGGGCTGGCGCTAGCATCAGCCGAACTTCCGAAGATGAATGGGAGGGGTGATGTACTGCACGCGATGTGGTGCGTCGATTGCGCAGGATGCGGCGTTTTGTCCGGCGTGTGGGAACCCGGTGGTTCCGGTGGCCGGATCCGCGCCTGCGGTTGCGGCTCCGATACGGACGGCTTATGCGGGATTCTGGCTGCGCTTCGTCGCCTGGATCATTGACGCGCTGATCCTGAGCGCCGCGGGTCTGATCGTTCTTGTGCCGCTCGCGTTCACGATGTTTCGCGGCATGACATTCGAAAGACCGATGGGCTGGCCGATGATGCCGAGGTTCTTCTGGTTTTGGCCGTTGAACTTGGTTGGCGCGTGGCTCTACTACGCGCTGTTTGAATCCTCCACGTGGCAGGCTACGCCGGGCAAGCGCGTGCTGGGCCTGCTCGTCACCGACATGCAAGGTCGATCGATTTCCTTCCCCCGAGCCAGCGCGCGCTTCTTCGGGAAAATTCTCTCCTGGGCGGTTCTGATGATCGGGTACATCATGGCCGGGTTTACCGCGAAGAAGCAGGCGCTGCACGACATTCTTGCGGATTGCCTGGTGCTCCGCCGCATTTGAGTGCGCCCCCGCTGATGTGCTGCGCTGGACGCAGCGGTCACACGCCAAACAGATTGTCATCCTGAGCGAAGGATCCCCACAGCATCGAGGTAACGTAAGCCTGCGTAGTGTCGGGGTCCTTCGCTCAGGATGAGAGGCCTGTTGCGTGTTCACGCGCCGCGCTTCGTGAAATCTTCCACTGCTGCTGTGAGGCGGGCCAGGCCTTGGCGCAGCGCGTCGGTGTTGCCTCCGATTCCCAGGCGGAAACAGTCGGGCAACTCGAAGAATCGGCCGGGAACGACCGAGGTGTCGTAATGCTCGCGAAGGTGCTTGCAGAAGGCGTCGGCATCGCCGCCCGGCGCGCGCAGCGTGTACACCGTTCCAAACTCAGGGCGCAACGTCACCATCTCCGGATGCTCCTCGAGAAAGCGCTGGGCAATCGGGCGATTCGTGCGCAGCAGCGCTTGAGAGCGCTCGGCCAGCTGCTCGAGATGGTCCATCACGACGACGGAAATTCCCTCGGCTGGATGCGCCGAGTTCACGTCGAGCACGTCGCGGATATGCCAGATGCGCCGTGCCAGCTCCGGCTCGGCGAGCACCCAGCCGCAGCGCAGGCCGCCGAGTCCGTACGCCTTCGTGAGGCTGCTGGTGGTGATGAATTGCGGGCCGAGTTGGAGGGCGACGCGGGGCCGGCGGTCGAAGAGGTCTTCGAGGTAAACCTCGTCGACGAGGACGCGCGCTCCCGCTTCGCGAGCGATCTCGCCGACGGCGCGGAGATCGTCTTCGGAAGTCAGCGCGCTGGTCGGATTGTGGAGATTCGCGAGGACGATCAGGCGCGTGCGCGGCGTGATCTGTTTGCGGATTTCATCGGGGTCGACGCGAAAGCCATTTTCGCGGCGACGCTCGAACCGGCGCACTTCGGCCCCCAGGAATTGGGCCGTGGTGAGCATCGGTTCGTAGGTGGGGCGCTCGAAGAGCACTTCGTCGCCCGGCTCGAACGCGCCGGCCATCGCGAGGGCATTGGCCATCGATGTTCCCGGCGCGGTGACGATGCATTCGGTGTCGACACCGGTGTAGCGCGCGAGGCGCTCGAGGAGGGGAGCGTAGCCGTAGCTGCCGTGCGTGTCCAATTCAAGATCTTCGAGTTTCAAGGGCAAATCGGCGAGCGAGAGCGATCCGACGGCGCTCGTCGCCAGATTCAGTGGGGCCGTCGATTGAAGCTTGGCCCATTGCATGTACTTCGATTCGATCCGCGTGCGGGAAACGGTCATCCTTCCTCCCTCGGGGATTGCCTGCGACGCCAGAGCCAATAGACAGGTACGCCGGCAAACAGAATCGCAAATCCGATGCCGGCGTGCACCGGATCGTAAGCGATTGTGCCGGCGACGACTAACCATGATGCGACGATGTAGCCGAGGGTGGTCCAGGGATGGCCAGGGACGCGGAAGCGGGCCGTCTCGCGGCCGTGACGGAAGCGCTCGCGGAAGAGGCATGTGGCGGTGAGACCCATGAACAAAAGATCAATCGAAATCATGTAGTTCAGGATCTGCTCGTAGCGGCCGGAAACGGCGATCACCGCTGCCCAGATGCCCTGCAGGACGATGGCGACGACGGGAACGCGGGAGCGGGGATCGAGCCAGCCGACCGCGCGAAAGAAGACGCCGTCGCGCGCCATCGCGTAGTAGACGCGAGGAGCGGTGAGCATCGACTGACTCAGAAATCCGAGAGCGGAAATGGCGATACCGAATGCGATGATTTCCGCGCCGCGGCTGCCAAGAGCCATGCGCATCACGGCCGATGCGGGGGCCGTGGCGGCGGCGAGACCCGCCGCGCCGAGCGCGCGCAAGGAAACCAAATTCACGCCAAGGTAGAGGGCCATCACACCCAGCACGCCCAGCACCAGGCCGCGCGGCAACGTTACTTCCGGCCGCCTAACTTCGCCGGCGATGAAATTCGCCGTCTGGTAGCCGCCGTAGGAAAACATGACTGGCGCCATTGCCGCCGCGAACGCCGCGACGGCGGCCAGCGGAGGGATTGGCGGCGCCGCGGCGGCCGGTGCGGCGTGGCGCGTGAGCAGCCAGCCGCAGCCTACCAGCGCCGCGATCGCGAGAATTTTCAGAACCATCAGCGCGCTCTGCACAGTGCTCCCGGCGCGCACGCCGAGGCAATTGATCACCGTGAGCACGGCGAGCGCGAGCGCGGCTAGAGCCGCGTCGGAAAGTCCCATCGGAACCAGTTCGCGCACATAGCGCGCAAACGTCACCGCGACTGCCGCCATTCCGCCCGTCTGCACCACGAGCAACAATGCCCAGCCGTAGAGAAATGCCACGCCGGGCTTATACGCCTCGCGCAAATAGGCGTATTGCCCGCCCACCTCCGGCAGGCGCGCGGCCAGTTCCGCATAGACGAAGGCGCCGGCGAGCGCGATCATGCCGCCCAAAGCCCATGCTGTCAGAATCTCTGCCGGACGGTGCACTTCGCGGGCGACGACGTAGGGATTGATGAAAATTCCCGCGCCGACGATCCCTCCCATCACCACCATTGTCGTGTCGAACAGGCCGAGAGCGCGGGCGAGCCCGGGACCGGAAGCAGCGGCAGCCCCGGCAACAGGGGCGGGAGATTCGCGAGGAGGGTTGTTGTCGGCCACGATAGCGAGACACTCTATCACCGTTGCGGCGATTTCTCCCGCCGGAAAGCGGTTGAGGCAACGGATTCCGGAATCGGCAATGGAGAAAAGAAAGATGCCGGGTTGGAGCCCGGCGCTGCACAACCCCTTGATGAGAAATCGCGGCTAACGAGGGGCGGTGCAAGTGTAACGTCGAGTTTCGACGCGCCAGGGGAGTTCGCCGAGACCCGGGAGGAAACGCTGCTTTAGCTGGTAGCCGGAGTCGTGAAGCGCTAGGGTGTCGCTCGCGAGTTGGCAATGGGCGTCGAGCCAGCGCTCGGCGGAATCCATTGGGTCGCTGGGACCGAAAACAGGGACACCTTTCACAAGCAGCACGGAAGGGCGCAACGGGTGGCCCGCGTCAATCCAGGCGCTTGACTCGTAGACGCCGGGAAAAGGAAGGGCTTCGAGAGGTCGGAGTTCGTGATCCTGGCGCGCGGCGATGGCATAGCCCAGATAGAAAAAGAAGGAGGGACTGTTGCCGATCACGATGCCGCCGCGGCTGAGCGCACCGGCCGCTTCTCGCCCCGCTTGCGGCCATGGCTCGATGAAACGCGGCGCGGCGTAGTGGCGGGGGAACAGGATGCCGAACCAACCGATAGCGAACGCCACGGCAAGCGAGCCGAGGAGGAATTTTCTGTTCCCGTTTTGACTGCGCGACGCTGGCGCTTCGGGCGGGCGTGATTCGAAACCGGCAAGCGTGGCGGCCGGCAAGAGCAACCACGGAGCGATCAGCAACAGGCGCTTTGTCGTGAGAATGCCGCCGAGCGTCATCAGAGCGAACAAGGCGCAGAAATAGACGAAGAATCTGCGGCCCGGCTGGCGAGCGGTGGCCAGTGCGAGCAGGAGAGCGGCTGTCGCCAAGGCGGCAGGAATTCCCAGCCTCCAGAACCATGGCGCGACGGATTCGCTCACCGCCAACGTATAGAGCCCGTAGATTCCGTAGAGAAATCGAGCGACGGGGCTGTGGCCGCCTTCGGTGGGATGCGTCATGAGTTCGTCCCAGAAGGCTCGAGCCAGCGGCAAATAAGCCAGTGCGAGCACGGCGGCGATGCCGGCCAAGGGCCACCGCGGAAGGCGAGGGTCGCGGCGACGCCGCAGCAGAAAATCCACGACCAGACATGCCACCAGCGCCCAGCCGAAATAGTTCGCCCAAACAAGAGCGAGACTCGATGCCGCGAGAAATAACCAGTTGCCCCCGATTGGCGAACGCAACACACGCAAGTAGGCGAGAGTGGCAAGAGCCACCATCAGGAAACAGAACGAATACCAGGCCGCGAGTCGGCCGTAGTGGAAACCGTAAGGCCAGAGCACCGCGATCCAGATAAGGGCGCGCCCGGCGCGTTTGCAGGCCACATCCGTCGCGGCAAGCGCCAGTGCGCCGATACCGGATACATAGAAGAGGATCGAGGGAATCCGCAGCGCCCATTGCTTTTCACCGGTGAGGCGCAGCCAGCCGTGGAGGAGCAGATCGTAGAGCGGGGGATGTTCGTGCATCCCTCTGCCATGCAGGAAAGCGGCGAGGATCTGGGCAGCGGAGCGGGCCGCTCCGTAGATGATGTTCGTTTCGTCGTCGAGGAAGGTGAAATGCGGGTTGGTGAGAACGAGCGCGACGGCGAGGCCGCAAAGCGCAATCAACTCCCACCTGCCGGGCCATCCAGATTTCGCCGTGGTTTCGCGATCGTTCATGGGGCAAGGGGATTCTACCCAAGCAGCTTGCCGATTGCGTGGCTCGCGCGGAGTTCCGGTGGGGGACCTGGGACTGGTAGACTGGTCAGACCAGGGGGCAACGTAGCTATAGTAGGGACGGGCAGAGACTGCGGGAGGGTTTTCGGATGGCACAAGCGGCGAAGCGGGATACGCATAAGGAAGCGCAGACGGACGCGAAAACCATAGGGTTCTTTCTCGACGGCGCGTGGCACACCGAGGGCGAACGCTTCGAAATTCGTGCGCCCAGCGACGGCAGCGTGGTTGGGGCCACGTATCGCGCCGGACCTGAGCATCTGGAAGCGGCAATCCGCGCCGCTGTGCGGGCGTTCGGCGAAACACGGCGAATGCCGACCTACGAACGGGAGCGCATTCTTCATCACATTTCTTCGGGCATTCAGGATCAGCTTGAGGAGTTCTCGCGGTTGGTGGCGCTCGAGGCGGGCAAGCCGATTCGCGCCGCGCGGCAGGAAGTCGAGCGAGCGGTTTTCACGTTCCGCGTGGCTGCCGAGGAAGCCGGCCGCATCGGCGGCGAATGGCTGCAACTGGATCGACATGCGTCGGCGGCGGGACGCTGGGGCTTGCTGCGGCGGTTTCCGCTGGGGCCGATCGCCGCGATCACGCCGTTCAATTTCCCCCTGAATCTGGTGGCGCACAAATGGGCGCCGGCGCTGGCGGCGGGGTGCACTCTGGTGCACAAGCCCGCGCCACAAACGCCACTCACTTCGCTGAAACTGGCCGCTCTCGTTGCGGAAGCAGGCTGGCCCGCAGGCGCGCTCAACGTGATGGAGATTTCGCACGCGCATGCCGGGCCGCTGGTCTCGGACGAGCGGCTGAAGATGCTCACGTTCACCGGCTCGGGCGCGGTGGGCTGGGAGCTGAAGCAACGGGCGGGAAAGAAGCGAGTGGCGCTTGAACTCGGCGGCAACGCCAGCGTGATCGTCCACAGCGACGCCGATCTCGCTTACGCCGCAGATCGCTGCGTGGCCGGCGGATTTTCCTATGCGGGGCAGAGCTGCATATCGGTGCAGCGCATTTTCGTGCAGCGGAGCGTGGAGGAAAAATTCCTGGCCGAGCTGCTGCCGCGCGTCAAGGCGCTGCACGTCGGCGATCTGCTCGATGAGCGCACCGACGTCGGGCCGATGATCAGCGAAGACGCGGCCAAGCGGGCGGAAAGCTGGATCGAGGAAGCGGTGAAGACCGGCGTGCGGCTGCTCACGGGCGGCAAGCGCCGCGGCGCGTATCTCGATCCCACGGTGCTTGGAGAAACGAAACCGGAACTGCGGGTGAGCTGCGAAGAGGTGTTCGCGCCGGTGGTGCTGGTCAATCCCTACGATGAATTCGATCAGGCACTCGAGCGGGTGAACGATTCGCGGTTCGGGCTCCAGGCGGGCATCTTCACGAACGACGTTCGCCGCATCTTCGCGGCTTACGAACGGCTGGACGTGGGCGGGCTGGTCGCCGGCGACATTCCCTCCTGGCGCGTGGATCACATGCCGTATGGCGGCGTGAAGGATTCAGGTGTGGGCCGCGAAGGGCTGAAATACGCCATTGAAGAGATGACCGAGCCGAAGCTGCTGGTGATGAATACGCGCTGAGCTCCTCTCTTCGCCGTTTTGTCACCCAATCAGTCGGTGATGCGTTCGCGGAGGTATTCGGCCAGGGCTTCCTGCCAGGCGGGCAATTCCGGGAAGCCGGCTTCGCGAAGCGCCAGATTGTCGAGCACCGAATAGGACGGCCGGCGGGCCTTGGAGCGGAATTCCGCGGTCGAAACCGGCTGGACCTTCGCTGGCAGATTCGCCAGCCGGAAAATTTCCTTCGCGAAATCGAACCAGGAACACGAGCCGTTGTTGGTCATGTGGTAGAGGCCGTAGCGGTCGCTGTGAAGCATCGGAACGAGGCTTTTCACCAGATCTTTCGCGCTGGTGGGCGTGGCGACCTGATCGTTGACGACGCGAATCGTGCGGCCCTCGGACGCGAGTCGCAGCATCGTCTCAACGAAATTTCCGCCCTTGCTGCGCGAGCCGCCGCCCGAATAGAGACCGCAGGTGCGGATCAGAAAGTAACGCTCGCCATAGCGGCGCACGATCTGTTCGCCGGAGAGCTTGGACATTCCGTAAATGGAAATCGGGTTCGGCGGGTCGGTTTCGCGATAGGGACGGCGCTGGGCGCCGTCGAAGACGTAGTCGGTGCTGAAATGAACCAGTGTCGCGCCCGCCGAGTTGGCAACGTTGCACAGCCCCTTCAGCGCGATGGCATTCACCCTGAAGCTGCGCTCGACTTCGTCCTCGCAATCATCGACGCGGTGATAGGCGGCGGTATTGACGATGCAGTCGGGATGGAATGCGCGGACATGACGGGCGACGGTTTCGTGGTCGCAAATATCCGCTTCGGCGTGCGACAGCGAGAGGACCTCGTCTTCCCTCAGCACCCGTTCCAGCTCGTTCGCCAGTTGCCCACCCGCTCCCAGGATCAGAATGCGCACCGTCATCACCTTTCCCGTTCCGCCGGCCACGCCCGCAGCGCGGCACAAGCCTGGCGGAAACAATGGGGTTCCAGCACATGAAGGTAGCCGCTGCGGGCCGCACTTTCCAGTTGTCGCATGAACATTGCGGCCGGAACGCTCACCCCTGCCAACTCGCCAGCGTCTTCCCGCGATCGACGTAGTGACGCTGGTAGTAGTCGCGATACGCGCCACTGCGGCAGCGCTCGAGCCAGGCCGCGTTCGCGCGGTTCCATTCTACCGTGGCGGCCAGCCCTTCCTCGAAACTGCGGCGCGCAGCCCAGCCGAGTTCGTCGCGGAATTTCGAGCTGTCGAGCGCGTATCGGCGATCGTGGCCGGGGCGATCCTGGACAAAAGTGATGAGCGATTCGGGCTTGCCGAGCAGGGCAAGGAGCGTGCGGATCACTTCGAGATTCGTGCGCGGCCGCCCGGCCGAGACGTTGTAGATTTCGCCGGCGCGTCCGGCGCGCAGCGCCGCGAGAATCGCGCGGGAATAATCCTCCACGTGAATCCAGTCGCGGGCCTGCAAGCCGTCGCCGTAGACGGGCAGCGGACGGTCTTCGAGGGCGTTGGCGATCATGAGCGGGATCAGTTTTTCGGGAAACTGGTAGGGCCCGTAGTTGTTCGTGCAGCGGAGGATCACCACCGGCAGCCCGAAGGTGTGCACGTAGCTGAAGACAAGCAGGTCGGCCGCGGCCTTGCTCGCCGAGTAGGGACTCGAAGGGAGAAGCGCCGCCGATTCGTCGAAACTGGCGTCGGGCGGCGCGCTGCCGTAAACCTCGTCGGTGCTGATATGGACCATGCGCTTCACGCCGTGCCGGCGCACCGCTTCCAGCAGAACCTGGGTCCCGAGAACGTTCGTGCGAAGAAAGGGTGCAGCGTCCTCGAGGCTGCGGTCGACGTGCGTTTCGGCGGCCAGATGAAGGACCGCGTCGAAGCCGTCCGCCAAGATGCGATCGACCGCGTTCGCGTCCGCCACGTCCGCCTGGACGAAACGGTAGCGGGAAGAATCGGCCACATCGGCCAGATTTTCGAGATTTCCCGCGTAGGTGAGCTTATCGAGATTCGTGATTTCCAGATCGGGCGCTTCGGCGAGCATCAGGTGAATCAGGTTCGACCCGATAAATCCCGCGCCGCCGGTGACCAGAACTTTCATCGCGTGCCGCCTCTTAACTCCCCTTGAACGAGCAATCGTGGGATCCCGGGGTTAAATGGATCGACGCGGAATTCGCCAGGCGGCGAAGGGCTTTCGTCCGAACACCGTGGCTCATCGGGCGGATTTCCCCTGTTTGGCGGCGGCCACGGCGGGTTCCGCCGCCGGCGCGGACGCTACCGTCCTCGCACTCGCAGACTTGTGGGCAGCACTGGCTTGCGAGGGCACGTGGTTCGCGCCGGTTTCCGCGACGAGATTGGTGGCACGGCGGAGCGATTCAAACGTGCCGGCGTCGGTCCACCAGCCTTCGAGGAAACTGAAGGTCAGCGTGCCCTCTTCCAGATACATATTGTTGATGTCGGTGATTTCCAGTTCGCCGCGCGCGCTCGGTTTCAACGAGGCGATGCGCTCAAAAACCGTTTCATCGTAGAAGTAGACGCCGGTGACCGCGTAAGACGATTTGGGGCGCTTGGGTTTCTCGGCGATCTTGACGATGCGCCCGTCGACAATCTCCGCGCAGCCGAATCGCTCGGGATCGGGCACTTCCTTGAGCAGGATGTGCGCGCCGCGCTCCTGCTGGTCGAACCGGCGCCGGGATTCGAGGATGTTGCCCTGGATGATGTTGTCGCCCAGGATCACGCAGACTTTTTCTTTCCCGACGAAATGGCTGGCCAGGCGTAGCGCGGCGGCGATGCCGCCTTCGCCCTCCTGATAGGCGTAGTTGAAATGCTCCAGGCCGAAATCCTTGCCGTTCGAGAGCAGGCGCAAAAAGTCGCCGGCGTTCTGGCCGCCGGTGATGACGAGGATGTCGCGGATTCCGGCGTTCACGAGCGTTTCTATCGGATAGAAGATCATCGGCCGGTCGTAGACCGGCAACAGGTGCTTGTTCGTGACGCGGGTCAGTGGGCTCAGCCGCGTTCCCAGTCCCCCCGCCAGTACGACGCCCTTCATGTCGGTTCTCCCAAGTTGACAGTTCGCCGTTTTCCCCAGAGCTACCGTGAGTATCCCACTTTTCCCCGGTGCCCGGCATTGCAAACTATGGGGAATGTTTCTTGAAACCCGAAGCTCGCCGCTCGAGCCGCGAGATCAGGGCGCGAGAAGCAAACAGACTGAAGAGTCCGTGAGGCAACACAGGTTGTTTCGCTCTTGAGGCCGCTATTCGAGCCGCCGGTAGCGCGCGTGGAAAGATTCGAACTGCTTCTGCTTCACGACCGAGGCGCGATGCAACAGGTAGCGCGAGAGCAGCAGCAGAATGCTCAGCCCGTAAATGCAACTGGCGATGAAACTCGCGGAAGACGCCTCCGGAAAGTATTTCGTCGGCACCGGCACTTCCTTGACGCGGAAACGCCGCTCGGCGGCCTGCACCAGAAACTCCTGGTCGAAAACGAACTTGTCGGAATTCAGCAGAAACGGCAACTCTTCGAGCACCCGGCGGCTGTAGGCGCGATAGCCGGTGTGATATTCGGAAAGATTCCACCCGAGGACCACATTTTCGACTTTCGTCAGGAATCGGTTGCTGATGTATTTCCACCAGGGCATCCCCTGCTTCATCACGCTGCCCATCAGGAAGCGCGAGCCGAGCACGATGTCGGCATCGCCCGCTTCGATCGGAGCCACGAGCTCGGGCAAGAGCGTGGGATCGTACTGATAATCCGGGTGCAGCATGACGACGATGTCGGCGCCGTCCCTCAGCGCTTCCGTGTAGCAGGTCTTCTGGTTCGCGCCGTAGCCGAAATTGCGCGCATGAACGAAAACCGTGAGGTTCAACTCGCGCGCGATCGCCAGCGTCTCGTCGGTCGAGCCGTCGTCGACCAGAATGATCCCGTCGACCCGCTGGTGCGGGATGTCCTGATACGTGATGCGGAGGGTTTTGGCGGCATTGTAGGCCGGCATCACCACGACGACTTTTGGCTTACCCGTGTTTGCGACGCCGGGGCTGCCTGGCACGGGAGTGGACAGCGCAACCGGCTGGCTTGCCATGTGCATGGGAGAATTGATTTTCTTGGACGATGCCATGGCGACGCGTCTTCTCCTGGCCCGCACGGGCGCGTGCCGTGCCCAGGGCGGGTACGCCGGACCTCAGTGGTTTATAGTTCCCGGCCGCAGGGACGTCAATGACTGTTTCGTTTCGGGCTACCGAGTAGACAACCCGCAGCCAGACCCGGGTCCCCTGGCATTCGTATTCACCTGCGCATGCTTCACCGCTGATAACTTCCCCGATTTGCTCTGCCGCTATCCCCTCAGGCCCACCGGGACCTTCAAGGAGATCCGCGCATCCAGGAATGCGGAAGTAAGGCCCGGAGTATATAGTACTCATTGACTGGCCGGTCGTCGGAGAGCGCCGGCACCGAAGGATCTTCAGCGATCAACTCCTGGACCGGGATCTCCTTCGAAAGGACTTCCTCGATCTGCTTCGCGGGTGCCGTATCCGGCCCCCATTCCAGCATGTCCGCTACAGCTGAGGCAGGCATGCGTGAAGCTAGGACGGCGGCGGAAGTGACTGGGATGGGCGAATCACTTGCAAGGAAGTGAAATCCCCAGCCCTCAAGAGAACGGAAAACCCTAACATACCGGAACGAATCGCGGATGGACAGGGCGACGGAGGTCTGTGTTGTTGTGTCGCCGGCTGGCAGCCATTGCTGCAATATGCCGCCCGGGCGAAGTCGTCTTTTCGCAAGAGCGTAGAATTGGCGCGAGTAGAGAAGGCTCGATCCGGCAGCCTCTACCGGGGGCGGCGGATCGATCACGATCACGTCATACATTCCTGTCGTCCTCTCCAGGAATCTGCGGCCGTCGTCGATTACCACATGGGCAAGAGGAGACTTCATAAGTTTCGGGCCATCGCTATGGAAGTACCCAAAGAGTGCCGGAACGCTCGGGACCAGTTCCACGCCGGTCGTCGGAATCCCCCAAGAGAGCATTGAACGGAACGTCGTGCCCATCCCGAAGCAGATCACCAATCCATTCCGCGGTGGTCGCGAGAGCAAGGCAAGAGGCAAGTGCGCCATCATCTTGGTGACAGGCGTGAGAACAGTGATGCCGACCCCGTTGACCAGGAGGCGTTTCTGCATTCCTTCGCCCGCCGCGATAACCGTTGCGGTGTAATCTCGTTTCACTACTGGGTGGCGGAGAGTGTCCCGAAAATTCTCGGTCCCGGTCAGGAGCAACAAGAATAGCACCACCCCTCCCGCCAGGATCACCTTCGAGCGAATGTTCCGCTCCGCCGGGCCGGCGAGCCATTCAGGCCTTAGGGAAGCTACCAATCCAACGAGAAATAGCGGTGCGGCCAGCAGCACGGTGCTCCATCGGGTGCCCAGCCACGGCAACGCCACAAAGCCCGCAAAAAGCGGACCCAGAATGCATCCGAACACATTGACCGCGTATGCCTTACCGGCCCGTTCCGGATCACCACCGCACCACTCATCGACCAGCATGGGTGTCAAAAACCCCACCACCCCGCTGAACGGCGCGACCGCCAGCACTGCCAGTATTATGGCACCGGCATATCCAAATCTCATTACTCGCGGGTCAGCGCAGAACAACGGAACCAAAGCGCACAGCCCGACTAGCGCCCAGGCAGAGGCCGCTTTCGGGGGGGATTGCGCGCGGTTCCAAGCGCGGTAGATCCATGAACCCTCGAATGTGGCCAAAAGATATGAAGCGAGAATCAAAGCGAACGTGTAGACGACCGTGCCCAGGTACGGGGTGAATTGACGAATCCAGATGACTTCGAAGGCCATGCTGACGAAGCCGGTGAGAAAGAGAAGCCAGAGGTTTGCCTTCTTGCCGGGACGGTAGACCAGATTGGGGTCGGTGCGTGCCCTAGCTGTGGCTGCGGCGAAGCTTGCGGAAAGTGAGGGACTACGACTTAGGTTCAGAACTGTGACGGCGAGGAAAGCGTTCAAAAGCGCGGCGATTTCCAGTGTCCGCCGGAATCCCAGAAGT